>JAZSNM010000012.1:0-11895 GCA_045536405.1 Christensenellaceae bacterium
TGATATACCATTACTCCGTAATGGATAAAAAAAGTCGTATCAAAATAATACGACTTTTTTGGTGGGGAGAGATGGATTCGAACCATCGAAGGTGAACACCGACAGATTTACAGTCTGTTCCCTTTGGCCGCTCGGGAACCTCTCCGTTTATGGAGCTGGCGAATGGAATCGAACCCTCAACCTGCTGATTACAAATCAGCTGCTCTGCCTATTGAGCTACGCCAGCATATTATTGTTAGTTCTTATTTGTTTCTTCTGTGGTGCCTCGGGGCGGAATCGAACCACCGACACGGGGATTTTCAGTCCCCTGCTCTACCGACTGAGCTACCGAGGCAAAAAATGGCGACCTGAAGGGGGCTCGAACCCCTGACCTCTAGCGTGACAGGCTAGCGTTCTAACCAACTGAACTACCAGGCCGTAACCATTTATTATTAAATTTGTGTTGGTGGGCCTTCAGGGACTCGAACCCCGGACCAGTCGGTTATGAGCCGACCGCTCTAACCAACTGAGCTAAAGGCCCCTATTTAATGGTCGGGGTGAAGAGACTTGAACTCCCGACCCCATGGTCCCAAACCACGTGCGCTACCAACTGCGCTACACCCCGATAAACTCTACGTTAGGTAAAGTTTGAAACTGCTTTAATCAAGCATAACTAACTACTCTTGACTAATGCTTGTTTATAATATAATAAATAATATTTTTTGTCAAGCGTTTTTTTGGTATTTTCAAAAAAAATTTTAAATGTATTTTTGTCTAATAAAAATATGCCTTTTTATTTTGTAAAACTCTTATTTTTAGTTGATTTATTTAGTTTTTTACATATAAATAATCCCACCCCATTAAACTTTACGTAAAACAAGGTGGGATTTAACTTAATATTTTATATGTATATTAGTCAATAACTTTGCCTTTAATTTTTTCGGCAAGAGCGTTGTTTTCATCATCATATGCTGAAAGCATAGGAACAACGTCTAAACCTTTTTTACGGTCAAAGTAGTTTTTAGTAATTTTAACAAGTATACCACTAAGTGCAACTAAACCTATAAGGTTAGGGATTGCCATTAAAGCGTTAGTCATATCAGAAATAAGCCATACGAAGTCAGCACCAAGGTTATCCCCTCCAAAGAAGGTTAATAAGCCCATTGCAACAATCATTACAACGTATAAAATGTTAAATGGTAAGTTGCTCTTTTTGCCAAATAAGTATTGACAAGCCTTTTCGCCGTATACTGCCCAAGCAAGAATAGTAGAGAAAGCAAATAAAGGTAAAATTATACTATAACTATATTTGAATATTTCACCAATAACGCCACCTAAACTTGTGAAAGATAAAAGCGCAGTAGTAGCACCGTCACCATTAACAGGCCCAACTCCTGCTGAAAGTACGAATAATGCTGTTAACGTACAAATTACAAAAGTATCAAGGAATACTTCAAAAATACCCCAAAGACCTTGACGAACTGGTTCAATTTCATCTGAACTTGCATAAGCGATAGTTGAAGAACCAAGACCTGCTTCGTTTGAGAATACACCACGAGCAAAACCAAAACGCATTGCTTGTGCGATACCGTAACCTAAGAAACCACCCGCAATTGAACGAGCCGAGAAAGCACTTGTAAAGATAGATGCAATAGCAGCAGGAATTGCAGCAATATTAACAATAATAACTATTAACGCCATTATTATAAAGAAAATAGCCATAAATGGAACAATCATTGAAGTTACTTTACCTATACGCTTGATGCCACCTACAACAACTAAGCCTGTAACAACTGCGATAATGATAGCAGTTACCCAAGTTGGCAATTTATAAGTTACGTTCCAAGTAGATTGAATTGTATTTGCTTGTACAGAACTCATACCTATTGCGGCAAATATTGTAAATACGGCAAATAAAATAGCAAGCCACTTAGTTTTTACACCTTTTTCTAAGTAGTACATAGGACCGCCTATATATTCGCCCTTTTCATCTTTTTTACGGAAGAACATACCGAGCGTAATTTCCGCATATTTGGTAATCATACCAAAAAACGCTGAAATCCACATCCAAAATACAGCACCAGGACCACCTGAAATAATAGCAGTTGTAACACCAACTATATTACCAGTACCAACCGTACCAGATACCGCTGTACAAAAGGCTTCGAAAGGAGAAATTGCTTTTTCGTTAACTAATTTCTTATCGCCTCTCATAAGTTTTATTGAACGGCCCATAGTTTGTTTTAAAACGTAACCAAATTCTCTAACTTGGAAAAACTTAGTACGAATAGTCAATAAAATACCTGCGCCAACAATCAATATAATCATAGGTATGCCCCATAATATATTGCCGTCAATCCAATTCAAAACGTCATAAATCTTTTGCATAAAAACCTCCAAAAAAAATCCTTTTGCTGTTATTTTAGCAAAAGGATAATATTTTTAAACACAAAAACTTAAAGCGTTTAAATAACATCTGTCCTTTTACCTGAGAGTTTGGCGAAAAAAATTCGTTTGCCCCTTCGGTACTCGTAAAGAGATTCTCCAGAGTGCCTATATACACAGTTAAAATCCTGCATATCGTAACAGCAAATATTTAATTACGCTTATTATAACAAATCATTTTAAATATAGCAACTATTTATACGCCTTTTTCACAATTTTTCTTAACAAGTTTAAAATAATTGACAAATTGCTTTAAAATAACTAAAATGTATTAGTTATTTAAGGAGTTATTATGTTTGTTAGAGAAGATATTAGAAATATTGCTATAATTGCACACGTTGACCATGGTAAGACAACTCTCGTTGATGCTTTACTTAAACAAAACGGCACTTTTAGAACTAACGAAGTTGTTCAAGATAGAGTTATGGATAGTGGCGATTTAGAAAAAGAAAGGGGTATTACTATATTAGCAAAGAATACTTCGTTAAATTATAACGGCATTAAAATAAATATTATCGACACGCCTGGCCACGCTGATTTTGGTGGAGAAGTTGAACGTATTTTATCTATGGTTGACGGAGTTATTTTACTTGTCGATGCCGTAGAAGGCTGTATGCCTCAAACGAGATACGTTTTAAAAAAGGCTTTATCATTAAATAAAAAACCCGTTGTCGTAATAAATAAAATCGACAAGGGTGGCGACCTTAACAAAACTATGGATGGCGTTATAGATTTATTTATAGAACTTGGCGCTAACGACGACCAACTTGATTTTAAAACGGTATACGCTTCGGCAAAGCAAGGTTGGGCTTCTATTGACACTCAACCTAAAAGTGATATGTCAGCCCTTTTAGATACAATCGTTAAAGAAGTACCTGCTCCCGTTGGCGATAAGGAAGGTGGCTTACAAACGATAATTTGCAATATTGATTACGACGACTACGTTGGTAGAATAGGCGTAGGTAGAATTATTCGTGGTAAAATTAAAGACGGCGAACAAGTAACGGTTATTCATACCGACGGCACTCATTACAACGCTAAAATAGGCAAACTCTATCAATTCGAAGGTCTTAAAAGAGTAGAAGTTGAAAGCGGTTATTTAGGCGATATAGTTGCTATTTCAGGTATTGAAAAAATAAATATAGGCGAAACGATATGTTCCCCTACTCAAATTGAACAACTTCCTTTCGTTGCTATTGACGAACCTACAATTTCTATGCTTTTTATGGTAAACAACTCGCCTTTTGCAGGTAGAGAAGGCAAATTCGTTACTTCAAGGCATTTAAGAGCAAGACTTTTTAAAGAAATTGAAACCAACGTTTCTATGAAAATTGAAGAAACCGACAGTGCCGATACTTTTAAAGTTTTTGGTAGAGGCGAATTACATTTATCTATATTAATAGAAGAAATGCGTAGAGAAGGTTATGAATTTCAAGTATCTCGCCCTAAGGTAATTTTTAAGGAAATAGACGGTAAAAAGTGCGAACCTATTGAAGAACTTGTAGTTGAAGTTCCTAACGATTACGTTGGCGCGGTAATGAGCAAAATTGGTGAACGCCGTGGCGATTTAGTTAGTATGGACGCCGACGATAGAGGAACTACTAAACTAACCTTTAAAATTCCCGCAAGGTGTTTGATAGGTTATAGAAACGAATTATTAACCGATACGAAAGGTTTTGGAACAATGTCTTCAATCTTTTTAGGTTACGAGCCGTACAAAGGCGATATTCAAGAAAGAAATAGAGGTAGTTTAGTTTGCTTTGAAGCGGGAACTACTACTCAATACGGCTTATTTAACGCACAAGAAAGAACGACTCTTTTCGTAAGCCCCGGCTTAGAAGTTTACGAAGGTATGATTGTTGGCGTAAACTCTCGTGAAGATGATTTAGTCGTTAACGTATGCAAAACTAAACACTTAACTAACAGTAGAGCAAGTGGAAGCGACGAAGCCCTTAAACTTGTTCCACCTACCATTATGAGTTTGGAACAATGTATGGAATTTATTGCTGATGACGAATTATTAGAAGTTACACCAAAATCTATAAGACTTAGAAAGAAAATTTTATCTAAAGATTTACGTATGAAACAATGGGCTAAAAATAGAAAATAACGTCTTATAAATAAAAAGAGTGCGTTTGTGACGATTACACAAACGCACTCTTTTTATCTATATTAAAAACTAACGCTTTCAGGTACTATTAACTTACATTTTGTTTGACTTATAGCCTCAACAAATTCAATAGGTGGAATTTTTTCAGTTATTAAATAATCAATCTCATCAAAATCAAAATCGTGACACATAAACGTTTTACCAAATTTAGTTGAATCGGCAAGTATTGCTACTTTCGTAGAATTTTTACGCATACGCTGTTTTAATTTCGCTTGTTCAATGCTTGCATCGTTAACGCCAGTTTCTAAGGAAATTCCCGTACAAGATAATATCGCAATATCTGCGTGTATCCTACTTATATAATCCATAGTATCCGTTCCCGATATCGAGTTAGAGTGGTTTGAAACAAGTCCCCCCGCTATATAAATTTTAACGCTATCGGTTGAAGATAATATCGTTGCGTTTCTAATTCCCGTAGTCGTAACCGTTAAATTTGTGAAGTCTTTTAAAAGTTCCATAACGTAACTCGTAGTAGACGACGAATCTACGAATATAGAATCGCCATTTTTAATTAGCCTTACCGCAAGCGAGGCTATTTTTCTTTTTGCCGTAGTATCTTTTTGCTCCCTTACTAAAAAAGACGTTTCAACCGAACTTGATTTAAACGGCATAGCGCCCCCGTGCGAACGCACTATCATACCTTGCTTTTCCATTTCTTTTAAATCACGCCTTATAGTAGCCCCCGACACGTATAACGCTTTCGCTAAATAATCAACCGTTGCCGATTTATTTTTATTTAGTATCTCTAAAATCTCTTCTTGCCTCTCTAAAGTTAACATTTTATCCCCTTTTTGCCATTTTTATGTTCATTTGTGTTTATTTGTGATTATATCTTATCATATTTTGTGTAATTGTGCAACTTATTTTCAAACTAATACAAAATTATTTTTATATAGTATAATAATGACAATTATTTATTTTATAAATAAACTAAAAAATAGAAATCATTTTTTTTAATAAGGAGAAATAATATGGCTAATGGTGTTTTAATGCCAAAACAAGGTATAACTGTTGAAAGTTGTATTTTAACTAAATGGAACGTAAAAGTTGGCGACACGGTTAAGAAGGGTGACGTTTTATTTTCTTATGAAACGGACAAGTCGGCGTTCGACCAAGAAAGTGAATTTGAAGGCGAAGTTTTAGCACTTTTTTGTGAAGAAGGTGATGAAGTTCCCGTTTTAACTAACGTGCTTGCAATTGGCAATAAGGGCGAAGATTATTCTTCACTTGCTCCAAGCGGAAGTCAAGCTAGCGAAGCTAAAGAGCAAGCCGAAGTGGTTAAAGAAGAGGTAAAAGTTGAAGAAGTTCCTACAACTGCTACCCCTACTCAAAGTGAAGATGGTAAAATATTTGCTTCACCAAGGGCTAAAAATTTAGCAACTAAACTCGGTGTTGATTTACTAACCGCTACCCCAACGGGTCCTAACGGAAGAATTATTGAAAGTGACGTTAGAAGAGCAAGCGTAAATCCAGCGCCTATTAAAACTGCAAGTGAAGTTAAAACTTATAGTATGGAAGACTTTAAGGCGTTCAAAGATGAAAAAATGCCTAACATTAGAAAAGTTATTGCTAAGAGTATGATGAACAGTTTATCTTCTATGGCTCAACTTACAATGACTCTTACTTTTGACTGCACTAACATTATTGAATTAAGAAAAGTATTAAAGGCTAATGCTGAAAAATACTCTCTTCCATCAATTACGTTTAACCACATTATAATTTACGCCGTATCAAGAGTATTAAAAAATCACAAAGATTTAAACGCTCATTTAATTAACGGCGATACTATGAGATATTTTGACCACGTAAATATGGGTATTGCTACCGATACTCCAAGAGGTTTATTAGTTCCAACTTTATTTGGTGCTGATACTTTATCTTTATCTGAAATAGCAGTTCAAAGCAAAAAGTTATCTAACGATGCGATTGCCGGTGGCATCAATCCTGAACTTTTAAGCGGTGGCACGTTCACTATATCTAACGTAGGCACTATGGGAATAGAAAGTTTCACGCCTGTTATTAACCCACCACAAACGGGTATCTTAGGTGTTAACGCTCTTGAAACGAGAGTAAAACTTGGTAAAAACGACGAAGTTATACCATACACTGCTATGGGTTTATCACTTACGTTCGACCATAGAGCATTAGATGGTGCTCCTGCTGGTAGATTCTTAAAAGAACTTAAAGAATATCTTGAAAATTTCAGTTACAATTTACTTTTAGAAGGTAATATTTAAGGAGTTAATTATGGAAATTTATGATTTAGTTGTTATAGGCGGTGGTCCTGCGGGCTATCTTGCCGGTGAAAGGGCTGGCCACGCTGGTTTAAAAACTTTAGTAATTGAAAAACGTGAGTTTGGTGGAGTTTGTCTTAACGAAGGATGCGTTCCAAGTAAAACTTTCTTAAACAGTGCAAAAGTTTTAGATTATGCTAATCACTCGCAAAACTACGGCGTTAAAGTTGAAGGACCTACTTCTATCGACCAAAAAGCCGTTGTTGAAAGAAAAAACGGCGTAGTAAAGATGTTAGTTGGCGGAGTTAAGGCTCAACTTAAAAGAAATAAAGTAAAAACTATTTACGGCGAAGCGTTTATTGAAGGCAAAGCCGACGAAGGTTTTTCAATCAAGGCTGGCGAAGAAAAAGTTATTGCTAAAAGACTTATTATCGCTACGGGCTCAATGCCTGTCGTTCCACCTATTCAAGGTTTAAAAGAAAATATCGAAAGCGGTTTAGTTATGACTAATAGAGAAATTTTAGATTTAGAAGTTATTCCTAAAACTCTTACTATTATAGGTGGCGGTGTTATCGGCTTAGAAATGGCAAGTTATTTTTCTTCAGTAGGTACGAAAGTTACCGTTGTTGAAATGCTTAATAAAATTGCAGGTCCAACAGAGGCTGAAATTTCTACGATATTACAAAAATCATTAGAAAAGAAAGGCGTAATATTTAATTTAGGCGCAAAAGTTACGGCTATTGAAAACGACGGCGTTGTTTATGAAAAAGACGGTAAAACTGAAAAGATTATTAGTGAAAAAGTTTTACTTTCTATCGGTAGACGTGCCGTTACTCAAGGTTTTGGTTTAGAAAACATTAACGTAAACCTTGAAAGAGGCGCTATCGTTACTGATGAACAAATGAGAACTAACGTAGCAAACGTTTACGCTTGTGGTGACGTTAACGGTAAAGTTATGCTTGCTCACACGGCGTATAGAGAAGCGGAAGTTGCTATAAATACAATTTTAGGCAAAAAAGACGCTATGCGTTACAACGTTATTCCATCAGTTATATACACTAACCCAGAAGTTGGAAGCGTTGGCGAAACTGAAGAAAGTGCAAAAGCAAAAGGTTTAGACGTTAAGTGCGTAAATATTCCACTCACCTACTCTGGTAGATATATTGCTGAAAACAGCGACCTTAACGGCATTTGCAAACTTGTTGTAAATAATAAAACTAACACTTTAATAGGCGCACATATTATAGGCTCGTATTCAGGCGAATACATCGTTGCTGTTTCAGCAATGATTGATTTAGAAGTTGATATTGAAAATATCAAAAAACTCGTATTCCCTCACCCAACCGTATGTGAAATAATTCGTGAAGCAATATTCCAAATTTAATAAAGGAGAAAAAATATGCCAAAAAATCAGTTTATAGACCCAAATTTTATTAGGTCAAGTGGTAAAATAAGTTTTACAGATATTCCTGTAAACACTTACAACAAAACAATTAACGATGAAAAGAAAAACTTTTCAAACGACGACTTTGTTCGTATCTTTAACGATATCGCCGTACTTAGAGAATTTGAAAGTATGATTCAAGACATTAAAGTTAAAGGCGAATATCAAGGTTTTAAACACTCGTATCCAGGCCCTGCTCACCTTTCAATAGGTCAAGAAGCGGCTGCTGTTGGTCAAGCGTATATTCTCGATTTAGACGATATGACTTTTGGCTCACACCGTAGCCACAGCGAAGTTTTAGCAAGAGGTTTAAACTCAATATACAAACTTCCAGAAGATAAGTTATATCAAATAATGAAAGACTTTATGGGTGGCGAAACTTTAGCCCCTGTTGAAGCAATAAATAAAACGGGTGACGTTAAAGACCTTGCCGTTGATTTCCTTTTATACGGCTTTATGAGTGAAATATTTGCAAGAAAAACGGGTTTCCATAGAGGTATGGGCGGTTCAATGCACGTATTCTTCTTGCCATTTGGTATTTATCCAAACAACGCAATCGTTGGTGGTGCTGCTCCCGTTGCTCTTGGTGCTGCTCTTTACAAAAAGAACAACAATAAACCAGGTATCGTTATCAGTAACCTTGGCGACGGCTCTGTTGGTTGCGGTGTCGTTTACGAATCAATGAACTTCGCTTCAATGGACCAAATTAAACAACTTTGGGAAAAGAAAGGCGGTTTACCTATATTATTTAACTTCTTTAACAACGGTTACGGTATGGGCGGTCAAACAAGAGGCGAAACAATGGCTTACGACTTCCTTGCTCGTTTAGGCGCAGGTATATCTCCAACTCAACTTCACGCTGAGAGAGTAGACGGATTTAATCCACTTGCAGTTATCGAAGCAATGAAGAGAAAGAAAGAATTATTATTAAAGGGCGAAGGTCCTTGCTTAATGGACGTAGTGACTTATCGTTACGGCGGTCACTCTCCTTCTGACTCTATGAGTTATCGTACGCAAGAAGAAATTGCAGCATGGCGTGAATTCGACCCTATCGTTACTTATAGAAAATCACTCGTTGACGCTAAAATTGCAAGCGATAGCAAATTTGAAGATATTCTTGCTTCTATTCAAGAAAGAATGCTTAAACTTTGCAAACTTGCCGCTGATACTCAAGCATCTCCATATCTTGACTTTAAAACTGACCCATACTACGTAGAAAACTTAATGTTCTCTAACGGAAAAGTTGAAAAAATGGAAGACAGACCTATTGAATTAGGCAAAGACGTTAAAATTACTATGGAAGAAAATCCAAGAGTTAAACAAATTGCCGGCAAAACAAGATATGCTTTTGATGAAAAAGGTCAACAAGTTTCTAACTTAAAGAGATACAATATTCGTGACGGTTTATTCGAGGCTATTATAGACAGATATTATAAAGACCCTACGTTAACTTCTTACGGTGAAGACGTTCGTGATTGGGGTGGCGCTTTTGCAGTTTATAAAGGTCTTACTGAAGCACTTCCATATCATAGATTATTCAACTCACCTATCAGTGAAGCCGCTATCGTATCAAGTGCCGTTGGTTACGGTCTTTGCGGTGGTAGAGTTATCGTTGAACTTATGTATGCTGACTTTATGGGTAGAGCGGGCGACGAAATATTCAACCAACTTGCTAAATGGCAAGCAATGAGTTCGGGTATTTTAAAAATGCCTGTTGTTTTAAGAGTTTCAGTTGGTTCTAAGTACGGCGCTCAACACTCACAAGATTGGGTAGCACTTCCAGCACATATTCCTGGACTTAAAGTTTGTTTCCCTGTTACGCCTTACGATGCAAAAGGTTTAATGAACTCAGCGCTTAACGGTACCGACCCTGTTATTTTCTTTGAAAGCCAAAGAATTTACGATAAAGGCGAAGAATTCCACAAAGAAGGCGTTCCAGAAGGTTATTATGAAATTCCTCTTGGCGAGCCTGACGTTAAACGTGTTGGTAGCGATATTACCATTTTAACTATCGGCGCTACACTCTACAAGGCTATGGAAGCAGCAAAAATTCTTTCTGAAAAATACGGTGTTGAAGCGGAAGTTATCGATGCAAGAAGTATCGTTCCGTTCAACTATGAAAAAGTTGTTGAATCAGTTAAAAAGACGGGTAGAATTATCCTTGCTTCAGACGCTTGTACAAGAGGCTCTATCTTAAACGATATGGCAACTAATATCACTAGCCTTTGCTTTGATTATTTAGACGCTCCACCTGTTGTATGCGGTGCTAAAAACTGGATTACTCCTCCATTTGAATTTGATGGCGAGTTCTTCCCACAAGCCGACTGGATTATTGATTTTATCAATGATAAAATCCTTCCACTTAAAAGTCATATAAGCAAAATTAACACTTCTGATAGCGAATTTATTAGAAAATCTAAAAAAGGTGTTTAATAATAAATTATATGGCGTTGCGAAAAATCGCAACGCCATAATTTATAATTACTTAAACTATGAAAAATTTTAAATTTATTTCATCAAACTGCCATAATCCATATTTTAATATTGCAAGTGAAGAATATTTACTAAAACAAACTAATGGATATTATATTTATTTATGGCGAAATAGCCCCGCCGTTATTATAGGTAATAATCAAAACACTTTACTTGAAGTTAACTTAAATAAAGCAACTTCAAAAGATATAAAGGTTGTTAGAAGATTAACGGGTGGCGGTGCGGTATATCACGACTTAAATAATATATGCTACACCGTTATAGCCCCATATAATAGTTTAGAAAATAGTTATACTAAATTTACTACGCCTATAATAAACTACTTAAATAGTTTGGGGGTAAATGCAAAGTTTAGTGGTAGAAACGATATTTGTATAGACGATAAAAAAATTTCAGGTAACGCGCAAGTCGTATACAAAGATAGAATAATGCACCACGGCACTTTACTTTTCGACACTGATTTAAGCGTATTAAACGAAGTTTTATTAGAAGACAAGTTAAAAACAAAGTCAAAGGGAATTAAAAGTATACGAGCAAGAGTTACCAACGTTAAAAATTACTTACCAGACGTTAGTTGTGACGAATTTTTTAATAATTTATGCAACTATTTAAAAAGTAATTTGCAAGAGTATACTTTTACTAACGAAGATATTTCTAAAATAAAAAAATTAGAATATGAAAAATATAGGACTTATAGTTGGAATATCGGCAATTCTCCAAAGGGAAGTAGCAAAATAGATATACGATTATCTTTTGGCACTTTAACCCTAACTTTCGACTTAGTTTCAGGCATAATTTCAAACGCTGAAATTTTTGGCGATTACTTTTCTAAATACAGCCTACAAGATATAGCAAACGAATTAAATGGTAAAAAGTTTGAAAAAGAAGATTTTTTAACTGCTTTTAAAAATATAGGAAATTACGTAGAAAATGCAAGTGCAAGTGAAATTGTAGATAAAATATTTTCATAAATAGAAAAAGATTGTTGAAAAAAAGGGCGTATCTCATAGGGATTTTTTATCCATGATAAAAGTATAGCACACTATACTTCACTAAAAGTGAAATGTAGTGTGCTTTTCTTGTCCACAAAAGATTAAGTTAATATAGTGATATTTTTAGCATTGTGGCTA
>JAZSNM010000053.1:0-29794 GCA_045536405.1 Christensenellaceae bacterium
ATAAAACATAATAAGTAAAAGGCTAAAAACGTAAAAAACAAAAAAGTGCGTGTGACTTTGCGTCACACGCACTAATTTTTATATAAAAAATTAAAATATATATTTTTTGCTAAATTATTTAACCTTTTTTTTGATATATAATTTACATAGATTGTTATTTGTGGTATAATATATAAAGTTATAATCGTAAATTTATGCTTTATAACGTTTAAATTAAAGAAATTTTAGGAGAAATTTATGGATAATTCTTTACTTACGGTAAATACTTTAAGATTACTTTCAGTTGAAGGTATTGAAAAGGCTAATTCAGGTCACCCTGGAATTTGTCTTGGCTCAGCGCCTATTGCTTACACTTTATTTCAAAACTTTTTAACTTTTAATCCAGCAAACAGCAAGTTTGCTAATCGTGATAGATTCGTTCTTTCAGCAGGGCACGGCTCAATGTTAAATTACGCTTTATTACACCTTTACGGTTACAAAGTTTCTTTAAACGATTTACAACAATTCCGTCAATACGGCTCAATAACTCCAGGTCACCCAGAATTCGGTGTTACTGACGGTATAGAAACTTCAACAGGTCCACTTGGTCAAGGAATTGCAAACGCCGTTGGTATGGCTATTGCTGAAACACACCTTGCTAAAAAGTTTAATAGAGAAGGTTTTAACGTTGTTGACCATTACACTTACGCTTTATGTGGCGATGGTTGTTTAATGGAAGGTATCGAATATGAAAGCGCATCGCTTGCAGGAACTTTAAAACTTGGTAAACTTATAGTATTTTACGATAGTAATAATATAACTATTGAAGGCGATACTTCTACCGCTTTTACTGAGGACGTTAAAAAACGCCACGAAGCACAAGGCTGGCAAGTTATTGACGTTAGTGACGGCAACGATATTAACGCTATTAAAAAAGCCGTTAAAAAGGCTAAGGCTGAAAAAGAAAAACCATCTTTAATAGTTTGTCATACAACTATCGGTTACGGTGCGCCTAACCAAGGTAGCGCTGAAGTTCACGGTGCTCCACTTGGCGCTGATAAAATTAAAGCATTAAGAGAAAATTTAAATTACAGCGAAGAACCTTTTACCGTTAGCGAAGAAGTTTACGCTCACACTAAAAAGGCTATAAACAGAGGTAAAAAGGCTAATAAGGCTTGGAAGGCAATGTTTAAAGAATATTCTTTAAAATATCCTGAACTTGCAAAAGAATTTTTAGATAATATGAGTGGCAAGTTGCCTGTTATTGACGACGAGAGTATTTTTGAGTTTGAAAAACAAGACGCTTCAAGAAGTTACGGCGGTATCGTATTAAATAAAATTTCAAAATTTATTCCTAACTTATTTGGTGGATCGGCTGACCTTACACCGTCTACAAAAGCGGTGCTTAAAGGTGTTGACTATTATTCAAGTGAGTGTAGAGAAGGCAAAAACGTTCACTTTGGTATTAGAGAACACGCTATGAGTGCTATTTGTAACGGTATTGCTTGTCACGGTGGGTTACTTCCATTTTGTTCAACCTTCTTCGTTTTCTCTGATTATATGAAAAACGGCATGAGATTATCTGCTCTTATGGATTTAAACGTTACTTACGTTTTAACTCACGATTCTATCGGCGTAGGCGAAGACGGTCCAACACATCAACCTATCGAGCAACTTGTAGGACTTCGTTCAATGCCTAATATGAAGGTTTATCGCCCTTGTGACGGACTTGAAACTGCTTGCGCATTTTTAACCGCATTTACTAAAAAAGGTCCTACAAGCATAATTTTAACACGTCAAACGCTTATTAACTATGGTTGCTCAACTAAAGAAGGCGCTTTAAAAGGTGGTTACGTGTTTAGCGATTGTGATAAGAAAGTTCCTGATTTACTCTTGATAGGTTGTGGCTCTGAAGTTCAATACTGTATGGAGGCTCAACAAATTCTAAAAGAACAAGGTATCAGTGCAAGAGTTATTAGTATGCCTTGTCAAGAATTATTCGAATCTCAATCTAATAAGTATAAAGAAAGTGTTATTCCTTCTAACGTAAGGGCAAGAGTGTGCGTAGAGGCTGGTTCAAGTTATTCTTGGTATAAGTACGCTGGTATTGATGGTAAAGTAATTGGCATTGACGAATTCGGTGCATCAGGAAAAGCAAGTACTTTATTTAAAGAATATGGTTTCACTACTGAAAACGTAGTAAAAGCATCACTTGAAGTTTTGAAAAAATAATTTATTAAACTCGACTTTTTTAAGTCGAGTTTTTTTGTTGCACGCTTTTATAAGTATAAGTAATTAAAATACTTTACTTTTTTTTAATATACAGGTATAATATAATATTATTATATTACAATAGCGTATTACTGCTATTTTTAAAAGAGGTATATTTATGGCTGACAATAAACAATTCGTAAAAGAAATTGCTGATATCAATGCAGATTTTCCACAATGGTACACTGACGTTGTTTTAAAAACTGAACTTGTAGACTATGGTCCTGTAAAGGGTACAATGGTTATTAGACCTTACGGCTACGCTATTTGGGAGAATATTCAACACGAACTTAACCTTCGTTTTAAAAAGTCGGGGGCTAAAAACGCATATTTTCCTATGTTAATTCCTGAAAGTTATCTTAAAAAAGAGGCTGAACACGTTGAGGGTTTTGCGCCCGAAGTTGCCGTTGTTACTCACGCAGGTGGTAAAAAATTAGACGAACCGCTTATTATTAGGCCAACGAGTGAAACCGTTATTTGCGATATGTTTTCTAAATGGATGAATAGTTATAGAGATTTACCTATCGTTATGAATCAATGGTGTAACGTTTTAAGGTGGGAAAAAACTACAAGACCATTTTTAAGAACAAGTGAATTTTTATGGCAAGAAGGTCACACCGTACATGCAACGAGCGAAGAAGCGGAAGAAAAAACTCAACAAATGCTTAACGTGTATAAAGATTTTGCTGAAAATTGTTTAGCAATTCCGGTGTTTACGGGTAGAAAAACTGAGAAAGAAAAATTTGCAGGCGCAGTTGCTACTTACGGTATGGAAGCAATGATGCTTGACGGTAAAAGTTTACAAGCGGGCACTTCTCATTATTTAGGTCAAAATTTTGCTAAATCTTTCAATATGAAATTTTTAGATAAAGATGGTATTTTAAAATACGGCTATTCAACTTCTTGGGGCGTTTCTACAAGGCTTATAGGCGCTTTAATTATGGCTCACGGAGACCAAAGAGGTTTAGTTATTCCGCCTGTTGTAGCACCCGTGCAAGTCGTTATCGTTCCCGTTGCTATGCATAAAGAAGGCGTTAAAGAAACGGCTATTAAACTTAAAGAAGCGTTTGAAAACGCTAATATTAGATGTGAAGTTGACCTTCGTGATATGACTCCTGGTTGGAAGTTTAACGAGTGGGAAATGAAAGGCGTTCCTGTTAGAATAGAAGTTGGTCCAAGAGATATTGAAAATAACAAAATGATAGCAATGCGTAGAGATACTCTTGAAAAGAGTGAGTATACTTTATTTGATATTGATGCTATTAAAGGTCTTTTAACTAATATTCAAGCAAATATGCTTGAAAAGTCAAGAAAAATTAGAGATAGCAAAGTTGTTTGGGCTAATACTTTACAAGAAATTTTACAAGGCGTTGATAATAAAAACTTCGTTAAGGCTTGTTGGTGTGAAGATAGGGCTTGTGAAGATACTATTAAAAACGAAACGCAAGCAACTTCAAGAATAATAACTGAAGATAACGTAGATAATAAAGTTTGCGCCGTTTGTGGTAAAAAGGCTAAAAAAGTAGTTCTTTATGCAAGGGCATACTAATAAAAATCAAAAGAGTTTATAACTATTTAAAATATGGTGAATAATATAATAAAAAAGTTAGAAATTTTTATTATTTACTAATGCGTAAAGCGTTATTGCAGTTTTAAACTTATTTCGTAGGAGGGTTTTATGGGAAATGATGAAATTATGGGTCTTGATTTGTTAAAACTTGAATTAGGCTCGTATTTATTTAGTATTTTATTAACGATAGTTTCTTTTATTTTTAAAGGCATAGCGGTTTACACTATGGCTAAAAGAAGGGGGCTTAAACGCTTATATTTTGCTTTTATTCCTTTTTTAAATTTCATTTTAATAGGTAAACTTATAGGTAATATTATCGTTTGGGGAAAACCTTTGAAAAATTTGGGACTATGGGTTTGTATTTTTGCAATTTTAGAATTTGTAGTAGGTATATTCTATTCTCTTGAAATTTTCGTTGTTTTAGCGGAATTAATTTTAGGTGCGTTAACTAATACGGAAGTTACTATAAGTTTAGGCGTTTTTGAAGCGCTAATAACGCCAGGTACTTTTATTTACGTGTTCATAGATATTTTATATTCTGTAATAAGCCTTGCAAAAATATTCTTCGATATCAATTTAATGCTTGCAATATTTAGATTATATAGGCCACAATCTTCTTTCTTATATGCAATTGTGTCTATATTCTTTGATTTTATGTTTGGTTTCTTCTTATTCTCGTTAAGAAACGTTACGCCTACGTCGCAAGAAGATTATTATCGCAATATGGCAAGAAGTAGGGGATATTATTACTACGAAGTAAAACCTAAAGATAATAGAGGTGGCTATAACTCTACTACCAAAGATGACGACCCATTTGAAGAATTTAGCGATAAAAAGTCTACAACAGGTGGCGAAAATAATTCAAGTGGCGATAGTGACGATTTATTCGACTAATGAGTAACGTTATTAGTGCCGTTTCAACGGCAAATGGTGTTGGCGGAGTTGCTATAATTAGATTAAGTGGTGATAACGTTTTAAGTATAGCCGAAAAAATGTTTAAACCACTTGGTAAAGTAAAAGTACAAAACTTTGAGCCGTATAAAATGTACGTAGGCGAAATTGACGGCGGTACTTTTACCGATTTTGGTATGGCGGTGTATTTTAAAGGTCCTAAAAGTTATACGGGCGAAGATATGATAGAATTTCATTGTCACGGCGGTATAGCGATAACTCAAGGCTTATTAAAACGCACTTTTTATCTTGGCTCAGAGCCTGCTACAAGGGGCGAATTTACTAAAAGGGCTTTTGTTAACGGAAAATTTTCGCTCGATAGTTGTGAAGGTTTAATCGATATGATAAATAGCGAAAGCGTTGCCGAAGTTAAAGCGGGTTATAATTTATATCGTGAAAAATTAAATAAAAAAGTTATAGAACTTCAAGATAAACTAACTTATACCTTGGCGGAAATTGACGCAAATATTGATTATCCCGAAGAAGATTTAGAACTCTCAACAACTATAGAAGTTAAAAGCGTTTTAAATTACGTTTTAAAAGAAGTTGATAGTTTAATGGCAAATTATTCTTCTGGCGAGAAGATTAAAAACGGTGTAAAAGTCGTATTAGTGGGCAAGCCTAATACGGGGAAATCTTCAATATTAAACAGTGTTTTAAATTATGATAAAGCGATAGTATCTTCAATTCCAGGCACTACGAGAGACGTTGTTGAGGGAAGTATTGAAATAAACGGCGTAAAATTTAATTTATACGACACTGCTGGAATTAGAGAAGCAAACGACGATATTGAAAAATTAGGCATTGAAAGAAGTGAAAAACTCTTAAAAAGTGCCGATATCGTTTTATTAGTTTACGATATTACTTCTCGTGTTGATGATGAAGATAAAAAACTACTAAGTCAAATAGAAGGTAAACCTACAATTAAAGTTTACAATAAAGCCGATTTAGATTTAAGTAAAAAGTGTGACGCGGGTATTATAATTTCAGCAAAAACGGGCGAAAATATAGAAACGCTTAAAAATGAAATTTTTAATTTAGCATTTAGTAAAGGCATTGATTACAACGCCGAACTTATAACTGAAGAAAGGCATTTTAACGCTCTTAAAAAGTCTAAAAACAGTTTAGAAAACGCCTTGAAAAACGCGGACGTGTTATCACTTGATTTAATTAGTGAAGATATAAAAGAGGCTTGGCAATATCTTGGCGAAATTACAGGAAAAACAGCAAGCGAAGAAATTATTGACGAAATTTTTTCTAAGTTTTGCGTAGGAAAATAAACATATGATAAATCTTGAATTATTTAGAGTTTTTTATATCGTTGCAAAGTGTGGCAGTTTAACAAAAGCCGCTGACGAGTTATGTATATCGCAACCTGCCGTTTCGCAATCTATAAAGCAATTAGAAACGCAACTTGGCGGAAAGTTGTTTAATAGAGTTTCTAGGGGTATGGAATTAACTGAAAACGGTGGCAAGCAAATTTTTGAATACGTTGAAAAGGCTATGGATTTTCTTGGTAAGGCGGAAGACAAGTTTTTTGAACTAAAAAAAGTTGCAACGGGAAATTTGCGTATTAGCGCTCCTGATACGGTAATAACTCATATTTTAATGAAGTATATAACGGAATTTCATCAAAAATATCCAAACGTTAACGTTACGTTTTTAAACAGTACTTCAAAAAACACTATTGAAGCCGTTAAAAATAATAAAGCCGATATAGGTTTTGTGAATTTACCTATTGATAACGAAGGTATAGTATTTATGGGACAAATGGGTAGGCTTCACGATATTTTTGTCGCTAATAGCAAATACAAAGAACTTTTAGGTAAAAAAGTATCGTTAAGTGCATTGTCTAACTATCCGCTTTTAATGTTAGAACAAAACACTTCTACAAGGCAAGAGTTTATAAACTTTACTTCTTCGCTCAATATCGAGTTAGTTCCAGAGTTTGAACTTGCAAGTTTAGAATTGTGCGTACAAATGGCTAAAAACGGTCTTGGTATTGCTTGTGTTTCAAGGGAGTTTGTTTTAGATGAGTTAAGTAGTGGCGAACTTTTTGAATTAGACGTTATTCCTGAACTTCCCGTTAGAGCGATAGGTGTAATTTTAAGTAAAGATAAAGAAAAGTCTTTTGCATTAAGTGAATTTTTAAAACTTTTAAATAAATACGATAATCAAACGATTACCAAAGAGTAATTAAAGGAAAATTATGTTACAATTAAAAAATATTTCATATATCGCAAGTAACGATGGAATAGAAAAAGAAATTATTAAAAACGTTAGTTTAGACTTAAATGAAAGGTTTATTGCCTTTACCGGTCCTAACGGTGGCGGTAAATCTACTTTGGCTAAAATAATAATGGGTATTATTAAGCCAACGAGTGGGCAAATTTTGTTTAACGGCCAAGATATAACTAATTTATCAATAACGGAAAGGGCAAAACTCGGTATTAGTTTTGCTTTTCAGCAACCTGTAAAATTTAAGGGGATTACCGTTTACGACCTTGTAAATTTAGCAAGTGGCGAAAAGTTGAGCGTTTCTAAGGTGTGCGAGTATTTATCAGAAGTTGGTTTATGCGCGAAAGAGTACGTTAATAGAGAAATAAATTCAAGTTTGTCAGGCGGGGAACTTAAAAGAATTGAAATTGCTATAACTATGGCAAGAAAAGGCAAATTTACTATTTTTGACGAGCCGGAAGCGGGTATAGATTTATGGTCTTTTAATAGTTTAATTAAGGTTTTTGAAAGACTTTTTGAAAAAACTATGGGTACGGTTTTAATTATTTCTCACCAAGAAAGAATTTTAAATATCGCTGATAGAGTAATTATTATTGCGAACGGACAAGTTAAGAACGACGGTTTAAAAGAAGATATACTTCCAAGTATTTTAACTTCTTCTACTTGTGTTGCCCTTAAAAAAGATGATGAAAAAAGGCAGGTGAAATAATATGGCACTTGACAATATTCAAAGGAATTTATTAAAAGAAGTTATGGGCATTGAAAGTGTCCCAGAAGGTGCTTACAATATAAGGCTTGACGGTGAACTTTATAGTAAAAACAATTCTGCAACTATTGAAATTATTCCTAAAAAAGATAAGCCTGGAATTGATATTCATATTAAAAAAAGCGATAAGAGAGAAAGAGTAGATATTCCCGTTTTAATAACTAAAAGCGGGCTTAAAGACTTAGTGTATAACGATTTTTATATTGAAGAAGGGGCTGACGTTTTAATCGTGGCTGGATGTGGAATACATAATTCGGGCGAGTTAAAGTCGGAGCATAATGGTATTCACTCGTTTTTCGTAGGAAAAAACGCTAAAGTTGAATACGTTGAAAAACATTACGGCGGTGGCGACGGCGAAGGTAAAAAAGTGTTAAATCCTACTACCGTTATAAATATCGACGAGGGCGGTTATTTAGAAATTGTAACGGCACAAATAAAAGGTGTAGACGATTCTATCCGTGAAACGCTCGCAACCCTTCAAAAAGATGCAACGTTAGTTATTAGAGAGAATATTATGACTCACGAAAATCAAAGCGCAGTAACTAAATTTACCGTTGATTTAAACGGCGAAAATTCTTCTACGCACGTAATTTCAAGGTCGGTAGCGAAAGATAATTCTACTCAACAATTTTTGTCTAAAATAAACGGAAATAACAAATGCTCGGGACATACTGAATGTGATGCTATTATTATGAATAATGGTAAGGTTTCAGCAGTGCCTATGGTTAACGCTAACCACGTTGAAGCATCGTTAATTCACGAGGCGGCAATAGGCAAAATAGCGGGCGAACAACTTATAAAACTTATGACTCTTGGCTTAACTGAAAAAGAGGCTGAAGAGCAAATTGTAAATGGTTTTTTAAAGTAAAATTTTGTTATAAAATATCAAAAGGGATAAGAAGATTATGAAAAAACTTATCGTAGCATCATCAAATAAAGGCAAACTAAAAGAAATAAGCGAAATCTTTAAAGATTATTATGAAATAGTTTCTATGAAAGATATAGGCTTTAATGAAGAAATTGTTGAAGACGGTAATTCTTTTTACGAAAACGCTCTTATAAAAGCAAAAACCGTTTCACTTTTTGCGGGGGAAGATTGTCTTAGTGATGATAGCGGTTTAGTCGTTGATGCGTTAAATGGAGCGCCAGGCATATACAGCGCAAGATTTTCGGGCGAAGACGCTACTGATGAAAGTAATAGAAAGTTACTTTTACAAAAACTACAAGGCGAAGAAAATAGAAAAGCACACTTTGTTTCAAGTGTTGTATTATATAAGAAAAACGGCGAGATTATCGAAGGTTACGGCGAAACGTTCGGAGAAATTTTACTTAAAGAAGAAGGAAACAACGGTTTTGGCTACGACTCTCTTTTTTACAGTTACGACTTACAAAAAAGTTTCGGCTTAGCAAGTAGTCAAGAAAAAAACAGCGTAAGTCATAGGTTTAGAGCATTATGCGACCTAAAAGATAAGTTATAATAAGAGTTTTTTAAAATAATAATAAAATTATTTGATAAATGGTCGAAAAATGGTTGACAAGAAAAAGTCCTTTTGTTATAATCATTTAGCATAACGAAAGAAGTGCGGGTGTAGTTCAATGGTAGAACACCAGCCTTCCAAGCTGGTTGCGTGGGTCCGATTCCCATCACCCGCTCCATAATTATAATGTGAAGCCGAAAGGTGCATCCAATCGACAAAAGTATATGCGCCAGTAGCTCAGCTGGATAGAGCACCGCCCTTCTAAGGCGGGAGTCAGGGGTTCGAATCCCTTCTGGCGTACCAGCAAATTTAATGGCGAGAGTAGCTCAATCGGTGGAGCGCCAGATTGTGGTCCTGGAGGTCGTGGGTTCGATTCCCATCTCTCGCCCCACAAAAAAACCATTGGGGTGTCGCCAAGCGGTAAGGCACTGGATTTTGATTCCAGCATTCGTAGGTTCAAATCCTGCCACCCCAGCCAAACTTAATAAGGACCACTAGCTCAGGCGGTAGAGCACTTGACTTTTAATCAAGTTGTCCGGGGTTCGAGTCCCCGGTGGTTCACCACGTTTTACGGAGTTTTTATACTCCGTAAAATTATATGCGCCTTTAGCTCAGTTGGTAGAGCAACTGACTCTTAATCAGTGGGTCCTGGGTTCGAGTCCCCGAAGGCGCACCAAAAAAGTTCCGTTTAATTAAACGGAACTTTTTTTATCCAAACCGCAGGTTTGGTATATCATCACCGCACGAAGTGTGGTGGATATCATCAGCCCATTTAGGCTGTATATCATCACGCTTTAGCGTGTATTTTCTGCGGTTTGATACTATACAACACTTTGTGTTGGTGATATACCGCAATAAATTGCGGGTGATATACAACGGCAAGCCGTTGATTTTTTAGTTAGAATATAGTATAATGTGTCCAAAGAGGTAATACTATGGCTAAGAACTATTTGTTGATATACGCTGAACAACTCGCAACTGATATTGAGTTGCTTTGTCAAAATATAAAAGCTCCGTCAAACACATTATTTCAAATTCGTAAAAGTTCAAGTAGTATTTATGTTAATATTTGCGAAGCAAATTATGGACAAAGCAGAGCAGATATGCTATCAAAACTTGAAATTTCACTCAAAGAATGTAGTGAAACTGAAGGCTGGTTAAAACTGCTATATAACACAAATATCATAGTTGAAGAAACCTACAAAACATATCGCAATCTTTGTGGCAGAATTAGAAGAATGTTGATTGCAAGTTGTAAAACATTAAAAGGATACCTTTAATAAGAAAGTAGCACCAAAAAAAGAAGTAACAAAAAGTTACTTCTTTTTTTATGTCAAATTTACAAAATTTGAATTATAGTTTGCTATTGCCCATTATCGTGGTAGTTTTTTATTTTCGTTACCTACCTTATTTGTAATTTATAAAAGTTATTATATATTATTTATTTTTTTATCTTTTTATGTTACAATAGTTTTAAGGAGAAATTATGTTAAAACGATTTTTATCATATTATAAACCACATAAATTAACGTTCGCTCTTGATATGCTTGCATCACTTATCGTGGCGTTACTTGGTATGCTTTACCCTGTAATTACAAGATATATGCTAAACGATTTTATTCCTAATAAAAACGTTAATCTTATAATAACTTTCGGCGTTATATTATTAGCAATTTATATTGTTAGAATGTTACTTAACTATTTTATTCAATACGTTGGGCATATGGTCGGCGTAAAAATGCAAGCAAAAATGCGTAGCGATATGTTTAATCATCTTCAAAAATTGCCATATAAGTTTTACGATACGCACGAAACGGGTAAACTTATGTCTCGTATGACTAACGATTTAAACGACGTAAGCGAACTTGCTCACCACGGTCCTGAAACGTTAATAATTTCGTCAATTTCATTTATTACGGCGTTTATTTATCTTTTAACTATTAACGTAACGTTAACCTTAATTATATTTTTGTGCGTTCCGTTTTTAATAACCATTTCAATGCTTGTTCGTAAAAAAATGCGTAACGCTATGATGGAAAGTAGAAAGGCAGTAGCGCAAATTAACGCATCGCTTGAAGGCAGTATTTCGGGCATTAGGGTAACTAAGGCGTACACCAACTCTCAAGCAGAAATTAAAAAGTTTGAACAAGGCAACGAAACGTTTGTTAAAGCAAGAAAAAGAGCCTATCATTTTATGGGAATTTTTCACTCTACTTCAACTTTTGTAACTGAAGTATTTAACGTTGTCGTTTTAATTGCAGGGGGATTGTTTTTATATGCAGGTCAAATTGAACTCGGCGATTACTCTGTATTTATCGTTTCAATAAATATCTTTTTAGCACCCGTTCGCCAACTTATAATGTTTATGGAACAATTCCAAAACGGAACAACGGGTTTTCAA
Organism: Christensenellaceae bacterium; assembly: GCA_045536405.1. Classification (GTDB taxonomy): domain Bacteria; phylum Bacillota; class Clostridia; order Christensenellales; family Borkfalkiaceae; genus HGM11412. The sequence goes on from JAZSNM010000053.1 coordinate 11,655, forward strand.
CGCTTTATCGAAATTATGGACACGCCTATTGAAACTGATAACGTAGGCGCTAAAGACATTAAAAACGTTCAAGGTAATATCGAGTTTAAAAACGTAACTTATGGTTACGGCGAAGATAAAGACGTTTTAAACGACTTATCTTTTAAAGTTAGTAAGGGCGAAATTTTTGCACTTGTCGGTTCAAGCGGTGGTGGTAAAACTACAATTTGTCATTTAATTCCTAATTTTTATAAGGTTGAACAAGGCGATATTTTAATTGACGGCGTTAGCATTAAAGATATAACGATGCAGTCTTTAAGAAAGAGTATAGGTATAGTTCAGCAAGACGTATATTTATTTAATTCAAGTATAAAAGATAATATTTTATACGGCAACCCCGATGCGAGTGAAGAAGAAATTATATTAGCGGCAAAGCGTGCGAACATACACGACTACGTTATGACGCTTGAAAAGGGCTATGATACTGTAATAGGCGAGCGTGGAGTAAGGCTTTCGGGAGGGCAAAAGCAAAGGTTATCTATTGCAAGGGTATTTTTAAAAAATCCACCTATTTTAATTTTAGACGAAGCGACTAGCGCTCTTGATAATTCTACCGAAATTTTAATTCAACAGTCATTAGACGAACTTTGTAAAGGTAGGACTACCATAGTAGTAGCGCATAGGCTTTCAACTATAAAACACGCTAATCAAATAGCAGTAGTTGAAGACGGCGTTATTAAAGAGCAAGGAACTCACGAAGAATTGCTTAACTTAAACGGCAGATACAAAACTTTATATAGCCAACAATTTAGAGAATAAAAAGCATTTCAAAATTAAAAAGCACCTCAAAAGTTGAATACTTTTGAGGTGCTTTTTGAACTATTTTTTTTCATACGCTTTATTGTAAATTTAATTTTACTGTTCTTTACTTTTTGTTTTGCTAACTTTTGTTTTAAGAATTAATAAACTAACAACTAGAATAACGGGGAATATCGTTGCTACGAGTAGACCCATTTTAAGATTGCCACCTGCCATTTCGGAAAGACTTCCAACCATGGCTGGACTTACCATAGCGCCTAAGTCGCCGGCTAATGCCAAAAATGCAAACATTGCAGTTCCGCCGTTTGGACATTTTTGTGATGATATACTGATAGAGCCAGGCCACATAATACCCACTGCAAAACCGCAAAAAGCACAACCTGCAAGACCTAAAATAGGTAAGGTAGATAGAGATGCTAATAAATAGCAACCGGCGCACGTTATGCCACATGTAAGCATAACCTTAGTTAAGTCAAGTTTTTCGCTGAACTTTCCGTACAGCATACGAGATATACCCATAAACATTGCAAACAAACAAGGACCGGTTAAATCACCTATTGTTTTTGACACGCCAATTGCAGACTCGGTAAATGCTGATGCCCATTGAGCCATAGTTGCTTCAGAAGCGCCAGAACATATCATTAGTATTATCATTAACCAAAATATAGGAGTTTTTAGAAGTTTAGTAACGCCCATACTTTTATTGTCTTCATTTAATCGTTCTATAGGGCAGTTGATAAAATTAAAGGTATTAAATAGTGGAACTAACGCCCAAATAAAAGCAAGAATATGCCAATTTTCTATACCGAATAACGCAAAAAAGAGTGTAGAGCCTAAAATAACGCCCATAGCACCCCAGCAATAGAAGGAATGTAGTAAACTCATCATTCCGTCTTTATTTTCAAACGGGCAAGCTTCGACGATAGGGCTCACTAAAACTTCGATAAGTCCACTACCTATTGCGTAAATGACTACCGCAATTAAAATGCCGATAAACGGAACGGGGAGTATTTCTGGTAATATTGCCATTAAAACGAGCCCAATAGATGATAACCCTTGAGATGCAACTACGCAAGTGCGATATCCTATTTTATCAGCGAATTTGGTTGATGCAAAGTCTACAAGTAACTGTGTTAAATAAAACACTAAAGGAATTATAGCAATTTTATCAAGAGTTATTCCATAGGTGCTTTTAAACGTTAAAAATAATAAAGGAGCAAAATTTGCTGATATTGCTTGTGTAATAAAGCCAAGATAACAAGCAATTAACGTTTTTTTATAATTTTTCGTTTTCACCATAACAACTCCTTTTATAGCGTGAATTATTATAAATTGTTTTTATTTGTTAATCGATACCTATTATAACAAAATAATTACTAAAATACAAAGCGTTTTATCGTAATTTAATATTTTAATTTTTTTTAAAACCATATTAATTATAATTTATTAATTAAGGGTAAAATGAAAATTTTAATATCTAAATTTATTATATTAAACGTTAAAGTGATAGTATAATTTTTTAAAAAAATAAAGAGTAGTAATTTTACTACTCTTTTTTATCAAAGTGAGTTGGTCTATAAGCCGGGTTCTGTCATTTAATACAGTCATCTATCTAGGATTATAGTTACCTATAATCTCAAGCGAATAAAACAGGCAAGCACCGTAGCGTAGTGTTTCTCTTGCCCCTATCTTGCTTTAGGTGGGGTTTACATTGCCCTTCGTGTCACCACGAAGGCGGTGAGCTCTTACCTCGCCTTTTCACCCTTACGTTATTAACGCGGTATTTTCTGTTGCACTTTCCTTAAAGTCGCCTTCACTGGCCGTTAACCAGCACCCTGCTACAAAAGCCCGGACTTTCCTCGTGAATAAAATTCCCGCGACTGTACAACCAACTCTCGTTTATTATAGCACCTAAAAATTAACTTGTCAAAGTTATCTTTTACCTTTTATGCCTTTAATATTTAATATTCCCGAATTATAAACTCGTTTTAACGCTTTTTGTTTTTTAAATGAAGATATTGCATCTTCTATTAAACTTGACAGTAAATCTTTAAACTCAGTTGTTGACTTGCAGTGTAGGTAATAGGCTAACGAGCCCGGAACGGTATTTATTTCGTTTAAATAAACAACGTTATTTTCTACTAAGAAATCTATTCTAATAATACCCGTAAAGCAACATTTTCTATAAACTTTTTCACTAATTTTAGTAATTTGTTCGGCAATTTTTTTATCAATCTTTGCTGGAAATTCTTTTTTAGGTAAATTTTTATTTTCTAAATATTTATCTTTAAACGATAGAATTTCCTTTTCTTTGAAAGGTCGTTCAAGTTGTGAGATATGTACGTCTTCAAAACTTTTATAAACTGAACAATTTATTTCTATAAAGTTGCTTAATGCTTTTTCAACAATAACTTTATTGTCGTAAGAAAAAGCGGTAATTAAACTTTCTTCAAGTTGTTCTATATTATTTGCAACTTTAATTCCTATGCTACTGCCAAGCCTTGCCGGTTTTATAATGACGGGATATGATAACTTGCCTTCTATCATTTTAAGTGCAAAATCTTTTTTAGAAAAGAAACACTCTTTAAAAATTCTTAAATATGGTAAATAATTTATACCTAAGCCTTTTAAGACTATTTTCGTTATATCTTTATCTATTGAAAACGAACTTGTAAACATGTCGGGAGAGGCGAGTGGAATATCGCATAAATTTAATAGACCAGATAAACTACCGTCTTCGCCGTTTAATCCGTGTAAGCAGTTTATAGCACACGAAATTTGCATTAAAGGTTTTAATTTGTTTTTATTAATTGTATACAAAAAATCACTGCCTTGAATTAAAGATACTTTATCTAATAGTTTAAAATTTTTCGTTTTATACCACTCTAAATCGTTTAATACTTCGCCGTGATACCATACGCCGTCGTTTGTTACGTAAACGGCAATAGCATTGTAATTTTCTTTATCAATAGAGTTTAAAGTTAGTACGCCTGTAATTACTGAAATATCGTGCTCGCACGATTTGCCACCAAAAACAACTAAAATATTCTTCAAAAAAAACACCTCCGCATAAAAATTTTGCTTTGGTGTTTTAAAAATTTATTCTGTGTAAACGTCAGGTAGGTCGTTTTCAAACAAAACGCCGTCACCTTCTTGTAAATTTTCTTGCAAGAACTTTTTACTTTCTTCAAGAGCTTGTATCATTATTATATTATTTTTATCAAAACCTTGTGACAATAATCCTTCTCTAATGCTTAAAGTTCCACCTCGTTTAACAAGTAAAACTTTATCGCATACGCCTGCTAATAAAATTCCAAATTTATAATTTTCTTGATTTTCAAAAAGACCAAGTTCAATCATACCGGGGGTTACTACGTATTTTTTACCCTTAACGAGTTTTAAAACTTCAACAGCCTTTTTAATTCCTTCTGGATTGCTATTATAACTGTCGTCTATAATATATGAGTTATTTATAGTTTTTGTTACTTGAAGTCGGTGTTTTATAGGCTCAATTTTAGTAATAGCAACGGCAATTTCCACTAACGATAAACCTAAATGCAAACCTACGCTACTTGCTAATACTATATTAGAAACGGCGTTTTCGCCTATTAAACAAGTAGTACATTTTACACTTTCGTTATCGTGGCAAAGGGTAAAAGACGTTCCTTCGATAGAATAACTAATATCTTTTGCATAAACGGAAGCGTTTTCACTGTTTATTCCCGCTAAAACTTTTTTATGTGGACAAGTTGAATACATTTCAATAGTGTGCGGATTATCGTTACTAAACGCCACGAAACCGTCTTTCATATTTTCAACGACTTCATATTTTGCCTTTTTAACGTTGTTTATCGTTAAAAACGTTTCTAAATGTTGAGAAGTTATACCCGTAATTAACGCAATAGTTGGGTTTACCATTTCAGTTAATTCTTTTACGTCACCTAAATGTCTTGCTCCCATTTCGGCTATAAAAACGTCGTAAGAATTATTTAATCTATTACAAGTTTTCGCTATGCCAAGCGGGGTGTTATACGATTCAGGCGTTGCTAAAACGTTATACTTTTCACTTAATATAGTTGTTAATATTTGTTTTACGGAAGTTTTAGCATAACTTCCTGTAATTGCTATTTTAATACCGCCAAAATTATCTAATACGTTTTTTGCTTTAACAACGTATCGTTTGTTATGGTGTTTTTCGTATGGATTATTTATTAAATATGCTAAAAGCACTAAATAAGGTACGAAAACGGGAAGTAAGCAAAGCACGGCGTATCTAAAATTCATTAAAAGCGGATTGTTTATAATTAAAGCAATTACGTTTACTAAATAACTTAAAAGTACGTTAAAAATTATGGTAATTATAGTAAAAGTTACGCTTAATCTAATTAATCTTTTAGTCTTAATAAGCGGAATTTTATTTTTATGAATTTTTTGACCTTTTATATAAATTATCGTAAAAAAGATATACCAAATAAAACCTAAATACGCTACGATATTACTATTTAAAAAAGAAAAAGCCATATTAGTTAAAATAAAGCCTAAAATAGATAATAGCGAAAGCATTGAAAGTCTAGTAATTTTTTGATTATCTTTTGTGAAAACCCACTTATAATAATCAGCGCCTTTGTATCCGAATTGTTGAAGCGCTTGAAAAAACTTATAAGAAATTAAGAGCATAAATACGGTATTAATAAGCCCTACAATAGAGAATTTAAAAATAACGCTAAAAGAAAATAATTCTTTGGTTGATTCAATCATAGGTAATAACATTTTTTTATACTCCTTTTAAAAAATTGTGCATATATAAATTGAACAAATCACTATTAAACAAAAAGCAAAAATGATTGCCACTAATAAAACGAAGCCTACTATTTTTTATGCCTTTTCGTAGTCTTTTTGCCATATATTTAGGTGTTGCCGTATCTTTAAGTCCGTGAATTATAAGGGTTTCGTTTTTTATTTTACAAAGTAAATTATCTAAATGTTCGTTTACTATTTTAACGTAACTAACTCTTTCTATTTGACTTAAAGACTGATATTCTTTTGAGCCTAAAAAAGAAAAGTCTTTATTTTTAAATACTTTCTTTAAGAGTTTATATAAATACACTCTAAAATAATAAATAGGTGAGCGTTTAGGTTTTAAGCCCGCTGAACCCGTAAAAATAATTTTATCTATTCTATTATCAATAGTGGCGAGTTTTATGGCTATTCTACCGCCAAAAGAGTGCGCTAAAACGTGATATTTTTTTATATTTAACGAATTTATTAAGTTTAAAACGTCTAAAACGTAATCGTCAAGCGAGTAGCATTTATTTAGTTTTAAATTTTCACCAAACCCCGTTAAATCGGGTGCAATTACTCTGTAATATTTGCTAAAATAATCAATTTGTTTTATAAAACTTTCTTTATTTGATAAATAACCGTGTAAAAATATTATTACTTCGCCATTACCTTTATCTTCCGTAACAAGCCCTTGAATAATTTTTTTAATAATTACACCTCATAAAATTTTACACATTATTAAAGCGTCTTCAACGTTGGCGTAGTAGTTTTTCCTACAATCAACGAAAACAAAGCGATTTTTTTCATAAAACGCTTGTGCTGTTTCATTTGACCGCCTAACTTCTAAAAATATTTTTTTAACGTTTTTAGTTTTTAGAGTTTTTTCCACTTCATTTAATAGGGTAGTTGCAACTTTTTGCTTTCTAAAATCTTCCCTTACGGCAATAAGTTCTAATTCGCACTCGTCTAAACAATATTTCGTAGCAATAAAGCCTATAATTTCATTGTTTTCTAATGCGACAAAACCAATAAAATTATCTTGTGTAAAAGTATCGGCAATCATTTCAAAAGACCAAAAATTGCTAAAACATTGTTTTTCTAAGATAGAAATTTGCAAATTGTCTTCAAATTTCCAACGGCGAATAATCATTTAAGTTCCTCTTGCGCTTGACTTTTTTTAACGTACAATGCTACTAAATCATCTCTATTATCACTTGCTAAATTAAGTTTATTAGTAGTTGCGTTTTCTAAACCTTTAACAATATCGATAACGGTTAAGTTTAGCCCCTCAATACTTTCACTTGCTATAATCGTATGAGTTTTTGCTAAATTTAAAAGAGTGGTTTTATCGATAAAACTTGCTTTTGAAGTAGCCACTTGATTTTCAAAGCATTGAGCGTAAAAATTGTCGTGTTTTGCATCAATAATTGCAACCACCTTATCGTTACTATTGTATGCTAACGTTTCAAAAGAAGTTATAGGTAAAACTTTTTTGTTTAAAGCGTATGAAAAAGCCTTGCAAGTTGAAATACCTATTCTAATTCCCGTAAACGAGCCAGGACCAACAACGCATGCAAAAACGTCAATATCGCTTAACGAGATATTGCTTTTTTCAATAATTTTTTCAATTTCAACAAGTAACGTAGTTGAGTGTTGTAATTTAGTGTCGGTTATATATGAAGTTTTTATATACGAACCGTTATTTAAAATAACCGTTAAATGTTTGCCACTCGTATCTATTGCAAGCCATTTCATAAAATAATTTTCCTTGAATTTTCACTTAGTTTTATAATTTCTACTTTTTTACAATTTTTAGGTAGCGCAGATAAAATATTGCTTGACCACTCTATAACGCAAATTCCGTCAAGATAAAAATAATCGCTTAAACCTAACGCTTCAAAATCTTCACCACTAAAAAGCCTATAACAATCATAATGATAAAGTTTGCCATCATAATCGTTCATATAGGCGTAAGTAGGGCTTGTTATTTCATCGGTTATACCAAGCCCTTTTGCTATGCCTTTTGTGAAAGCGGTTTTTCCTGCTCCCATTTCGCCTTCAAGTAATATAACGTCGCCACTACTTAAAGTTTTAGCATAGTTTTTTGCAATTTCAATCGTTTGTGATATAGAGTTAGATATGTATTCCATAATCGTATTATACTATTATTCGTTAAAAAAGTGAAGAATATTTTTAAGTCTTTTATAAAGTAAAAGAGTTATTACGCTATTTAAAACGCATTTTACTACGTTGAATATAACTATTAAGTACCAAAAATTACTAAACGTAGAGCTTGCATTGTCTTTAAAATAAAGTGGATAAAATATAAATCTATTGCAAAGTAAGGCTACTAAAATAGTCAAACAACTGCATATTATTAAAGTTAAAATAACCTTTTTTAATCCTTTAAAATACTTATACAAAAAGACGGACAAAACTACGAAAGTATTAGCAAGCATAAAGTTTGCAAGTTGACCTATTCCAAAAGATTGTGATGCAATGCATCCAAGAAGTGAAACAACTATAACAATAATTTCAGCATAAATTGTGCCAAGCATATAACCGGCAAGTAGCATTACACAAAAAGAAAAGTCAAGTTTTAAGCCTATGTGAGCAAAAAAAGGAATTTCAAGTAGAGAAACTACGTAAGAAATAGCACACGCCATAGCGCATAGAGAGAGTTTTTTAGCAGTAAATAAATTTGTTTTTCCCATAACTAAAATAAAAAAGCGGGGACGTATCCCCGAAACGAAAAACACAGTTTTTCTTTTCTCATCCAGACTATACTGTCGGTCAAGGAATTGCACCTTGTCGTAAGATTTATAAAAAATTTAAATCTTTTGCAGACTGTACTGCCGGTGGGGACTTTCACCCCGCCTCAAAGAATTTTACTATGCCTTGAAATCAAGACAACTATTAAGTTGGCTTAATTATATTCTTTTTTTTATATTTAGTCAAGTTTATTGTATCTTTTGTTTTAAAACGTTAGCAATTTCTAACATATTAGTGCTGCTAACCATATTTGCTCCTTTTGATATTAAAGAAATCATATTTTCAAAATTTTCAATATTGCCACCGCCAGCCACAACGCATTTATCTTCAACGCTTTTTACTGCTAAGGTAATATCTTCTTCACTCGTTATCTTTAAATTATTCATAGGAACGATTGCGTAAACTAAATTTTCTTTTGAAATAACTTTATATAAATTTTCTAAATTGTTAGAAGGAATAATACTTGTGTCTATTAAAGCGTACACTTTTCTTTTTCTTGACACTCTATTAATTTTAGATAATTCTTTCAAAATTAGTCTATACTCGTTATTTTTAATAAGCATACTGCTTAAAGTTATAATTACACCGTCCGCGCCGTAAGTTACGGCACTTTTTACGTTTGCAAGTTTGCTTTTTAAATTATCTTCGCCATATGGGTAAGATATTAAAGCGTTTACTTTAACTTGGCTATTACTTGCACATTTTAACGCTAAGGGAACAAAATTTGGTAGCACCGTTACGCTATAAAGATTGTTTTCAATTGCTAAATTACATTTTTTAATAAAATCGTCATAAAGAAGTTTGTTGTCAATAATGGCGTAGTCGAGTTTTTTAAATAATTTGGCCATTTTAAAACTTTTAAATTCCTTAGTTATTTGTTCCTCAGTCTCGCCAAATATTTTAGAAGTTTGTTCAGCGTATATTTTAGAAGTGTCTAATAAAATATTTAATTGACTTGTTTGGTTAACCGTTTGTTTATTCATAAAAAAATACCTTTAATTGATTATTGCCAAATTAAAGGTATTTATACTTAATTAGTTATTAGAATATTTTTTTCTATATGCAAGTGGGGAAATTTTAAAGTTGTTTTTAAAAATATTGCAAAAATACGCTGGGGAATTAAATCCGCTTTCTAAAGCCACGTTAGAAATATCCATTTTAGTAGTTGTTAATAATTTTACCGAGTGCTTTAACTTAATTTGAGTTAAGTAGGTAATAAAAGGAATACCCATTAACTTTTTAAAAGTTCTACATAAATAAAATTTAGAAATGTAAAATTTTTCAGCAACTTCTTCTATTCCTTCTATTTCGTTAAAGTGCTTGCTTATGTATTCTATAATATTATTTATATGTGAAGACGGAAGCGAAGTCGTTTCAACGGCGCTTGGAGATTTAATTAAAATGTTTAATAATTCATCTACGTACGGAAATAACTCGTCTAAGCAATTTTTATTATAAAATTCAAATAACGTACTTATAATTTCGTTAATTCTTTCTTGAACGGAACTTTCTGGGTGTATATGAAAGCGATTAAAGGCAGTTAGCAATTTTTCCGTTGCTAAGGGAGTAAAATAAGTGTGCAGGAAATCAGTTGTGAAAGAAATTAAAATTCTCGCACCGCCTTTTCCACCCGTTTTGTGTAACATGCCTTGTGGAACTAATGCAAATTCCCCCGTTTTAACGGTAAAGAAGTTAGTTTCAACAAAATAATCCCTTTCTCCGTTAACCATATAGTATAGTTCGTAACTATCGTGGCTGTGCATTGAAGGCATTTTAAAAATTTTGGAACTTCTTTCAATTAAAAATTTTCCGTTTAAAACTTCTCTAACTAAATTATTATATTCTTGCATATAAACCTCTATGGCAATATTTTACAATAATATAATAAAAATAGCAAGTAATATGACTTCTTTTTGAAATTATTTGATTAAAGTTAAGAAAAAAATGGTAAAAATATAAAAATTTTTATTAAAAAAGTCAATATTTTATAATTTTTTTTTAAATACAGCAATATTTTGATAGATAATTTAGTTTTTTAGTATTATAATAAAGAAGAAGTTAAATTGAGAAAGTATTTAATGCTTTCTAATAAAAATATTTAATTTAGGAGAAAATTATGATTAAAATTGCACAATTTGGTGAGGGTGGCTTTTTAAGAACTTTTGTTGATTATTATTTTGATAATCTTAACAAAAACGGTAAAAAATATAGTGTTAACATCATTAAACCTATAACTTTTGGTAATCTTGATAAATTTCACGCTCAAGATAATAAGTACAACGTAATTTTGCGTGGTATGGAAAATGGTCAAGAAGTTGAAACGGTTTATAAAGTAACTTGCGTTGATAAAGTTATCGACCCTTTTAATGAAATTGATGAATTTTACAAACTTGCAACTGATGAAGAACTTAAAATCGTAGTATCTAATACGACTGAGGCTGGTATTTGCTATCACGATACCGACGTTTATGATGATTTTGAAAATATTACGTATCCAGCAAAACTTACGAAGTTTTTATATGCAAGATATAAAGCAGGTTTAGGCGGATTATATATGATGCCTGTTGAACTTATTGACAATAATGCTACTGAACTTGAAAAATGTGTTAAAGCATACATTAAACTTTGGGCTTTAGAAGAAGGTTTTGCTAAATGGGTTAGCGAACAATGTTATTTCTCTAACACGCTTGTTGATAGAATTGTATCAGGTTATCCAAGAGATCCTGAAACAAAAGAAAGACTTACTAAACTTATAGGTTATACTGACGATCTTATGTCTATCGGCGAACCATTTGGTTTATGGGCTGTTGAGAAAAAAGGCGATATTAATAAATATATCGTAGAGGGCTACAATGGTATTAACGTTGTTGTTACTGATGACATTAAGTACTACAAAAAGAGAAAAGTTAGAGTGCTTAACGGTAGCCATACGAATATCGTTCCTATAGGTTTATGGCTTGGCGCAGTTACAGTTTACGATTGTATGAAGAGCGAAAAACTTTTAAAATTCTTAGAAGATACGTTAAAATATGAAATTAATCCATTTGTAAGTGACGATATAGAAGCAACTACTGAGTTTGCATCTTCTATTAAAGAAAGATTTATGAATCCGTTCTTAAATCACTTACTCGTAAGTATTCAATTAAACAGCATTTCTAAATGGCGTGCAAGAGATTTACCAAGTTTTACTGATTACTATAACGCAAATGGTAAAATTCCTACAAATCTCACAATAGGTTTCTCTTATTTATTAGCAATGTATTCTTCAGTAAAGAAAGAAAGCGATGGCAAATATTACGTTCAACTTCCTTCAAGAAAAATAGAAATTATTGACGATATTCCTTATTTAGAGTATTTTGCTAACGGTGGTTGTCCTATCGAATTTATGAAAGACGTTGCAGTTTGGGGCGAAGACCTTACTTTATATAAAGATTTCGCTGATACCGTTGCTAAGAACATTGAACTTATCAAATCAGGTAAAGACCTTATTTAATAAATTCTAAATTATTATGCACTTTTAAGTTTCGACTTAAAAGTGCATTTTTTTTATTCTTTTAACTATATTAACTTGACATTTTTACGTATAATAGTTATAATAATTTGCAATCTGGTTGCAATTTAAGGAATTTATGAAAAGATTAGTTTGTTTTTTATTAACGATAATATCTTTGCTATTTATTTTAGGGTGTAATAGTAGCAATGATAAAAAAATAAATATAGTTGCCGTATCGTTTAGTGATTATGAATTTTGCAAACAAGTAACGCAAAATTTAGACGATTATAACGTTCACTATTTATTAAAAAACGGGGAAGACGCACATAGTTTTCAAGCAACTTTTCAAGATAAAATGCTTTTATCAAAAGCAAATTTAGTAGTTTATAGTGGTGGCGAAAGCACGGCGTGGATTGATAGTTTAATTCCAAACAACTGTAAAGTTGTAAAGTATAGCGAATTTTTAACGCCAATATGTTTAGATGGCGACCATCACGATGAAGACCATAATCATTTAATTGACGAGCATTATTCTTTATCAATAAAAAACGCAATAAAAATTGTTGAAAAAATTCAAACTTCGTTAAGCGAAATAGATAAAAATAAGTTGAGTATTTTTGAAGAAAACGCAAATTTATATATTCAAAATTTACACCAATTAGATAGCGAGTACGAAATTTTAAAAAATAGTGAAACTTCTACGGTAATCGTATGTGATAGACAGCCTTTTTCGTATTTGTTTAACGACTACGATATCACTTGTTTTTCTGCCATAAAAGGTTGCAGTAGTGAAGTAGATTGTTCTATATCTACCATAGTTGATTTATCAAATAAGTTAAACGAAAATTCGTTAAATAGCGTATTAGTTACTGAAAGTGCAAAATTAGATATAGCAAATAGCGTTATAAATAATAGTGGTAAATACGGAGTTCAAATATTAACGCTTAATTCAATGCAGTCTATAAAATTAAGTGAAAATAAAAACTATATAGATATATGTCGTGAAAACTTGCAAGTTTTAAAAATTTGTTTAGGGGTAAAAAATGGATAAAGTACAACTTGTTTTAGACAATTTAATAGTAGGATATAATCAAAAGCAAGTTTTACCGCCACTAACTTTTGCTTTATACGAAGGGGACTTTTTGCTAATAGTAGGCGCAAACGGAACGGGTAAAAGTACCCTTTGTAAAACGTTACTTAATTTGCAAAGTGCTTTAAGTGGTAAAATTATTTTAAATAATGGAGTAAAAAGTCAAGATATAGGTTATCTTCCACAAACAACTGAAATACAAAAAGATTTTCCCGCAACTTGCTTTGAAGTGGTATTGTCGGGCACGGTTAATATGAATAAGTTTTTTGGTTTTATAACTAAAAAGCAAAAAGACGTTGCTAACGAAAAAATGAAAATGCTTGATATTTCTCATTTAAAAAATACGTCTTTTAAAAACTTGTCTGGCGGACAAAAGCAAAAGGTATTACTCGCAAGGGCACTATGTTCCGCTAAAAAAATACTACTTTTAGACGAGCCAACTTCAAGTTTAGACGTTGATGCGACTAACGAAATATACACAATTTTAAAAAAATTAAACGAAGAAGAAAAAATAACTATTATTATGATTTCTCACGATATAAATTCGCTAAATTACGTAAATAAAGTATTACGTACCGGCGAAGACGTATATATTTTAGACGCAAAAGAGTATAAAAGGAGATTAGATAATGGAACTATTTAACACTTTTATATCGTATTTACAAATGCCTTTCGTTAGGTATGCTTTTATAGTAGTAATATTACTTTCAATATGTTCAGCGATAGTTGGAGTTACGCTTATTCTTAAAAGATTATCTTTTATAGGCGACGGTTTATCTCACGTAGCGTTTGGCTCTATGGCAATATCGGCAGTATTAAGTTTAACTAGTAGTATGATTTTAGTAATGCCTATCACAATAATTTTTGCTATAATTTTATTAAAAGCAGGACAAAACGCTAAAATTAAAGGTGACGCACTCATTGCAATTTTAAGCGTTAGTGCGCTTGGCGTGGGCTATTTAATTATGAATTTATTTTCAACGTCGTCAAACGTTAGTGGCGACGTATGTAGCGCTTTGTTTGGGTCAAACAAATTACTTAGTTTAACTTTAACCGACGTTATTGTTTCAATAGTAATATGTATTGTGATAATCGCACTATACCTTTGTTTTTATAATAAAATCTTTTCGGTTACGTTTGATGAAGATTATGCAAAAGCAACAGGTATTAAAACGGAAATATACAATGTTTTTATAGCCGTAATTATAGCAATTTTAATAGTTTTATCAATGAGTCTAATAGGCTCGCTACTCGTATCGGCACTTATAATTTTTCCATCTTTATCGGCTATGCGAATTTTCAAAAGTTTTAAAAAAGTAGTAATATTTTCAGTAATTTATGCATTTATTTCAGCATTTTTTGGTATGATAATTTCAGTAATATTATCTACGCCCGTAGGCGCTACGATAGTAACTTTTGAACTTATTTTATTTGGTTTATGCTTTTTAGTTGGTGCTTTGGTTAAATAAAAAACTAAATGCAAAAAGTTTTCGCTAAAAAAAGATAACGAAAAATTTCGTTATCTTTTTTTATGCGTTTGAGTTTGCTTATTTTATACCTAATAAAATTAAACTATTTTTGCATATTTTGTATAAATTTAAAGTATTATGTAAAATTTTGTAATATTTTGTTTGTCGTTTATTTTTTTGATAACGTAATAAAAAGATAGTAGTATTTATTGCATAATGTATTAACGTATAGTATAATAAAATAAAAAGGAGAAAAGTCCAATGGGTTAGATAGTATTATTTTTTTATCTAACAAATGAGGAGGGTATTATGAAAAAAATAATTTGTTTTTTATTGACGAGTATTTTCTGTCTTTGCGGGCTGGTGATGCTCAGTAGTTGTGGTGGATTTGGGGCGGACATACGTTTATGTGAAAATGAATATTTTATTTATTGGGCTGATTATGAGGATAATGAAATTAAGATATTAGGATTAACGGATAAAGGTCGAGAACAAGAATATTTAGTTATCCCCGAAACTATTGATGGTATGAATGTAATAGGTATTGGTTGTAATAGTGGAGGCGATGTGTCTTCCATAAAAGAAAAATATGGTGATGAAAAATACGCACAATTTAAAAGTGAGAAATTAAGGAAACTGTTTATTGTTTCTGATGTTGATATTGTTCAAGGTTGGATGGTTGATAAAATTGTCGAGAACCGAGAACCTTTTGAGGCTATATTTTATATATCGAACCAAAAAAGTTGGGTTTATACACCAGATGTTTTCTTTTTTTTCACAAGTATGAAAGGCGAAAAAGATTTGAAGTCTTGGAATAAACAATTACAAGACCCTTATAATTGCTATTATGCAGCCAACGTTTCATATTTTTATAATTATGAAAATGCTAAAAATGGTGGTTATTATTGGATAGATAATTACGCATACGGCGAAAAAATTGAATACATACCTGAAAACCCTACAAGAGACGGTTATACTTTTGACGGCTGGTATAAAGAAAGTGAGTGTATTACCAAATGGAATTTTGAAGTAGATACGTTGCCAGAAGAACAATTTAATGAAGAAGAAATAACAATTTACCAAGAAACGAAACTTTATGCTAAATGGATTTAAAACGTAAGGAGGGCTACTATGAGAAAAATAACTATAGCAGTTACTTTATTTTTAGCGCTAATAACGTGTTTTTATGCCCTTTTTGGCTGTGTGCCGAAAAAGAGTGAAGACGAGATTGCCAGAAATTTAATAGAAATAAACTCAAAAGTAGAACTTCCTACGGATTCGACGATAATATATCATCTTCGCGATAAAGAAGAAAAAGGATTTGTGCATGGAGGGTCATTTCAATATACAGTCTTTCAGTTAGAAAGCGAACCTACGGATTGGTTAAATGTAAGTTCTTTTGAAAATTCTCTTGATGAAGACAAGTGCAAGCGATTTAAATTGTTTTTTTTAAGTGCATTGAGTGAGATGCCTGATAGGCTAGGAGAAATTCCACAAGAATTTTTGCCGAATTTTAATGAACGATTTTATTATTTAAAAACGGACGATGTCTACTTTGTATATTTGCCACAAGACTTATTATTGATCACAATAATTCCCATGGATTAATTAAAGGAGTAAAATATGAAAATAAAAGTAAGAAAAATAACTATTGCAATTATATTTTTAGCGCTAATAACGTGTTTTTGTGGCCTTTTTGGGTGTGCAAAAACAGGACCTATTCCTAATGGCTATTATTGTTGGAGTAGCGCCGGGGAAAATATTTACGAGTTTACAGAAAGCGATATCCGTAAAACTTACGGTTGGGAAATTAAAGGGGATACGGCTCAAATGTGGACGAGTGGATCAGTAGACTATAAGGCAAAAATTGTTGAAAAAGATGGTAAAATTTATTTTGAGGGATATAAATGGAAATATTTATTTTATACAGTTGAAAGAGGAACAGAGACAATTTATGAAGTTGTATATAATGAAACTGAAAAAAGCATAACATTAATTCTTAAATAAATGGATAAATTTTTACAAAAAGAAAATTGTTAAAAAGGAGATTGATATGAATATAGCGAGTTTTTTGTGTAAAACAAGCGTATAAGTCTTAAAAAAAGTGCAGATAATTTCAAAAAAAGATAACGAAAAATTTCGTTATCTTTTTTTATGCGTTTGAGTTTGCTTATTTTATACCTAATAAAATTAAACTATTTTTGCATATTTTGTATAAATTTAAAGTATTATGTAAAATTTTGTTTATTTTTGTCATTTATTTTTTTAATAACTTATTAAAAAGATAGCAGTAGTAGTTGCATATGCTATTAGCGTATAGTATAATAAAATAAAAAGGAGAAAAGTCCAATGGGTTAGATAGTATTATTTTTTTATCTAACAAATGAGGAGGGTATTATGAAAAAAGGCATAAAAGTGATATTTGTTTTTTTTAAATGGTTATTACTTACTTTATTGATAATTGTAATAATGCCTTTCGTAGCTGTAACTTGTTTTACCTTAATAGATGGTTTAGAGAAATATGCTATTAATTGCGGGTATGAAAGCGATGAAGATAAGGCTAAAGATAGAATTTATAACCTTACAGGTATAGAGATTACACAAAAAGTAGAAATGCCGTATCATTTGTATGAAAAAATTACTGGTATAGTTCCGGTGCCGGGAAGAAGATTTAGGTATATGGTTTTAAAGTTTGAAAACGAACCTATAGAGTTATTGAATGAAAATTCATTTATAAAAGGTAAAAATAAAGACTATGAAAATAAATTTTTATTTCATCTAGAAGACAAGCCAAAATCTTTAGAAGATATACCACAAGAGTATTTACCTAATTTTAATGAAGAATATTATTATAAGTATACAGACAATGGAATACATTTTGTTTATAATAAACAAAATTGTTTATTGTATGTTTATATAGCACCTTATTGACATTATTTATAAGAAAAGGAGGATTTTTAAAAATGACAAAAAAATTAAAAGCACTTTTAATTTGCATATGCTGTATTATAACAATTTTAGTAATAATCCCTTTATCTGCAATTTATAATACACCTATAGTATATGCCCAAGATAGTGTTAGTAGTGAAAACGAAATAATTACTGTTGAAGAGATAGAGAGTTTTATTTATGATATAGAAATAGGTTTGAATAACGAAAATACAAACATTACAGCACAGTTAGACAGTCAAATCGCTTATTATGAAAACGAGTTGTTGGTTGCTAATGAGGAAGAAAAGTCAACTATTGAAGCAAAGTTAAATGTTCTTGAAGACGCTTATTTAATTATGCCAAGTTACATAAATTATTTATCACAGGATGATACAAGTCTTTTAAATAACGAGATTTTTGAATATCCTTGCCACGTTTCAAACAATTGTACTTGCGATGTGGCTAGAAGTGGTATTACAAAAATTTATCGTGTTATATATAATGAAACTGAAAAAAGCATAACATTAATTCTTAAATAAATGGATAAATTTTTACAAAAAGAAAATTGTTAAAAAGAAGTTTGATATCAATATAGCGAGTTTTTTGTGTAAAACAAGCGTATAAGTCTTAAAAAAAGTGCAGATAATGTCAAAAAAAGATAACGAAAAAAGGGCGTATCTCATAGGGATTTTTTATCCATGATAAAAGTATAGCACACTATACTTCACTAAAAGTGAAATGTAGTGTGCTTTTCTTGTCCACAAAAGATTAAGTTAATATAGTGATATTTTTAGCATTGTGGCTA
>JAZSNM010000024.1:0-24290 GCA_045536405.1 Christensenellaceae bacterium
GAAAGAATAAGTGAAAAAATACTAAAAAAGAATCTGGCGTTAATTAACGCCAGACCTAAGAAAGTTTTACACTTTCAAAAACCAGTAGATTTATTTAATGAAAATCTTAAAAAGTGTTGCACTTAGTTTGACAATTCACTTGCAAAAACAATAATTTTAGGTTTTTTCTTTTCTTTTGATTTTTTTTGTGCTATAATAATTTAAAAGGAGTTTTTATGAGCAACAAAGGATATATTTATATTTTAACAAATCCATCATTTCCTGATTATGTAAAGATTGGATACGCTGACGACGTAGATAGTAGAGTAAAACAGTTAAATCGTTCCGAATGTACACCTTATGCATTTAGGGTGTATGCAACTTATGAAACAGATACAAGGCTTACTGATTTAAGACTACATACTATGATAGATAAGCTTAATCCTGACCTTCGCTCTCGTGATGAGATTGATGGCAAAAAGCGTGTTAGAGAGTTCTATTCTATGTCAGCAGAAGATGCTTATGGAATATTTGAAGCAATGGCTGAAATTCACGGAACAATGGATAAATTGCACAAACGCACCATTTCAAGAGCGGATGCTAAACAAGAAGAACTAGCAAAATCTATTGCACGCCAAAAGAAAGAAAAGTTTGAGTTTGGTAAATTGGGTGTTCCAGTAGGTTCTGAATTAGTGTTTATTCACGACACGTCTATTAAGGTTGTTGTAGCAGATGAAAAGCGCACGGTAACATATAACGGTGAAGATTGGTCATTAAGCGCATTGGCGAAAGTCCTTTTAAAAAGAAATAGTACAGTTCAAGGAACTCTTCATTTCGCATATAATGGTGAAACTATTTCTGATTTAAGAGACAGGTTAGAGAGAGAAGAAAACGAGTAAAAATTGTTCGTTGTACGAATTTATTGAATTACAAATAACGCCCACCTAAGAGTAACGCTCTTAGGTGGGCGGTTTTTTATAAAAAATGACGTAAACTTTATAAAACGGCTTGCTAAATTCTAAAAAATATAGTATAATTTTAATAATATTTAAAAACGTTATTAGTGAATTAAAGTATGCTTACTAAGTTTAGTTAAGAGAGTTGTCGTTTGGTGCAAGGCAATCTAGCCGTAAAGCAGAATTACGTTTTCACAAGTTGCTACGTAATGGTAGCCGTTTGGGTGCGTTATAGCCCTTGTGTTTACACTGTAAGGCCTTTTGGCGAACAGAGGTGGTACCGCGATATATTCGCCCTCTTGCAAAAATGCAAGAGGGCTTATTTTTTTACGTAATGGAGAAATTTATGAAAAAACTTATGCTTGGCAACGCTGCGGTTGCTAGGGGTGCTTACGAAGCGGGAGTAAAAGTCGTATCTTCTTATCCTGGAACACCAAGCACCGAAATAACTGAAAATATAGTTAAATACGAAGACGTGTACGTTGAATGGGCACCAAACGAAAAGGTTGCTTGCGAAACGGCGATAGGAGCGTCAATTGCAGGCGCTCGTGCTATGACGTGTATGAAACACGTAGGTTTAAACGTAATGGCTGACCCTGTGTTTACGGTAAGTTATATAGGAACTAACGGAGGCTTAGTTTTATGCGTTGCCGATGACCCTGGTATGCACTCGTCACAAAACGAGCAAGACTCTCGTCATTATGCGAAAGCATCTAAAATACCAATGCTTGAACCTTCTAATTCGGCTGAGTGTAAAGAGTTTACTAAACTTGCTTTTGATTTAAGTGAAAAGTTCGATACGCCCGTATTTATAAGGCTTTCAACTAGGGTTTCTCACTCGCAAAGTTTAGTTGAAGAAGTTGAGCCTACAAAGGTAGACTTAAAACCTTATGAAAAGAATATTGCAAAAAACGTTATGATGCCTGCAAACGCTATACAAAGGCACGTAGTCGTTGAAAAAAGAGAGTCGGCTTTAAGAGAATATAGTGAAACGACTTGTCTTAATAAAGTAGAAAATAACGGTGCTAAAATAGGCGTAATAACTTCGGGCGTTTGTTACGAATACGCCAAAGAAGCACTTAAAGATAGAGTAAATTATTTAAAACTCGGTATGGTATATCCAATGCCACAAAACCTTATAAAAGATTTTGCTAAAACTTGTGAAACTATTTACGTTATTGAAGAATTAGACGCATTTATTGAAGAACACGTTAAAAATTTAGGAATTAGCGTAAAAGGTAAAGAACAATTTAGTCTTTTAGGCGAATATAGTCAAAGTCTTATAAGAAAAGTTGTTTTAGGTGAAATTACCAAAAACTTAACTACTGAAAAGGTTTTACCAAAACGTCCGCCGGTAATGTGCGCAGGTTGTCCGCATAGGGGAACTTTCTACGTACTTCATAAACTTGGAGTTACGGTATCAGGCGATATAGGTTGTTATACGTTAGGCGCAGTTGCTCCGCTTTCAAGCGTAGATACGACTATTTGTATGGGTGCGTCTATTAGCGCCGCACACGGTATGGTAAAAGCAAGGGGAAAAGAATTTTCTAAAAAGTTGGTTGCGGTTATAGGCGATAGTACTTTTATGCACTCTGGAATAACGGGACTTATTGATATCGTATATAACAAAAACAACAATACGGTAATTATTTTAGATAATTCTATAACCGGTATGACGGGACACCAAGAAAATCCAACGACCGGCTTAACTATTAGAAACGAGCCTACGAAACAAGTTGATTTAGTTGCTTTATGTAAAGCCGTTGGCGTATCAAGGGTAAGAGTTGAAGACCCGTTTGACGTTAAAGGTTTTGAAAAGGCTGTTAAAGAAGAATTATCAGTAGACGAGCCGTCAGTTATTATAGCACGTCGCCCTTGCGCTCTTTTAAAGGGAGTTAAGTATGACGGAATATTTACTGTTAATAATGAAAAATGCCGTTCTTGTAAAATGTGTATGAAACTTGGTTGCCCTGCAATTACGTTTAAAGACGGCAAGGCTAAAATAGACCCAACACAATGTAACGGTTGTGGACTTTGTGCAAACGTTTGTCCTTTTGGGGCAATTGAAAAGGGGGACGAATAATGACTACTAATATAATGATAGTTGGTGTTGGCGGTCAAGGAACTTTACTTGCAAGTAGAATTTTAGGCAACGTTGCAATTAATCAAGGTTATGACGTAAAAGTGTCGGAAGTTCACGGAATGAGTCAACGTGGCGGTAGCGTAGTAACTTACGTTAAATATGGAAAAGAAGTCAATTCGCCTATTATAGATTTAGGGGAAGCCGATGTAATTTTAGCCTTTGAAAAATTAGAAGCGATAAGGGCGTTGCCATTTTTAAAAATAGGTGGAAAAATTATTTTAAACGACCGTGAAATTGCACCTATGCCCGTAATAACGGGTGCTTGTGAATATCCTATGGGTATCGTTGAAGAACTTTCTTCAAAAGCCGACGTCATAGCGTTAGACGCTCTTGATTTAAGTTTAAAAGCAGGCTCGCAAAAGGCTGTAAACGTAGTTTTGATAGGCGTACTTGCAAAAAGTATGAAAATAGACAAACAAGTTTGGCTTGACGTTATACAAGAAACAGTCCCTACTAAATTTTTAGAACTTAATTTAAAAGCATTTGAATTAGGCTATAACTTTGGTGAATAATATGAATAAAAAGTAAAAAAGCGTTGATTATAGTTTACGTTATTTTAACTTTAACAACGTTTATAACGGTACTCGCCGTGCCTATTTTAAACGAAGGTTTTAAAAAACTTTCAAGTGAAAGTCCGTATATAATGGGATTTGTAAAATTTTTGCTTTTATAAGCGGCTGGCGAACTTATAGCATATGCTATTTCCTATAAAGAATTCGGTTTACCTGTCAAAGTGGTTTGGCGTTTTATTATATGGGGCTTTACAATTTTAAAAACAGTTCCAATATTTTGGATAACGGCACATACGGTAACGTTCTTGTTGCCAAGCGAATATCAAGTAATAATGGCTGCGGCCCTTTCGGTAGCGCTTGGCGTAATTTTAAGTTTAGATAATCGCAATAAGAAAAAGGAGAAAAACTAAAATGGCTATAAGAGATAAAAACATTGAAACAATGCCAAGAGAAGAATTAAAAAAACTTCAAAGCGAAAGACTTGTTAAACAAGTTAAGAGAATGTATGAAAGAGTAGAATGTTTTAGAACGCGTATGGATGAAAAGGGTCTTAAACCCGAAGATATTAAAGGCGTTGAAGATTTACATAAACTTCCTTTTTCATACAAAAAAGATTTAAGAGATTATTATCCTTACGGCTTGTTTGCAGAGCCTATGTCAAATATAGTAAGAGTTCACGCGTCAAGTGGCACTACGGGTAAGCGTATAGTTGTTGGATATACTGAAAACGACCTTGATTTATGGGCTGAATGCGTTGCAAGAATGCTACAAGAAATAGGCATTACTAAAGACGATATTTTCCAAGTATCGTTTGGTTATGGCTTTTTCACGGGTGGATTTGGCTTACACGCAGGTGTAGAAAAGTTGGGTGCAACGGTGATTCCTATATCGTCTGGCAATACGGCGCTTCAAATTCAAACTATGATAGATTTTAAGGCAACGGCAATTTGTTGTACTCCGTCTTACGCAATGTATCTGGCTGAAGAAATTGAAAGGTTAGGCGTTAAAGACCAACTTTCTTTAAGAGTGGGCGTTTTCGGTGCTGAGCCTTGGAGCGAATCGATGCGTAGAGAAATTGAAAATAAACTTGGAATTAAGGCTTACGATATTTACGGTCTTTCTGAAATTTTAGGACCGGGAGTTTCTTGTGAGTGCGAATATCAATGTGGTATGCACGTTTGGGAAGACCATTTTATACCTGAAATTATCGACCCTGAAACGTTAGAAGTTTTACCAGAAGGTAGTACGGGCGAATTAGTATTTACTACGATAACTAAAGAAGGTTTTCCTATAATTAGATATAGAACGAGAGATATTTGTTCGCTTATATACGAGCCTTGTAAGTGTGGAAGAACACATCTTCGTATGAACAAGCCAAGTGGAAGAAGCGACGATATGTTAATTATTAGAGGTGTAAACGTATTCCCATCACAAATAGAAGAAGTTTTAATTAGTATGAGTGAAGGTAAAATTACACCAAACTATTTAATTAGAGTTGATAGAGTAAATAATAACGATACGTTTGATTTAGACGTTGAAATGAGTGAACAACTTTTTGCTGATGATTTAAAGAGTATTTCGCTTGTTGAAAAAGAAATTGCAGAAAAATTACGTTCAGCATTAGGGCTTGGCGTAAAAGTTCATTTAGTAAATCCTAAAACGATTGCAAGAAGTGAAGGCAAGGCTAAACGAGTATTAGATTTACGTAAAATTTAAAAAAGGGGGAAAGAATATGATAGTAGAACAAATTTCGGTTTTTGTTGAAAATAAAAAAGGTAGGCTTTTAGAAATAGCAGAAGTTTTATCACAAAATAATATAGATATATCGGCACTTTCTCTTGCCGACAATGAAGAATACGGTGTACTTCGTATGATAGTGAATAATCCGTACAAAGCAAAAGACGTTTTAAAAACTCACGGTGTAGTATGCAAGGTTACCGACGTTTTAGCCGTAGTTATGAGCGATAAACCAGGAGGTTTTTCATCGGCGTTAAAGCAAATAAGTGAAAACGGAATATCTATTAAATATATGTACGCTTGCACGTCGCAACAAAGTGGAAAAGCAATTATGATACTTTCGGTATCTGATTTAGAAAAGGCGGAAGAAATCATCAAAGAAGGCAAGGCTGATATGGAAGAGCCAAGCGATATTTATAGAATTGCAAAAAAACAATAAAAGTTAATAAACGCTAAAAAAGATAGTGTTTCCTGTTGAAACGCTATCTTTTTATTTATGGAATTTTATTTTTATCTATAATTTTTACAATTTCTTAACATTTTACTAACAATTTGTTATAATAAAAGAGTTATAATAATGCTAAAAGGAGAGTTCTTATGATTAAAATATTCGTTGTTGAAGATGATATGGACTTAAACCGTTTTGTTTCATTAAGTTTAAGAAATTCAAATTACGAAGTCGTTTCATGCTTTAACGGTCTTGAAGCGTTAGAAAAAATGGACGAAGAAAAATGTGATTTACTTCTTACTGATATAATGATGCCAAAAATGAACGGTTTTGAACTTGCAGAAAGCGTTCGCGCTACTGATAAAACAATGCCCATTATTTTTATGACGGCAAAGGATGATAAGCCTTCTAAAATGCTTGGTTATAATATTGGAATTGACGAGTACGTAACTAAGCCTTTCGATATAGATATTTTGCTTATGACTATTAAAGCAATACTTCGCCGTGCAAAGATTGAAACGGAAAAAGAAATTACGATAGGTAATTTTTCTATGAATATTGAAGAGCGTACCGCTAATTTAAACGGCGAAGAAATAGCGCTTACCGTAAGAGAGTTTGATATTTTATTCAAACTATTATCATATCCAAAAAAAACGTTTACCCGTTCAGCGCTTATGGCGGAATTTTGGGATTATGATTCTTCTACTACGTCGAGAACGGTTGACGTATATATGGCAAAACTTCGTGAAAAAACTTCTAATTGCGACGGGTTTGAGATTGCTACCGTTCACGGACTTGGTTATAAGGTGGTATTAAAATGAAAAATAAAAAGGCTAATCCCGCTGGGTTTACTTGGGCAGGTGCAATTTCGTTTTTTCTTTTAATAGCCGTTATTATGCAAATGGCAATACTTGTTTACGACTATATTAGAGAAAAAACTAATAACATAACTTTAATTGCGATATTAATACTAATAGAAATAATTATTCTTGCAACGTTTTGTACCGTGTTTGATTGGATACGTAGAAAAATAACGGTAGAGCGTCCTACTCAAAAAATAGTTGATGCCACCGAAAAGATTGCCGAAGGAGATTTTTCTATACGTCTTGAAATTTCGCACGAGTACGGAAAGTATAATCAATATGATTTAATTATGGAAAACTTAAATAAAATGGCTATGGAACTTCAAAAAAACGAAGTTTTAAAAACGGATTTTATTTCTAACGTTTCCCACGAAATTAAAACCCCGCTTGCCGTTATACAAAACTACTCAACCCTTCTTCAAGACGATACTCTTGATAGTGAAACGAGAAAAAGTTATTCAAAGGCGTTAATTTCCGCATCAAAGCGAATTACCGATTTAATAACGAATATTTTGAAACTTAATAAACTTGAAAATCAAGAAATACAAGAAAAGCACGAAGCGTTTAATCTAACTGAAGCGCTATCTAATAACGTTATTGAGTTTGAAACGATTATTGAAAAGAAAAATCTTGAACTTAGTTGTGATTTTGATGAAGTTACGATATTTTCTTCAAAAAGTTTACTTGAAATAGTTTGGAACAATTTAATTTCTAACGCTATTAAATTTACGCCAGACGGTGGCAAAATAGATATTTCGTTAAAACGCAAAAATAAAAACGTAGAAATAAAGGTAAGCGATACGGGTTGCGGAATGACTAGCGAAACGGGTTCTAAAATTTTTGAAAAGTTTTATCAAGGCGACACTTCGCACTCTACGCAAGGCAACGGACTTGGTCTTGCGCTCGTAAAAAAAGTAATTGATATTTTAGGCGGAGAAATCGCCGTACAAAGCCAAGTAAACAAAGGAAGTACTTTTACAATTTTATTAAAGGACGTTGTTTATGAAGATTAATTTTCAAAAAATTTACAAAAGCATATTAAATCCACCTACTTGGGCAAAAGTATTAACGTTTATCGTAATGATAATAAGCGCAACGCTTTCACTTGTTATGGTGGCTTTAAAATTTGAAAATAGCGCGATTGCAATACTTGCTTACGTTCTTTTTGCTGTTGCGGGAATATCTTTAGCATATAGCGTTTATTTAATTATTCCACTCTTTCCTAAAATGAGAACAAGCATTATCACTTGGTTAGAAAGCCATGAATTTACACGACTAATTCTTAGAAACTTTGGGTTTAGAACGGTTATTTTTGCTATAGGTTCGTTTTTAATGAGTTTATTATTTAGTTTATTTAACGCATATATGGGAATTATAAATAGTTCCATATGGTACGGAGCGCTTGCAGCCTTTTATATTGCGCTTGCATTTTTACGTGGTGGAGTACTTTTATATCACAAAAATAAAATTGGCAAAAAAACGCAAAATCAAAACGATAAATACGTTAAAGCGAAAGTGTATAGAAACAGCGGTGTTATTACGCTTATACTAAACGTTGCACTTTCTGTTGCAATCGGTCAAATGATTTTTTCAAACGCTCACTTTACGTATATTGGTTGGACGATTTTTGCTTACGCCGCTTATGCGTTTTATAAAATCACGATGTCGATTATAAGTTTTATTAGAGCGCACAAGCAAGAAGATTTAACTGTAAGAGCAATTAGAAATATTAACCTTGTTGATTCGCTCGTATCTATTCTAGCCTTGCAAACGGCGCTACTTACTATGTTTAGCGAAGGGGAGATAAACATATCACTATTTAATACCTTTACGGGAATTGCCGTTAGTATGCTTTCGATAGGTATAGGAATTTATATGATAGTGTCAGCAAACAAAAAAATAAATCAATTACAAAAGGAAAATGATAAAAATGGACAAACAATTTAATTTTAAGTACGTTGCGCCTACTGAAGAAGAGAGAAAAGAAATAGATAGTATTCGTCGTCAATACTCGCCGAAAGAAGAAACGGAAACTAAATTGGAAAGACTTCGTCGTTTAGATGCCATTGTAAAAAACACGGCTATAATTTGGTCGCTTGTACTTGGCGTAGTAGGTTCGTTAATTTTCGGTTTAGGTTTAACTTTGATTTTAGAGTGGAATAATTTGTATTTAGGTATGGTGCTTATGGCTGTTGGGAGCGTACCTATTGCACTTGCTTATCCCGTTTATAAATCGGTACTCAAAAAATATAAAAATCGTTACGGCGAAGAAATTTTAAGGCTTTCGGAAGAACTTTTAAACGAAAGTGATAAATAAAAACAAGTGGCTACGCTTTTTTGCGTAGCAACTTTTACATTTTATTAACAAATAAATTACATTTTGAAAACATAAACTTTGCGTTTTCTAAACATTGTTATAGTAAAATAATAAAGCAAATTGAAATATAAGGAGATAAATATGAACGCTATTGAAATTAAAGGACTTTCAAAAAGTTTTCGTGGTTTATACGCCGTGAACGATTTGAATATGACTGTTCCGGTTGGTAGCATTTACGGTTTTATCGGTGAAAACGGTAGCGGTAAATCTACAACGGAAAAACTTATTTGTGGACATCTTGTTCCCGACAGCGGAGAAATAAAGTTGTTCGGTAAAGATTATACTGACGCGGGTGTTCGTGTTAGAGTAGGTGCGTTAATTGAAAACGCGGGTTGTTTTCCTACTTCGAGATCGGGCGTGAAAACGTCCGATTTTTAACAAAAAGCCGATATTTACAAAACATTTACAAAACGTTATCAAACTTCTTACAGTATTTTATTAAAATTTAAATATTGTTTACGTATAATATGAATACAAAGTTAAACAAAGTAAGGAGATAAAAATATGACTACTGAAATAAAAACAATTGAAAAAATCCGTGCAAGTTATACGGAAAAAGAAGTTACTAAATTAGACGAATTAAAAAATCTTGATAAAAAAGTTAAACGCCCTGCACAAATTTTTGCATACGTTTACGGTTCAATTTCATCTTTGGTGCTTGGCACGGGTATGTGTTTGGCAATGAAAGTGATTGGAAACAATATGTTATTAGGTATAGGCATTGGCGTTATTGGTATTGCTCTCACGTTAACTACGTATCCTATCTTTAAATCAATGCTTAAATCAAGAAAAAACAAATATGCAAAACAAATTTTCGAAATATCTGATAGCATATTAGGTAAATAAAAATATTTTGGGAGATTATAACTATGGGAATTATAAAGTTTTTAAAGAACGCATTTGCTGATATGAAGGCAAGCACGAAAGCACAACACGAAGTAGATAAGGCTAATTTTTCAGCCGCAAAGGCAGAAGCAAGAGCAAATTTTGAGGAAAATCGTTTTCACAACACTTACGCCAAGGCAAAATCTAGTGCTAAAAAAAGTTGGAACGACGCACGTATGAGTCCAAGTGAAAGAGAAGCAAAAATGCAAAAAGATCGTGAAAGACAAATTGCCGAGGCTACTAAGAGAAAAGAAGAAGCAGACGCAAGATATAATAAAGCAAAGAAAAAATAATTTAAAAGCCAAAATTAACTAAAATTTAAGAATATATTAAAGCGCACCCCAAAAGTTAAACACTTTTAATGGGTGCGTTTTTTATAAACCGTGCTTTTTATACAAAACGTAAATTAATTAAAAAACAATAAAAAATCTCTTGACAAACAATACTATGCGGTGTATAGTATTATGTATAAGGAGGTATTTATGGACGTTCAGTTAAAGCGAGGGCTGTTAGACGTTTGCGTACTTACGGCAATAAAAGATAAAGAGTCGTACGGGTATCAAATTATAAAAGATATAAAACCGTACGTTGAATTGTCGGAGTCTACGTTATATCCTATTTTGCGAAGGTTAGAAAGCGCCAAACTACTATCAGTTAGAAGCAGTGAATATAACGGCAGGCTTAGAAAATATTATAAAATTACTAAACTTGGTTTAAATAGAATAAAAGAGTTTAAAGACGAGTGGGTTGAAATAACGTCAATTTATAAATTTATTTTAGGGGGTGAAGGCGTATGACGAAAAATGAATTTTTATCAACACTTAGAAAAAGGTTATTTAAGTTGCCTAATGAAGAAGTTGAAAAATCACTTGAATATTATGAAGAAATTATTGAAGATAGAATTGAAGACGGAATTAGTGAAGAACAAGCGGTAAGTGATTTAGGTAGTATTGAAGATATAGAAAATGAAATCATAAGTAATATGCCCCTTTCAAAAATAGTAATTGAAAAAATCAAACCAAAAAGGAAAATAAGTGCAATAGAGATTGTTTTACTAATATTGGGCTCGCCTATATGGTTGGCGTTACTTATTTCGTTGTTCGCCGTTTTCATTTCTTTTTGTGCAGTTTTATTTAGCGTAGTCATAGTCGTTTATGCACTAACGCTATCGCTAATGATTTTAGCGGGAGGTGGGGTTTTAGTTTCTATCGCCTTTATTATGAGGGCAAATTTTGTTTTGGCTGGCGCTTCAGTGAGTATCGTTTTAATTTGTGCTGGACTTTCCGTTTTTTTGTATTACGGTTGTAATTTGGCTACAAAAGGAACGGCAATACTTGCGAAAAAAATAATAATACTTATTAAACGTTGTTTTATTAAGAAGGGGGTAGCGTAATGAAGACTAAAACAAAAATATGGATTGTTATTGCGACTGCTTTTATAGTGGTTGGAGGTATTTTATTCGTAGGCGTGATGTCAAAACTCAATTGGGATTTTACAAAACTGTCAACTTTTAAACACCAAACTAATACGTATGAAATAAGCGATGCTTTTGAAAATATATCTATCAATACCGATACTGCCGAAGTAGAGTTTAAGACAACCGATAGTGAAAACTGTATAGTAGAGTGTTATGAAGAAGAGAAAGTAAAACACGAAGTTATGGTTGAAAATAATACTCTTACTATTAAAATAGTTGATAGTAGAAAGTGGTATGAGTACGTTGGTATAAATTTTGATTCTACTAAAATAACTATATATCTTCCTTTAACACAATACGGCTCGCTTTTTATTGAAAGTGAAACGAGCGACGTTGAAATTTCTAACGATTTTACGTTTAAAGACGTAGATATTTCTTTAAGTACGGGAGAGGTTGATTTTTGTGCAAACGTAACTGATGCAATTAAAATAGAAACGAGTACGGGAGATATCAGTATAGAAGATATTACCGCCGGCTCGCTTGACCTTACGGTTTCAACGGGAGAAGTTGAAGTTTCAAACGTAAAGTGCGAAGGGGACGTTTTAGTTGGAGTGTCAACGGGTAAAACTTATTTAAGTGATACTAAATGTAAAAAAATCATATCGAAAGGAAGCACGGGGGATATTTATATAAATAACGTTACGGCTTTAGAATTATTTTCAATTGAAAGAAGTACGGGCGACGTTAAAATAGAAAACTCTGATGCCACGGAAATTTTTATTAAAACAGACACGGGCGACGTTTTTGGAAGTTTACTTACCGAAAAAGTATTTATTACTCGAAGTGGTACGGGTAAAATAATAGTACCAAGTAGTGTAAACGGTGGACGATGTGAAATTATTACGAGCACGGGTAACATTAGATTTACAATTAACAATTAAAGTTAAAAAAGAGTGTGATTTGACGAACTTTTTTAATGCTACTACAAGATATAAAAATGCCACTAAAAGTTGAGAACTTTTAGTGGCATTTCAAATTTACTAACTTCTTATTCTTTTTTTAATTTGCTTAGTTTATGTTGTTTTATATTGACAAATATTATAGCCTTTTGTATAATTAGAATAGTCTAAAAATACATTTTAAAGACTTGAATAGAGAGGTTTTATGGATAAATTAAGAAAAACTAATTTGGTGTTTGAAGATTATGAACAAAGATTTACTAAGGCAAGAGCGGAACATAAGTTTAGAAATTTATGGACTGATACTGATAGAGAAGAAGTTTTAAAACACGTTAAAGATATTTTGTGTTACGATGAGAGTTTAATTCCCGAAATAAAAATTGTAGATGAAACAAGCAAAATGCGTGGAAATATAAAAGTTACCCATTATACTTTTGAAAGTTGGAAAAATATTTATGGTAAATTTACTTTATTTTCGCCAAACGTTGAAGGTAAAAGACCGTTAGTGTTTGTTTGCTCAGGGCATGATACGGTTGGTTGTTTAAGCGAGTCTAATCAAAAAATGGCTTTTCATTTAGCGAATATGGGTTGTTACGTAGTTATTAACCAAAATTTAGGGCAAGGTGGTAGAGCGTTTTTAGGTCATAAAAACGTTTTAAACCCATTTTACTGTGGACTTACCTTCCAAGCGTTAATAGTTGCCGAAACAATAGCGGTTATTAGACACGCTATTAAATACGATTTCGTTGATATTGAAAAGGTTGGCGCTACGGGAAACTCTGGTGGCGGTACTTTAACGATGTTTTTATCGGCTTTGGCTAAAGAAGTAAAAGCCGTTGCTTCAACGGGCTATCCTTCTGAATTTGGTCATCTTTTTCAAAAAGAAAGGTTTCACTGTGCTTGTAATTTACTTAAAGGCCCTATTGGTAAAATCGATATGTGGGAAATTTTAGCGCTTCACGCACCAAATCCACTTATGATAGAACAAGGTCAAAACGACGGTCTTATTCCTTACGATTGTTTTACAAGGGCAGGTAGAAAAGTTCAAACGACGTATAAAATGATGGGGGCGGGAGATAACTTTTCATACGCTTCAACTATAACTACTCACGGTTGGCAAGATAGCGATAGAACGGTTATAGGTAAGTTTTTTGCAAAATATTTCGGTTTTGAAGAAAAAGATATTAGCGAAGTTGAAGGTATGTTAGTACCTGTTGAAGACGGGGAAATTTCATTTCCAAATAACGCTATAACCGTTGACCAATTAGCCGAGCAATTAACGGGAATTAAAGTTCCTGCGACTATAAAAGAGTTAAGCGATATATATAAGCCAAAATATCAAGGTAAAATAATTTCAAGGGGAGAAGTTGTTGATAACGTCGGTAGGGGCGACCTTATGCGAGTTTGG
The DNA here is from genome assembly GCA_045536405.1 of Christensenellaceae bacterium. Lineage (GTDB taxonomy): Bacteria > Bacillota > Clostridia > Christensenellales > Borkfalkiaceae > HGM11412. The sequence goes on from JAZSNM010000024.1 coordinate 13,685, forward strand.
GCTCAATATGAAATATCGTTAGATGGTAAATAAAAATTTATGAATAACGTTTTCGTGCCTTATATTAAAGGCGAAAAAGATTTTTCAGTAAGATTTAATAATTTAATAAAAGAAATTAAAAACGATAGCACTATTACTATTGAAAAAGGCGAATATTATTTAGATAGTCAAATAAACGTAATAGGTAAAGATAACTTAATTTTTGATTGTCAAGACGGCGTAGTATTTTTAGCAAAATTCGATAGAACTAACGGCGGAAAAGTTCCAACTAAAAGCATAAATGCTTTTTACTTTGAAAATTGTAATAATATTATTTTTAACGGCTCGATAGTAAAGGCTGATTGTCCCACTAACGTTAGGGGTAAAATTATTAAAGTTAATCACGAAGAAGATTACGTTGACATTGAAGTTTACCCTGAAAGTCCGCTACCGAGTGACGTTGAATTTATAGGCGGTATGACATTTGATGAAAATAGAATACCAACTAGTGGCGCTATGGCTACTCATAAGAAAAAAGATTATAGGTATTCAACGTATAAAGACGAAAGAATTATTGTTTGTGATGAACTTGTAACAACAAACCCGCCTTCGCCTACCGTTATCACTGATAGATTAAGTGAAAACGTTTTTAGATTTCACGGCATAATGAATATGCACGTGCATAAAGAAGGACTTGATTGTACGTTATACCACGCGTATTATGGGGTATCGGCATTTGTTTTTAGAAATACAACAAACGTGACGATTGACGGGGTTAAAATTCATCGCTATGGCGGAATGGGATTTTTAGTTTTAACAAGGTGTATGAATTTCACTTTTAAAAACGTAATTTTTGATAATCCCGATAAAGAACACTCGTGGACTTCTACTCAAAGTGATGCAATACATACTTTGGGGTTAGGCGGATATTTAAATTTAGAAAATATTTATTTTGACGCTACTTGTGACGATTGTTTAAACGTGCACTCTCAAATTTTAACGGTTAGCGAAATTGATGAAAATAAATACAAGGTTATTTACAATAAAAAGAAAGGTATAGTTTCAAAAACGTGGGCAAAAAAAGGCGATAAATTATACGTTTATAATCCTGAAAATTTAGTAATTAAAGGCGAAGCCGTTGTCAATAGTTTTGAAAACGGATATCTTACTTTAACAGAAGATAGTTATAATTTAAGCGTTGGCGATATGATTACTAACTGCGCTTATATGCCGGAAGTTAAAATTGTAAATTGTACCGTTCATAAATGCGTTGGTCAGTTTAAAATTAAAAGTTGCGTTAAGGCACTCGTAAAAAATTGTAAATTTTATAGCGAGGGTAGAGGGGTTAACGTTTCCACCTTTATTCCAACGCTTGAAGGAGGACCTGTTCAAAACGTTATAATTGAAGAAAACGAGTTTAATTATTCATTAAAGCACGCACCTATTTTCGTTGGGTTTATTAAAGATTTTAGTGAATCTACAAATGATTATACGAGAAAGGACGTTCCTATTATTAAAAACGTAACAATTAGAAATAACGTATTTAATAAAATAAGTTGCAATGAACTTATGCGTATTGCTTGTTGTGACGGGGCTTTAATAGAAAATAATAAATACGTTGATTGCACGGCGCAAAAAATAGCAATATATAATAGTGAAAACGTAACGATTAAATAAATTAAAGGCAGTTCAATTTTGAACTGCCTTTAAAATTGAGTTTTATTTATTAAAACTTTCAACGTATTGTTTTAAATTGCCTTCGTAAACGAATTCAGTATTAGTTAAAGATAAAAAGTCAATAGGTTTAATAATTTCGGGTAAAACGTCTTTTTCAATGATATTGCATTTTACTAAAACCGTACGCACGTATTCAGAGCAATAAAAGTAATTTTTACGTTTTAATTTTTTGCCAAAACCTGCAACGAATAAACCAAGAGCGTCAAATTTATAGTCTTTTTTATGGCTGTACATTTCGCTCACTGTATTTTTTACTAATTCTTTTTGTTCCTTCGTAACCTCAATTCTTAAAATTCTTGAATAGGTATTTTTAAATTTTTTAAAAGTTCCAAAAGAGGGGTGTTCTTTAACGAAAGCACCGTAAAAAATATTATTTGGGTATTTTCTTCCAAAAGAATACATCTCGTCTAATTTTTCATCAGTCGATAACGATGCGTGATTAAATTTTGCCTTAGTTATCCATTTTAGTAAAAGAGATAAAATCGTACCCGTTTGGCTTAAAACTAAGTATATATAATGCTTTTCGTTATTCTCTTGCATATTATACTCCAAAATAAAATAAGTTGTAAATTTTTTTGTTTTCACTTTTTAAAGCGTAGTAATCGGCTTTTGCAGTGATAGTTAAGTTATAATATATTTGCATTAGCAAACTATATGCTTTAATTAGTGGTAAATTTTCTAAATAACTAATTACGTTAAATATATTACTTAATATTCCTTCATTACTTTCAATTTTAGTATAGTTAATAAAAAAGAATAAATCTAAAACGTTTATTTCTTTTAAACTTTCAACCATATTTTTATATGAAAAGGCAGTTTGAATAACTACGTTTTTTAAATTATCAAAATCTTTTTTTGTCATTGAAAGTAATGAAAAAGTATTTTCACAAAAAACCTCATTTACCGATTTTGTTAAAATTATTTCTATTTTATCACTATCGTTAGGAACTTTTTTCTCGCAAAAAGCACTATATCTATAAACTTCTTCTACGGCGTTTTCTTTTAACTTTTCAATGCTGTTGGCGGTTACGAGGCAGTATTGTCCCTTTTCAAAAACGCCGTAATAGTTTACGTTTTTAAAGACGTAAATTCTCATTTTTTATCCTTTAAAATTTGTAAAATTTCAGTTAATAATTGCTCGGTAGTAGGAGGAGCGTTTTTCTTCTTTTCTTCCTCTTCTTTTTTAAGTTGTTCTTTTCTTGCGTTTTCGTCGGCAATTAACTTATCTTGTTGCATTTTTTTAATTTGCATTAAAGAATAGCCTTGTTTTCTAAATTCTCTAATTTCTTTTTTCGTATATACGTTTCTTTCTTTTTTAATAGTTTCAATATTGTCGTTTAATTTATTAAAAAACCTAACGATACAAAATAGAACAAAAGCAATAATTATAAAGTTAAGTATAGCGTTTACAAACGCGCCCCAGTCGATATAGATTGATTGAGTTAAATCAATAGTGTTATCGGCATTGTACACGGGTTTTAAAATAGTGTAAATTTCACTTAACGAACTTTTGCCTAAAATTAGGGCAATAAAATAGTTAATTAAAGGTTTAAACACGTTGTTAGATAAAGCGTTTACTATTGCAGTAAAAGCGCTACCAACGATTACGCCGACGGCAAGGTCCATAACGTTGCCTCTTGTTATGAATTTCTTAAATTCATTAAAAAACTTTTTCATAAATCACCTCAACTTAATTTTTTAATTGCATCTAATAATTCTAAAGGTGTAGATGCAAAATTTTTACACCCAAAATCAACTAAAATTTGTTTAGGTCTATAACCCCAAGTAACACCTATTCCGTCAACGTTTGAGTTAATAAACGTTTGAACGTCAACTTCACTGTCGCCAACGTAAATAGCCTCGTTATTTGTAACGTTTAAAGTATTTAAGCAATATTCCACGCAAGTTTTATCTGGTTTAGGGTTAAACACGCCAGGTCTATTACCCGTAATAAAATCAAAATTATATTTAGAAAGTAACTGATTGCATACCACTTGCGTTACGTTGTCAGGCTTGTTAGAAACGATAGCAAGCATATAACCGCTTTGCTTTAAAGAAATTAAAACTTCATCAAGTCCGTCGTATAATCTTGTTTTTTCATTTGTACTTTGCTTTTGAATAGTAACGTACTCGGTAAAAATTCTTTCTAAAACTTCTTCAGTAGGATTATTTAAAGCCCTTCTAACAAGTTCCTTAGCACCGTAGCCTAACATTGATAAAACTTGCTTAGAAGTTATAGTAGGGTATCCGTTATTTATAAGAGTTTTGTTCAAACTATCTAAAATATCGTCAATAGTGTATAGTAAAGTTCCATCTAAATCAAAAATAATAAGTTTTTTCATAAAGCCCTCGTTTATTACATTTTGTTAGGTGTTTTAATTCCTAAAAGTGATAAAGCGTTTTTAATAACCGTTTTAGTTGCTTGCGTTAACGCCAAACGGAAGTTTTTAGTATTTTCTTCTTCGCCTAAAATTTTGCAATCAAAGTAGAATTTATTATATAACGATGCGACGTCAATAGCGTATCTCGTAACTAAACTCGGCTCGTTTTTATCCGCTGACGCTTTTACTATTTCAGGGAATTTTTTTAGTAAAGCAATTAAATTGTATTCTTCATCTAATAAGTTTTCAATTTTATATTCGCCTATTTGGTTATTTGCCTTAGTTAAAACGCTAACGCATCTTGCATAAGTGTATTGAACGTATGGGGCAGTTTCGCCTTCAAAACTTAAAACTTTATCGTAAGAAAAGACTATATCTTTAATTCTACTATTAACAAGAGCGCCAAAAATTACCGCACCCGTACCAACCGCTTCACTAACTTCTTTCTTGTCTTCTAAGTCAGGATTTTTCTCGTTGATAATATCGTACGCTTTTTGTACGCATTTATCAATAACGTCTTCAAGTAAAACCACTTTGCCCTTACGGGTAGACATTGTACCTTCTTCAAGAGAAACCATACCAAACGCAACGTGTTCCATATCTTTTGCCCAAGGCTTTTCAAGTAAATCTAAAACTTTAAATATTTGTTTAAAGTGTAAATTTTGTTGATATGCAACAACGTATAAACATTTAGAAAAATTATAAGTTTTATAGCGGTAGTATGCGGCTGCTAAATCTCTCGTAGCGTATAACGAAGCGCCGTCTGAACGAAGAATTAAACAAGGTGGCATATTATACTTTTCAAGGTCTACTATTTTAGCACCGTTGCTTTCAATTAATAAGTTTTTTTGCTTTAATTCATCAATTACAACGTCCATTTTATCATTGTAAAAACTTTCGCCGTTATAACTATCGAAAGTAATATCAAGTTTTTCATAAATTTTAACAACGTCTTTTAAGGTGAGTTCTTTAAACCATTTAAAAAGTTCGGTACACTCTTTATCGCCTTCTTCTATCTTTTTAAAGTATTGCCTTGCAACGTCGTCAAGCGAAGGGTTTTTTTCAACTTCTTCGTGATACTTAACGTAAAGGCGTGTTAACTCTTTAATTCCGCCTAATGCGACTTCTTGTTTATTTCCCCACTCTTTATAAGCGTAAATAAGTTTTCCAAATTGCGTACCGTAATCGCCTAAGTGATTTATTCCTATAACGTTATAGCCTAAAAATTTGTAAATTCTATATAAAGCACCGCCGATAACCGTTGTAGATAAATGCCCTATATGGAAAGGCTTTGCTATATTTATTGAAGAATAGTCAATTACAATATTTTTGCCGTTACCTATATTATCACTACCATATTTTTGACCATCTTTTAAAATGGCGTTTAAAGTGTCTACAACAAAACCCTTTCTTTGTATAGTGAAATTTAAATAACCGTTAACTGCTTGAACTTTTTCAATATACTCGTCACACGTAAAAGTACATGCTAAATCTTCAGCAATTAAAGCGGGTGATTTTCTAAAAATTTTAGCAAACTTAAAGCAAGGCAACGAATAATCGCCAAACTGATTATCTGCGGTTTCGATAATTTGCTCGTAAAGTTCTTCGGCCGAAAAGCCTTCGATATTTAATTTTAATGCAATATGCTTTTTGTAATCCATAAAAACTTCCTTAAAATATTAGAATAATATTTATTTTAACATATTTTAAATTATAGCGCAATAAATTTACGCAAAACTAATTTAAAAGTATTAAAAAAGAATTGTTTTAAAGATAAAAATGTTGTATAATATTTTTAAACGTAAAAAAAGGAGCAATTTTTTATATGAAACTTGGTGTCGTAGGTCTTCCTAACGTGGGAAAATCAACTTTATTTAACGCTATAACTCACGCTGGGGCTCAGTCTGCCAACTTTCCATTTTGCACTATAGAGCCAAACGTAGGCGTTGTTGCCGTGCCAGATGAAAGACTTAATAAGTTAGCATCATTATATAACAGTAAAAAAATTACGCCTGCAACCATAGAATTTGTAGATATAGCAGGTCTTGTTAGGGGTGCATCAAAAGGCGAAGGATTAGGTAATAAATTTTTATCGCATATTAGAGAAGTTGATGCTATCGTTCACGTAGTAAGGTGCTTTGAAGATGAAAATATAGTACACGTTGATGATAGTGTAAACCCTATTAGAGATATTGAAACGGTGAATATAGAACTCATTTTATCTGACCTTGAAAGCGTGCAAAAAAGATATGATAAAGCCGTATCAATGATAAAAACGGGCGATAAAAAGTACGTAGTAGAAAGTGAAATATTAAAAAAGATATTAACTGCTCTTGAAAATGAAAAGCCTTGTAGAAGCGTTTTGTTTACCGAAGAAGAGCAAAAGTACGTAGACGGTTTATTTTTATTAACTTCAAAACCCGTTATTTATTGCGCCAACATTAGTGAAGACGATATGGGTAAAGACGAAAACGAAATTCCGTTAGTTAAACAACTTAAAGATTATGCTAAAAACGACAATAGTGAAACGTTAGTTATTTGTGCTAAAACGGAAGATGAGTTAAGTCAATTAGACTTTGAAGAACAACAAATTTTCTTAGAAGAATTAGGACTTACTGAAAGTGGTTTAAACAAATTAGTAAAAGCAAGTTATAAACTATTAGGCTTAATAAGTTATTTAACTTCCGGCGAGCCTGAAACAAGGGCGTGGACTATTAAAAAAGGCACGAAAGCACCGCAAGCGGCGGGCAAAATACATACTGATTTTGAAAAGGGCTTTATTAGAGCGGAAGTCGTAGACTATGAAGTGTTATTAGAGTGCGGTAGTTATTTAAAAGCGAAAGAACTTGGCAAAGTTCGCTCAGAAGGAAAAGACTACGTTATGAAAGACGGTGACGTCGTTTTATTTAGATTTAACGTATAAAAAATTAAACTTTTTAACGGGGTAAAAAATGGCTAAAACATTAACGGTAACCGCTACGGGCGATTCATTGTTTGTAAGTAAGTTTCCAACGTATTACGACGAGCAAAAAAACGAAATTACAAACTTTATAAACAGTCATCAAGTAAAAATAACTAATTTAGAAACTAATTTAAGTGATTACGGTCATTTTGCTAACGCATATTCGGGCGGAACGTGGATAAATACGCCAAAAGAGTATTTTAAAGATTTAAAATCTTTAGGCTTTAATTTTTACGGTACGGCAAATAATCATTGTATGGATTACGGTTACTTTGGATTATTATCAACGATAGAATATCTTGATAGTTTAAAATTAGCCCATGCGGGAACGGGTAAAGATATGTATCAAGCGCAAAAGCCCGCAATTTTAAACGTTGATGGTAAAAAGGCGGCTATTTTTGCCGTTGATACTTCTTTTGATAATGCGTCAAAAGCAGGCTATCCAACAAACGATTTCGAGGGTAGGCCAGGGGTTAATTATTTAAGATATAATACGACTCATACTATAACGAAAGAACAAGAAAAATGGCTTAGAGAAATTGCTAAACATACACGCTTAAATTTTAATAAAGATTTTAATATAAAAACGGGCTATGCTTTACCCGATAAAGAAGGTATGTTTAGTTTTGGTAATATTTCTTTTACAACAAACGAAAACGTTCCTACAACTAAATGTAACGAAAAAGATTTAGAAAGAATTATATCTTTAATAAAAGAAGCAAAAAAAGAAAACGATTACGTTTTTATGTTAGTACATTGTCATGACGACGATATGACTTCTCATGCAAATCCACCGGTGTTTTTACAAGAATTCTGTTATGCTTGTATTGATAACGGCGTAAGCGCTATATTTGGTGGCGGTTGTCACGAACTTAGACGTGTTGAAAGATATAAAGGTAAGTTAATATGCTATTCTTTGGGCGACTTTATTTATCAAGGACCGCAAGTGGAAAAGTTGCCAGCCGATTTTATGCTTAAATATAACCTTGATATAAACGCTACTACGAAAGAGGCGTTAGATAAAAGAAGTGAAAATGGTAAAAAGGGTTTGCATTTATGTAAAGAAAACTATTTGTCGATTTTACCGCATTTGGAGTTTAATGGAGACGATTTAGTTGATATTAAATTTTTGCCGATAGGTTTAAATTTTGACAAAAATGATTTAACGAAAGGTCTTCCTATGATAGCAAAAGAAGATGAACAATTAGAAATTTTAAACGTATTAAACAACTTACGTGTTAACGATAAAGATAAGTTGCAATTGAAAGACGGCTATATTATTTTTGAATAGAGGTTAAAATGGAAAAACTATTAAAAGCAGTTGAAAAATATTCAGCACAAATTAAAGAGGCGGAAGAATTTTTATGGCAAAACGCCGAAGCAGGGTACAAAGAGTACGTTACTAACGCTTATATGATTGAGCAATTTGAAAAACTAGGCTATAGTTTGAATAAAGCGCAAGACATTACGGGTTTTTCAACTACGATAGACACTAAAAAAGAAGGTCCAACAATCGCAATTTTAGCAGAGTTAGACGGGCTTTATAGTAACGGTCATCCAGCGACTAATGAAAAGACGGGATGCTGTCATGCGTGCGGTCATCATATTCAATTAAGCGCTATGCTTGGTATTGCGTACGCATTAAAAGAAGAAGGCGTTTTAGACGAGTTATGCGGTAAAATTAAACTTATAGTAGTTCCAGCCGAAGAGGGCATTGAAATTTCTTATAGATTAAATTTAATTAAAGAAGGTAAAATCACTTTTTCTTCTGGTAAACCTGAATTTATTAAAAGAGGATTTTTTAACGACGTAGATATTTGTTATATGGTACACGCATCAAATCTTTCAATTTACAAAGATAAGGCGGTATATAGAGTTGGTGGCGGACATAACGGCGTTATTAGAAAAAAGACGACGATAATAGGTAAGGCTTCTCACGCTGGCGGAGCGCCTGAAAACGGCATAAACGCTTTAAATGCTGCTTCTATGGTAATAAGCGCAATAAATAATTTAAGAGAAACGTTCAAAGATGAAGACCATATTAGAGTTCACTCAATTATTACCGAAGGTGGAAGTTCCGTTAACGTTGTTCCTAATAAAGTAGTAATAGAAAGTTACGTAAGGGGCGCTGATAGTCGTAAGTTAAAAGATGCTAACGACAAAGTGAATAGGGCAATAGTAAGTAGCGTAGCTATATTTGGAGCAAGCGTTACTATTACTGATATGGCTGGTTCTGAACCTTTAATTACTGATGAAAAATTAAAAACTCTTGCCGGCAAGGTAATGGAAGACTTAGTTGGTAAAGACGGTTACGTTTTAGATAATTTATTTGAAGGCTCGTCAACCGATATGGGTGACGTTTCAAACTTATTCCCATCAATCCACGCTTACGTTGGTGGCGTTGAGGGTAGGCTTCACGATAAAGAATTTAGAGTGACTGATAAAGATATAGCAGTAGTTGGCTCTGCAAAATTTCAAGTTGGTTTATTATATAGTTTACTTAAAGATAACGCTAAAGAAGCGTATGAAATAATAAAGAACTTTAAACCAACTTTCAACAGTATTGAAGAATACGTTGAATATAAAACGGGAATAAGTGAAATTTACGAAGGCGTAGAATATTTAGATAACGGCGATATTAAATTACATTTTAAAAAATAATAATAAATAATAAAACGGAAAAGGCGTGAGTTGAAAAATGATGTGAACCCAAAAGTTAGACACTTTTAGGAGGTGCATTTTTTGTGGCAAAAAAAGGACAAAAGTTTAAAAAGTACTCGCCAGAATTCAAATTATCAGTTATACTAGATATGCGAGAAAATCATTTGGGGTATTGTGAAACAGTGCGAAAGTACAACTTGGGACCAGTAGAAACTGGTGGAGCAAGAGATACTCTGCAACGATGGGAACGTAAATATCTAGAAGAAGGATATGAAGGGCTAATGAAAGATAATCGTGGCAAACCTAGTTTGGAAGGAAAGAAACGTGGTAGACCACCTAAGTTAGATAAAAAGGTGGAAGAAGATTTAATAGCAGAAAACCAACGACTTAGGATGGAGATTGAATACTTAAAAAAACTGAGTGCCTTAGTACTTGCGGAAGAGCAAGAGAACGGCAAAAAGCCAAGATAATCTCGGAACTAAGGCATAAATATCCGCTTAAAGAATTGCTTAAATTATCTAAACTTGCTCGTAGTACTTTTTACTACTATCTCAAAGAAAAGAAAGATAAATACATAGTAGAAAAGCAAGAGATACAAGATATATTTGCAAACAGTAAAAACACTTACGGTTACCGAAGAATAACGTTAGAGTTAAGACAAAAAGGTTGCTTAATTAACCATAAAACAGTGTTAAAACTAATGAAAATGCTTAAAATCTATGGAAAACAAAGAAAAAGTAAGTATAAGTCGTATCGTGGAGAAGTTGGCAAAGTTGCTCCAAATTTACTAAATCGTGAGTTTAATACCAATGCTCCATATACAAAACTTACTACTGACGTAACAGAGTTTAATGTATGTAATGAAAAGGTGTATTTATCTCCCGTA
>JAZSNM010000006.1:0-94253 GCA_045536405.1 Christensenellaceae bacterium
TGAATTACAACTTTTTAAATTAAATTTTTACTAACGTTTTATTATTTTTTTAAAAACTAATAAAAATCAAGGCGTGAGCCTTGTATATCAGCAATTTCGCAGAAATTGCATATTACCAACACAAAGTGTTGTATATAATCATTACGGAGTTTAATACACGCTAAAGCGTGGTGATATGCAAAAAAGAGCGATTTTCTCGCTCTTTTTGATGATATGCACGCAAACAAGTTGCGTGATGATATGCCATTACTCCGTAATGAATAAAAAAAGTCGTATCAAAATAATACGACTTTTTTGGAGCGGGTGATGGGAATCGAACCCACGAACGTTGCTTGGGAAGCAACTATTTTGCCACTAAATTACACCCGCATTTTACTACACAAAGTGTAGTAAATGTTTATTTATTTTTTTAAATTCAACATTTCGCAAACTCTTTCAACGTCACCACGAGCATACCACCCGTCACAACATATACAACAAGTTATCATTATTAAAAATTGCGCCTTTATAGAACTATCAAATTCATTTATAACGTCACGCTGAATATCAAGGGCTTCTTGAGTGGTGTATTGCCTTAAATTCCAAACTCCCCTAATATCATCCATATTAGATGCACCTAAAAGATTTTCAATAAAGCCAAACTCGACTGCCGTAAGTTCGCCGTCATATGCCATAGCAGTTAATAAAATTCCACGCAACTTTCTTATCGCTGACGTGCCCGTCCCGTATTTTGCCGAAAAAGCGTCCCAAATATTATCTAAACTCGACTTAGCATGAAATAATAACGAATTGTAATCATAATGGCTAAATTTTTCAATATATTCAGAAACCATCATAAAACACCCCTCTAATATAATATCATTTTGATAATATCAAAATTTATCGACAATGTCAATACTAAACTAAAAAAAAAGACCAACACCTAAACAAATAAGTGCTGACCTAATTTAATATGGAGCGGGAAACGAGACTCGAACTCGCGACAACTGCCTTGGCAAGGCAGTGCTCTACCAACTGAGCTACTCCCGCATACTTAGTGGTGGGAATTATAGGGCTCGAACCTATGACCCCCTGCTTGTAAGGCAGATGCTCTCCCAACTGAGCTAAACTCCCAAATCGCTAAGTGCCTTTATAATATAGCAAATACTTTTTTAAATTGCAAGCGTTTTTAACCACTTTTTTCAATTTTTAATTAAAAGTTTTTAATATTGACTTTTTTTCAATATAAGTATATCATATTAAAAAAGGAGATTATATGAAACTTGAACGACTAAACGAAAACAACAAGCGTTTTTATAAAGACGCATATTGTCTATACGAAAACGCATTTCCTTTAATTGAAAGGCGAGATGAAATAAATCATAATATTGCTCTATCTTTTAACGATTATCATTTTGATTTTATTATAGATAACAATAATTTAGTAGGAATTATGCTTTATTGGGAAAGTGACGACTTTATATTTTTGGAACACTTTGCAATACTTTTTAATCTTAGAAATAAAGGTTACGGCGAAAAGGCTTTAAACTTATTAAAAGAAAAAAACAAGCCTATAATTTTGGAAATTGAAGAACCCACTAATGATATTACTACTAGGCGACTTAACTTTTACAAACGTAACGGTTTTATTTTAACTAACCATAACCATAAACAACTTAAATTTAGAAAAACCGACCAAGAATTAGTTTTAAAAATTCTATCATACCCGTTACCTATTACTAATGAAGAATATAATAAATTTTACACCTATCTACATAGTAAAGTACAAAGCGAAAACAACTAATTTATAAAAAAAATACCCGAACGGGTATTTTTTTTAGTTTAACGTTATATCTTTTAACGCATAATACTTTTCTCTTCCTAATTTTTGCAAAAGCGGTATATTTTTTTCGTAATTAAACGCTTCATCACTTAACGTTTTAGCAAAAAATATTACGTTTGAAGAATATTTTAAACCACCTAAATCGTTAAGAAACTTTCCCGATTGTCTTTCGCCTAAAAAGTCGCCACCGCCCCTTAAATTATAATCGAGTTCGCTAATTTTAAAACCGTCGCTTTCATTACTCATTATTTCTAAGCGTGCTTTTGCCGTTTCACTCTCACTCTCGTTAAGCAAAAAGCAATAACTTTCTAAATTTGAACGCCCTACTCGTCCCCTTAATTGATGTAATTGGCTAAGTCCAAACCTTTCAGCGTTATAAATTACCATTACCGTTGCATTAGGAACGTCAACCCCTACTTCAATTACCGTTGTAGATACTAATATATCGTATTCTTTATTTTTATACGCTTGCATTACGGCTGTTTTTTCTTTATCTTTCATTTTACCGTGCAATAACGCTATTTTTAAATTGGGCATTTTTTGCGTTAATTCTTCATAGAGTTCAGTAACACTCATTATCGTGCCTTCTTCATCTTGACTAATTTTTGGACACACAAAATAAGCCTGCCTACCGTTTCTCACTTGCTCGGTTACAAATTTTAGCATTTTGTCATACTTAGAATACTCTACAATACTCGTTTTTACTTTTACTCTATTTAAAGGCTTTTCAGCAATCGTTGAAATATCTAAATCGCCATAAAAAATTAAAGATAACGTTCTTGGAATTGGCGTTGCACTCATTACTAACATATCTACCGTTTTACCCTTAGATAATAACGCACTACGCTGGCTAACGCCAAACCTTTGTTGTTCGTCACACACGCACAATGCTAAATTATTATAAACAACGTCTTCTTCTAATACCGCGTGCGTTCCAACAATGATTTTTACCTTATTATTTTTAATATCTTCTTTTATAATTGCCTTTTCTTTTTTTGTAACGCTACTTGATAAAAAAACTACTTCTTCGTCATCAAAAAACTTTTTAACAAGATTATAATTTTGAAGCGCCAACACTTCGGTCGGTGCTAAAAGCGTTGCTTGATAACCACTTTTTACCGCTAAATATATTGCGGTAAAACAAACGGCTGTCTTTCCACTTCCTACGTCGCCTTGAAGCAATCTATTCATAATATACGGGCTTTTTAAATCGGTAAAAATTTCGTTTACCGCCTTTTTTTGGCCGTCAGTAAACTCAAAGCCAAACTTTTTAGTAAATTCTTTAACTTGACTTGCCGTAACGGTATATTTTTGTGTTTTTACGCATTTTTTATCGCCTTTTATAACTTTAAAAGCGGAAATTAGTGAAAAATACTCTTCAAGTGCTATTCTATCACTTGCTTCTTTTAAAGAGTTTTCGCAATTTGGATTATGCACTTCAAAATAGGCACTCTTTAAAGGCATAATTTTATATTTATTAATTAAATTATACGGAATAACACTTTCAACGTTTACTAATTTTATTGCATTTTTTATACTACTTCTTACTACCGCTTGCGTTAAATTACCCCTTAACGAATATACGGGAACTAAACCTTTTAAACGATAATTATTATTAACTTCTTCAAAAGACGGGTTCGTCATTGTAATAACGCCGAATTTATTAGTTATTCTTCCGTAAAAAAAGTATTCTACGCCTAATTTTAACTTATTTACTACGTATGGTTGATTAAACCAAATAATTGTAAAAGTGTCCGCCCCCGAAGAACATATTATTTTAACGTATTTTACCCTACCGCCAAATTGAACGATAGGCATTGTATCAACTTTTGCTACGGTTAACACACACTCGTTATGGTATGCAGATCTAACACTACTCACTTTAGTTAAATCTAAATAAGATTTTGGGTAGTGTTTTATAAGACCTTCGAGCGAAGTTATATTTAGTTTTTTTAGGTCGGCTATTCGCTTATCGCTTAAACCTTTACATAAATTTAATTGCATAATAATTAAAAAAAGAGAAACTAGTCGCTCTTCCCGTAGGGAATTGCGACAACTAAATAAATCCTTACGGATTTGTGATAATTTGAAAAATTTCCTTGCAAAGCAAGATATTTTTCAAAGTGATATTGCCTTTCGGCAGTTATATTCGCCTGACGGCGAGTTGTGGATTTATTTAATATAACTTTGGCGTAGCCAAAATATAACTGCTTGTAAAACAAGCAATATAACTTTTAGCCACAAGGCTAAAAATATAACTTATTAAAACTTAATTTTTTGTGGATAAGGAAAGCCCACTGTATTTCGCTTTTTTGCGAAGTATAGTGGGCTATACTTTTGTTATAAACTAAAAACCCCTAATAGAAGAGACCTTAAAAGCGTTTCTCTTTACGTTTTATTCAAGTGATACTATAAAATAATATACTGCTTGCCCGCCAAAAAAGAGTTCAACATCCATATCAGGGTATTTATTTTGTACTTCTTCACGAATATTTTCAGCATCTTCTTCAGTAATATCAGCGCCGTAATACAAGTTTATCATTGCGTGATGGCTATCTTTGAGTTTTTCAACTAAAGAAACTACGCATTCGCTAATGTTTGAACCTTTAACTAAAATCTTTTTATCGTTAAGACCGATTATATCTCCTTTCTTTAAGTTAAAGTTATCAACTTTTGTTGTTCTAACGGCGTACGTTACTTGACCTGCTACAACGTTATCGATAGCGTGTAACATATTTATCTTATTAACGTCAGCCTTTTCTTCTGGATTAAAAGCCAAAGCGGCGCTTATACCTTGCGGTATATTTTTAGTAGGTATTACGTGAATCGTTTTACCTTCAATAAGTTGCTTACTTTGTTCAGCAGCAAGAATAATATTTTTATTGTTTGGGAATACGAAAATACTTTCAGCGTTGATTTTACATATAGCATCAGCAATATCAGACGCACTTGGATTCATAGTTTGACCGCCTTCAATTACTTGGTCAACTAAAATATCTTTAAATATTGCCGATAAACCTTCGCCCGAACATATTGAAAGCATACCCATAGGCTTCTTTTCCGCTTGATACTTTTTAATAAGTTCACGGTTTTGCTCGAACATATTTTCAATTTTTATTTTATCAACTTCGCCAAGTTCTAACGCCCTTGTTAACGCTTTACCCGGATTATTAGTATGTACGTGCACTTTTACAAATTCAAGGTCGCCTATAACTAAAACGCAATCGCCTATCGTTGATAAATATTCCCTTAACCTATCAATATCGGTTAAAGTAGTCTTTTTCTTAATATTTATAATAAAAAACTCAGTACAATAACCAAATTCAATAGTGCCTAAATTTAAAATATCAGCGTGTTCTAACGAAACGTCTTCTTTTTTGACTTCAATTTCAGCATCAACACCTTCAACTTCTTCGCCTAAAATGGCTTTTTGCATTCCACGATATATCGTAAGTAGTCCCATACCGCCAGAGTCAACTACTCCCGCTTTTTTGAGTACGGGCAAAAGTTCTGGGGTTAATTTTAAAGCCTCGTCACCTTTTAAAATAAGTTCTTCAAAAAACTCTTCAAAATACTTGCATTTTGTTTGAACGGCGTACTCTGAAATCATACGTGAAACGGTAAGCATAGTGCCTTCTTTTGGCTTTAAAACTGCGCTGTAAGCAATATCAGTTGCAGTTTTTAACGCTTTTGCAAAAGTTTTAACGTCAGCCTCTTGTTCTTCTTTTAAAACTGAGCATAAACCTCTAAATACTTGCGACGTTATAACGCCACTATTTCCTCTTGCGCCTCTTAATACTCCTTTTGAAACGCATTCAGCAATTTCACTAAGCGAGTTAGATTTGCAATTTTTTAACTCCGCTAACGCCGACTTTAAAGTTAACGACATATTCGTTCCCGTATCACCGTCTGGAACGGGAAAAACGTTAAGAGAGTCAATCCTATCTCTATTTATATCTAAAAGTTTTGATGCATTTGTTACCATTTTTGCAAAGGTTGCACCATTTATTGTTTTTATCAAAATATATCTCCTATAAAATTAAAGTTTTACGCCCGTTATATTAACATTAACGGTATCTACTATCATACCCGTAAATTTTTCTACCTTATACTTGATAGCATCTTTTAACGAGTCAGCCACTGCTGAAATTGATATACCGAATTTTATAATAACGTAAACGTCAATATAAATTCTATCGCCAGACGTTTCAACTTTAACTCCTTTTGTAGCATTTTTTTTCTTAAATAATGAAGCAAGACTATCAGATAGACCACTTGCAACCATTTCAACTATGCCGTAACATTCTAATGATGCATTTGCAACAACCTTAGCGATAGCCTCGTTAGATATTGATATTTTACCGTATGCGTTACTTGTTTTTACTGACATATCTTTCTCCTTTTATATTATTTTATCTTATTTTACTATATATTTATAATTTTTGCAACAAATTTCGTTTATTTTAAATAATTTTTCTAAAATGTTAATAATAATTTGTATTTTATTGTAAAAACACTTGCATTTTTATTCAATAAATGCTATATTATTTATGCTGAATTTATGAATCTCATACGGAGGTGCAATTATGTCTAAAGTTTGCAGTGTTTGTGGTAAAGGTAAATTATCTGGTAATTTAGTTAGCCATAGTAATCGTAAAACTCCACGCTTATATAATGCCAACGTTCAAAAAGTAAGAATTGTTAACAATGGTACAATTTCTTCTGAATACGTTTGCGCAAGATGCCTTAAAAGCAAAAAAGTTGAAAGAGTTTAAGATATACAAAACTATTTACGGTGCAGTTTTAATTACACCGTAATTTTTCGTTTTATATACTTTTGTATATACAGTCAAATACGCACTATCTTAGTGCATTGGTGCCCCTAACTTGCTTGGTTTTGGGGCTTATTTTTTGAATAAAGTTACTTAAGAGGGTTTTATGTATAAAGATTTTGAAAGAGTTCTTATTAGTAAAGACAAATTACAAAAACGCATTAAAGAAATGGCTGATGCTATTAGCAAAGATTACGAAGGTAAAAATCCGTTATTTATTTGCATATTAAAAGGTAGCATATTTTTTACAACCGACCTACTTAAAAACCTATCTATACCCGCTCAAATTGAGTGTATGGCTGTTTCAAGTTACGGAAAAGATACTAAGACTTCTGGCGAAGTTAAAGTTATTAAAGACTTAAATATGGCTATTTTTAATAGACACGTTATTATCGTTGAAGATATAGTTGATTCCGGCAATACTTTATCTTATTTAAAAAGACTTTTACTTCAAAGAAACCCTGCGTCTTTAAAAATTTGCACCTTACTCGACAAACCTGATAGAAGAAGAGTTGAAATTGACGTTGAATATACCGGCTTTACTATTCCCGATGAGTTTGTTGTTGGTTATGGTTTAGATTATGCTGAAAATTATAGACAGTATGACGAAGTTTATATATTAAAAAGAGAAGTTTACGAAAATAATTAAATTAAAAAATTTAAAACCGCATTTAACTCTTGTTAAATGCGGTTTTCGTTTAAATTAAAGAATTAATTGTAATAAAAATAATTCCTGCTAAAATTAATGATACGCCTATTCTTAATAATATCGATAAAATTTTTGGTTTTTGTTTTTGCATAATTTACACCTCACTTTTGACCAAACAAATCTTGCCAGTAAAACTTTCTAAGTTCTTCTTTTAATTTTGCCGAGTCGGCATACCTTGTGATTTTACCCGCTTTTGCTATAGATATAATGCCCGTTTCTTCCGAAACTATTATTGAAGTTGCGTTTATAGTTTCAGTTATTCCTATACCCGCCCTATGCCTTGTGCCTAAATCTTTAGGCAAGTCAGTCTCTTGCGATAACGGCAAGAAACAACCAGCCGATACTATTTTGTTACCTTGTATTATCATAGCACCATCATGCAGTGGCGTTTTAGGGAAAAACACGCTTTCAATTAACGAACTAGATATATTTGCTTCTAATTTTACACCGCTATTTAAAATATTATCTGGAACTTTAGTGTTACATAATACTAAAATTGCTCCCACGTCGTTCTTTGACATATTTTGTAATGCTTTTATAATTTCGTTTATATTATCGTTAACTTTTTGAACTGACTCTTTACTTTGATGAACCAACTCTCCGTGTTGTGTTTTGCCTCGCTTAACCGCCCATATACTACGCTTAATTTCAGGAGCAAAAATACCTACAATTCCTAATATAAATAACGAAATTAAAACCATATAAATTTCAGGAAGCATTTGCGTTGATATCGCTATTATACTAATCATTATCAAGTAAAACACTAATAATACTGAAATGATACTTGCATTATTTCGTGAAAGTAAATTCAACACTAAAAACACACAAATAAACGCTATAATAAATTCGCAAACGTATGCAACGCACATTGCTTGAAATGACGTTGAAATTTTTGTGAATACTTGCGTAAACGCTTGAATTATATTATCCATTTTATCCCCCTATTATTATATTAAAAATTGCATTTAAAAGAGCATCCGTCACCGTAATTTTACCACTTTTAAACTGAGTGTCGTAGTTCGATAATTTTTCAACTATCGCCATTAGCCTTTTTTGCGAAAACTTTTTCGCTTGCACCCTTGCCCTTTTTATAGCGTATTCTTTTACACCTAAACTTTCAGCGAGTTCCGCATCAGTCCCCTTGGATATTGAAACGTAAAACAATCTTCTAAAATGATAGTAAATAGACATAAACAACATTTGCTCATTTCTATTTTTCTCTAACATTGTTTTTAAATTTTCATAAGCAATATCATTTTTAGAATTGGCTATATTTTCACTTAGTTCGTATATTTGATAATCAGTATCTTTTGTAACCGTTTTTTCTACCGCAACTGCCGTGATTTTACCCTCGTTTAAGCAATAAGCGTACAACTTTTCAAATTCGCTTGAAATTTTATACATATCTAACGAAGTATAATTACAAAGCAACTCACACGCTTCCGTACTAATTTCTATATTTTTCTTTTTCGCTTGGTTTTTTAACCACTTTATTATAACTATTTCGTCTAATTTACTACAATCAACAACCGTTACGCTTTGTAGTTTTTTTAATTGCTCGCTTTTTGACGAGTTTATTACAATGAGTATCGTACTTTCTAAAATTTCACTTAACGCATTAAACAAGGCTTTATTTTTAAGGTCTTGTGCGGTTGGATAATACTCCCTTACCACGACTAACCTTTTTTCACTCATAAACGGATAACTTTCTATTGCCGTTATCAAGTTTTCAGGCTGACTTTTAACGTCATCGCCTTCAAAGCAAGATAAGTTTAAACTTGGCTCGTGCAAAAAGGCGTTTTTTAATAAAGTGTAAGAGTATTCCCTTAAATACCCGTCTTCCCCTTCGATTAAATAAAACTTCTTTGCGCCCTCTTCTATGCTGTTTTTTAACTCCTGAAATTTCACTACGCAATACCTCAGCACTATTTTAGCATTTTTTATAAAAAAATGCAATACTAATTTACTAATAAAATATCACCGTAAACGTTTATTGCTATAAAACTTAATAAAAAAGTTATAAATAACGTTAACAATGTAAACAATCTTTCGTTTTTTGTTAAATTTATTTTATCAGTTAAAAACACGAAAAATAAATAATAATATATTTTACTGCTTTTAAACTTTAAATTGGTTACGTAAAAATGCGAAATATATACCTGCATTGCCACAAATAAAATTACGTCAATTAAAAGGTTTGGAATAAACATAAATAATTTTAGCGGACTTATAAAACTAAGTAACACTCCCACAAATGCAAACGGATAAATTATTCCAACGACGGGCACTATAAAAAAGTTGAACATTGAAGAAAATAACGACGCACCACCAAAATTATCTAAAACTATTGGCAACGTTACAAAATACGCAACTATACACGTTGATACTGCGCTTGCAAGTTTTTTATTAAATATGTTTTCGAGTTTTTTAGAAAGTATTGGCGAAATAAAAACAATTCCAAAATAAGCCACGAAAGAAAGTAACGTACCTATACTAAATAAATTAAACGGATTTATTAGTAAAACTACTAAAACCGCTAAAAAATAAGTGTTTAGTTTATCGTTTTTATAACCAAAAAGCACGCTTAGTCTTGATATAAATATAATTACGAAGGCTCTTATAGATGAAGAAGAAAATCCGCAAAACGCAATATATAAAAACAATATAATTGACGAAATTATACAGCCCTTTTTACCTTTTATTTTTAAAAGTGATAATAAAAATATTATCAAACCGTATAAAAATCCTATATGTAAACCCGATACGGCAAATATATGCGCCACTCCAAGCATTCTAAAAATATTTATATCACTATCATACATTAAATACTCTTCGCCCGTTAGCATTGCATAAATTATGCCCGCATTATTTGAAGAAGTTAGTATTAAATTATCTAACGCTTTAAGTTTTATAACGTTTACAAAATCAGTAGGCGGATTAACTTCATAAACTACTGCACTTTCAACATTATAATCATAATTATTCGACAGCGCATTTATAAAACTTTTTAAACTATCATAAGTTTGTTTTTGTAATTTACAAGATAAAACGATATTACTTCCCGCATATATTCTATCTTTAGAATAAGTGTAAACTTTTAGTTTTACGTTTTTATATTTATCTTCAACGTTACCTTTTACTACGATTGAATACAAATACTCTCCGTTAGCGTTTTCAACTATTGAACTAATTTCTTTTACTTGACCGTTAAATTTAACTTCGCCACTATACGGAACGTTAGCGTATTTTAAATTGTTTGAAGAAACTTTTACGTACAAAGAAAAACTAAAAAATATTATCACTGCTAAAATATACGTAATTAGCGCCGATAATTTTTTATTCCTAATAAAAAATAAACAAATAAACGCAATTATAACCGTACAAAATATCAAGGCGTATTCTTTGAAAGAATAATAACCCCATATAATACCAGACAATATACCTAAAATTGCTGAAATTGATATTATTAGTATAGGTCTAAAATTGAATTTATTTGTATTTTTCATAATTAAATTTCATAAATTTCTTCTTCTTTTGCAACTATAACGTTTTTAGAGAATTTTTCACACTCTAATTTTACTTCATTATCTAAATAGTTTGGCGATAAATGTGTAAGTATTGTTTTAACGTTATATAAAGACGACACTTCACACACTTGTTTTACCGACATATGTGGCTTGCCTTCCACGTAATCTTTTTGTAAAAACGCACCGTCTAATAACGCTAACGATACACCTCTTACTAAATTTTTAATATTATCGTTTAGGGTTGTATCTCCCGAATAAGCAAAAGACTTTTCCCCGTTAGAAATTTTAATACCATAACATAAAACGGGATGAGTCATTTTATAAAAAGAAAAAGTGTAGCCGTCTTCAAAATAAACTTTACTCTCTTCTATATTTACTATTTCAAAACAATTTATTGAAGAAATTAAACGATATATATCACTATCTTCCTTTGGAAGATATAATTTTATTTTTCTTTTAAGCGAAGAAAAATTTATAGCATACGACAACACGCCTATATCTGAAATATGGTCAAAATGTAAATGCGTTAATACTATAAATTTTAAATTCTCTAAATAGTTATTTGATAAAATTTTTTTTGTCGCTCCGCTGCCGCAATCTAATAAAACGTTACCTATTTTATCTAAAATAATATAACTTGAAGTATTGCCGTTTATTGAATACGGTCCATATTTTCCTAAAACTTTTAACTGCATAAAATTTACCCCTAATAAATAATAAAACAAACGAGTAAAAATGTCAACAATATATATTTTCATATAATATTTTATAAAATACATACGCACGCACGCTATAACACCTATTTTATCTTTTATTATATTCTTTATATTTTTAAAAAGTAGTTAAAAACGTTTGCAAATCATTAAATTTTATGATAATATTTAATAGTAAATTTTACGGCCTCATGGTCAAGCGGTTAAGACGCTGCCCTCTCAAGGCAGAATCAGGGGTTCGATTCCCCTTGGGGCTACCAAAAAATACTGCAGAAAACGTGTCGTTTTCTGCAGTATTTTTTTATCCAAACCGTAGGTTTGGTATATCATCACGCTTTAGCGTGTATATCATCTCGGCATAGCCGTGCATTTATCGCAACTTAACAATATACAAAAGCAAGCCGTTGATTTTTAAGTTTATCAACTCTTATTATATATACTATTTTTTAACTATATTTAAAAAACTTTCCCCTTTTGTGTTTTGTTTATCTACGTTAAAATAATCTAATATCGTTGCTGAAATATCAGCATACGTTTTTCTTTCGTTTAAATTTATATTGCTCTTAATTTCTTTTCCATACACTATCATTGGCGTATATTCTCGTGAGTGATCGGTTGACGGTGTACTTGGGTCGCAACCGTGGTCAGCGGTAATTATTAAAATATCTTCATCTTTTAATAATGGTAAAAATTTTTTCAATTTTTTATCAAATTCGCTTAAAGATTTTGCGTAGCCGTCAATATCGTTTCTATGACCATACACCATATCAAAATCGACTAAATTTACAAAACACAGACCGCTAAACTCACTTTTAACTAAATTAGTGGCTATTTGCATACCCTCTAAATTGTTTTTTGTTTTATAACTTTTGGTAATGCCTTGCCCAGCAAATATATCGTATATTTTGCCTACTGAAATTACCTTGTAGCCACTTTCACTTAAAAGGTCAAGCATAGTTTTTTGCGGTGGCAAAAGTGAAAAATCTTTTCTATTTGCAGTTCTTACAAAAGGATATTCGCCCGTAAAAGGTCTTGCAATTACTCTACCAACGCTATCTTCGCCTTGTAAAATATTCCTTGCAATTTGGCAATATTTATATAAGTCTTGCACGCTAACAACGTCTTCGTGCGACGCGATTTGAAAAACGCTATCTGCTGACGTGTACACTATTAAATCGCCCGTTTTTATATGCTTTTCACCATAGTCTTTTATAACTTCCGTTCCTGAATAAGTTTTATTACATAAAACTTTTTTACCCGTTTCTTTTTCAAAACGAGCAATTATTTTACTTGGAAATCCGTTTGGATAAGTTGGCAACGGTTTATTAGAAATAACGCCTGCAATCTCCCAATGTCCTAAGGTCGTATCTTTACCGCTTGATTGCTCGTTCATTTTTGCGAAACTACCTAGCGGGTTATCAACTCCACCACCAACTCCGTCTATGTTAAATAATCCTAAACTTTTTAGCGTTGGACAATTAAAATAATTTGACTTTCGTATTGATTTTAACGTGTTACTTTTATTATCGTTAAATTTATAAGCGTCTGGCAACTCGCCGATGCCTAAACTATCTAACACTATTAAAAATACTCTTTTTGCCATAATTCTCCTTTAAGCGAGTTCAAGTGCTATTTCCATCATTTTAGTAAACGAACTTTGTCTTTCTTCTGCACTTGTTACTTCTTTTGGATGAACGATACTATCACTTACCGTACAAATGCAAAGTGCTTTTTTATTTGCTCTTAAAGCGTTACAATAAAGGGCGTAGGCTTCCATTTCAACCCCTAAAACTCCCATTTTAGACCATTTTAACGTGCCGTTTGAATCATCGTAAAAAGTGTCCGAAGATAATATATTTCCAACTTTAAACCTAATTTTATCTCTTTTACAAATTTCAACTGCTTTTTGAACAAGTTCAAAATCGGCAATCGCTGAAAAAGTGCCTGGCAGTTCAAATTGACTTGCATAATTGCTATTAGTACAAGCACCCATACCTATAACGATATCTCTTAACTTTAAATCGCCGTCTATTGCCCCGCACGAGCCTATTCTAATTATTGTTTTTACGTTATAAAAATTAAAAAGTTCATATGAATATATACCCATTGACGCTTGACCCATTCCCGACGCCATTACTGAAACTCTTTTACCTTTATAGTAACCCGTATAACCGTTTACTCCTCTTACGCTATTTACTAAAACCGCATTTTCTAAATAATTTTCGGCAATAAATTTTGCTCTTAACGGATCGCCCGGCATAAGTACCGTATCGGCAAAATCCCCTAACTTTGCCGTTATATGTGGTGTTGGTATCGACATATTAATTCCCCCTTTCTTTTACTATTTTTACTATTCTACTTGTTCCTAATCTATCTGCGCCGAGTAAAATAAATTTTATTGCATCTTCTATCGAAGAAATTCCACCCGCCGCCTTTATTTTTACGTTCTCGCCAACGTGCTTACTAAACAACTCAATATCGCTAAAAGTTGCGCCGTTGGTTGAAAATCCCGTTGACGTTTTTATATAGTCAGCACCTGATTTAGTTACAATTTCACACATTTTAATTTTTTCTTCTTCACTAAGTAAACACGTTTCGATAATTACTTTTAAAATATGCTTTTTACAAACCTCTTTTATAAGTTTTATTTCTTCTAATACGTAATCATAATTTTTTGCTTTTAGCATTCCTATATTTATAACCATATCTATTTCATCAGCACCGTCGTTTAACGCATCTATGGTTTCATAAATTTTGGTCTTTGTTGTTGAGTTTCCGTTAGGAAATCCTATTACCGTACATATTTTTAACTTGTTTTTACAATATTCTTTTGCAAATTTTACGTAGCAAGGTGGAATACAACACGACGCTACTTTATATTTTATTCCGTCATCTAACAATTCTTTAATTTGTTCTTTCGTTGCCCCTTGACCAAGTAGCGTATGGTCACATTTATTTAAAATTTTATTTATATCCATAATTTACCTACTTAATAATACCTAATACTAATTTTTGCTTTCTTGGTTTTTTGTTTTTAACTACCGTACTTTCAAGTAGTTTTTTCTCTGCCGTATCTAACGATTTTTCATTATCGCTATAAATAGATGCTATTTCTTCGCCTTGTAAAACGTAGTCGCCAACCTTTTTTTGTAAAATTATACCAGCGCTATAATCTAAACTATCTTCAATAGTGTTTCTTCCAGCGCCAAGTATTAAACTTGCCGTTCCATACCCCTCAGCATCAACGTTATATATATAACCACTATTTAAACTTTTAACCACCTTTTTATATTTGGCTTTTTTAAACTTTTCGGTATCTATTATTACGCTTTCATCTCCGCCTTGCGCTTTTACCATTTTAATTAGAGTTTCTAACGCCTTACCGCTTGATATACTTTCTTTAACTAATAATTCACACTCACTTAAACTTCCCTTTCCGCTTAAATATAACATTTGACTTGCTAAAATTATACAAATTTGTGTTAAGTCGTTAGGGCCTTTACCTTTTAATACGTTAACGGCTTCAATAACTTCTAAACTATTACCTACGTTCTTACCCAAAGGTACGTTCATATTAGTAATTACGGCTATCGTTTTTTTGCCTGCGTTTTTGCCTATTTCTACCATAATTTTTGCAAGGCGTTTACTTTCTTTTAAAGTTTTACAAAACGCACCGCTACCGCACTTAACGTCTAACACTATACAATCGTCGTCAGCGCATAATTTTTTACTCATTATACTTGACGCTATTAAAGGAATACTATCAATAGTTGCCGTAACGTCCCTTAAAGCGTATAATTTTTTATCGGCGGGCGCTAAATTCTTACTTTGTGAAATTATTGCAACGCCTATTTCGTTTACTATTTTTATAAATTCGCTTTCGCTTAAACTTGTGTTAAAATTTGGAATTGACTCTAATTTATCAATAGTTCCGCCCGTATGCCCTAGCCCGCGACCACTCATTTTAGCAACTTTTACGCCAAGCGAAGCAACTATGGGCGCAATTATTAAACTCGTTTTATCGCCTACTCCACCCGTAGAGTGTTTATCTACCTTTACGCCTTTTATATTTGAAAAATCAAGTTTGTCGCCCGAATCTCTAATAGCAAAAGTTAAATTGCAAATTTCATCAACCGACATACCTTTATAGTATATTGCCATAAGTAACGCTGATATTTGATAATCGGGAATATTGCCTTTCGTATATTCGCTAACAATATAATCTATTTCAGTTTTAGACAGTTTTTTACCGTCTCGCTTGTTTTTAATTATATCAAAAACTCTCATATATCTCCTAAATTTTTTGCCTTGTGATTTTGCCGTTATCGTTTGAAATTATATATGCGTTCCCACCACTTGATATACTTTTAGTTAATTTGCCGTCAATAAATTCTAATGCGCAATCGTCTTCTATTGCATAACAGTTATTAAAATTATTGTCAATTATCGCCTTTTCGTAATCTAATTTTCTAAGGTTATAATGCGGTGAACAAACACCCTTAATTACGCCTAAACCTTTTTGTATTGAATATTCGTCAAAATTACCATAAACCTCACTATCGGTGTACATTGTTTCAAACCAACATATTGCTCCCGCTGAACGACCTACAATAATTTTCCCATCGTTATACGCCTTTATTATTTTATTTAATAAACCGCTTTCTTGCCAATGCTTTAACATAAACAAAGTGTCTCCACCGCCTATGTATATAAAATCAGCCTTGCTAAACTTTTCGTTAATTTTTTCTTCATCCATTATCGTATTTATTGTTAAAACAACGTCCGCCTTAATATCAAACACCGAAGTGTACGTTTTTCTAAAAGAATTAAAAGAAGGCATAAAATCGTGCGAGGCCGTTCCTATAAAAAGACCGTATGCCCTTTTTCCGTTTGCGTGCTCTTTTGCTAAGGTTGAAACGTATTCATCTATTTTTAAAGTGGTTTTCTCTTTTAACGAGCCACCGCCTATTGCTATAATTGTACCCATAAATGCTCCTAAATTTTCTTTACGTATATTTTAACATATATTAAACGTTTTTTAAAGGGGTATTTTTAAATTATTTTACTTTTGTTTAAAACTTATAAATAAAATTTTTATAAAACGATTGCAATTTTATATAAAATGGTTTAAAATATTTTGTAATGAGGTGATATTATGAAATTAACGAATAAATATTTATTAGATTTACTTGATAGAACTTGTAAAAGAAATGCAAACGAGCCTGAATTTATTCAAGCGGTAACCGAAGTTTTTACTTCATTACAACCTGTTATTGAACAAAGACAAGATTTAGTTGACCTTGGCGTAATTGAAAGACTTGTTGAACCTGAAAGACAAATTATGTTTAGAGTTCCTTGGACTGACGATAACGGCAAAACTCAAGTTAACAGAGGTTTTAGAATTCAATATAATAGTGCTATCGGTCCTTACAAAGGTGGTATTAGATTTCATCCATCAGTAAACCTTAGTATTATGAAATTTTTAGGTTTTGAACAAACTTTTAAAAACAGTTTAACTACGCTTCCTATGGGTGGCGGTAAAGGTGGTGCTGACTTTGACCCTAAGGGCAAAAGCGATAATGAGATTATGAGATTTTGTCAAAGTTTTATTACTGAACTTTACCGTTATATAGGCAACGATACTGACGTTCCTGCCGGCGATATAGGCGTAGGCGCAAGAGAAGTTGGTTATATGTTTGGTCAATACAAACGCATTAAAAACGAGTTTAACGGCGTATTAACGGGTAAAGGTTTACAATACGGCGGTTCATTAGCAAGAAAGCAAGCAACGGGTTATGGTCTTTGCTACTTTACTGAAGAAATGTTAAAGGCTAACGGAAAATCGTTTAAAGGTCAAACGGTTGTTGTTTCAGGCTCTGGTAACGTTGCAATATACGCTTGCGAAAAAGCAACTACACTTGGTGCAAAAGTTGTTGCTATGAGCGACTCTAACGGCTACATTTATGATGAAAACGGCATTGATTTAGACGCTGTTAAACAAATTAAAGAAGTTGATAGAAAGAGAATTAAAGAATATCTTAACTATCACAGCAACGCAACTTACGTTGAAGGTTGCCACGGAATTTGGACTGTTAAGTGCGATATTGCTCTTCCTTGTGCTACTCAAAATGAAATCAATAAAGAAGATGCTTTAAATCTTGCTAAAAACGGTTGCTACTGCGTTTCAGAAGGTGCAAATATGCCTTCAACTCCTGAAGCAATTGACGTTTATTTTGAAAACAATATGTTATACGGCCCTGCAAAAGCATCAAATGCCGGTGGCGTTGCTACATCTGGTTTAGAAATGAGTCAAAACAGTATTAGATATAGTTGGACTTTTGAAGAAGTTGATAATAAACTCCACTCTATTATGGTTAGCATATTTAAAGCGTGTGACGAAGCATCTACTACTTACGGTATGAAAGGTAATTATATGGCGGGTGCTAACATTGCCGGCTTTATTAAAGTTGCCGAGGCTATGAAGGCACAAGGTAACGTTTAATTAAATAAAAACAAAATTCCTAATCGCTTGATTAGGAATTTTTTTATTACGTTTATGCGAATATTAAATATATTCCGGCTCGGTTTCAATAACGAAATAAAACTTGCCGTAAATAGAAAATTCGTTAGAAAGCCTTTTTATAATTTCTTGTAAATCATACTTTTTATCAAAAGGAATAACTAAATCAAATACAATATTCGAGTGGCTTATACCTTTTACTAATCTAAAATCGTGAAATTTCACGTTCTCGTCATACTCTTTTAAAACTTTTTCAACAATTTCTAAGTATTTTTGCCTATCAGCATCTTTAACGTCAACCGGGTCTAAATGAATTGATAATTTAATACCCATTTTATCATACACTTCACGCTCTAAATTATCTACAACGTCGTGTATTTCTATTATATTTTCAGTACAATCTACTTCTACGTGAAGTGATGCAAAATGATTTGTTTTTCCGTATTCGTGAATTATAATATCGTGTATTCCTAAAATTTTTGGGTTACTTAACACTATACTTTTTAACTTATCTACTTCTTCTTTTTGCGGTATTACGCCAAGTAACGGATTTATTGTTTCTAAAAGCATTTTTACGCCCGATACAACTATAAACACACTAACGATTAAACCGGCGTAAGCATCGACGTTTATTTTAGCAAAATCCATTAAAAATACTGCTATTAAAGTTACCGACGTTGATATTATATCATTTCTCGTGTCTATTGCCGTTGCCTTTAAAGCCGTTGACGATATCGCTTTAGAAAAATCTAAATATACTAACATTTGTACTACTTTTAGTAGTATAGCAATTATTAAAACAATATAGGTAAATAAAGTGATTACACCTATACCTTCTTTCGATATGATTTTTTCTATACAAGATTTTAAAAATAAAACACCTACTGCAAATATTATTAGAGAGATTATTAATGCCGTTACGTTTTCAAATCTTTCATGCCCGTATGGATGCTCTTTATCTGCTGGCTTTGATGAAATTTTAAAACCTATTAACGTTAATACTGATGAGAGTGCATCAGTTAAATTATTAACACCGTCGGCAATTATAGTTATACTGCCCGATATTATTCCCGCAATAATTTTAAAAATACAAATGAAAAAATTCGTTATTATTCCAAAAAAACCCGCAACAACTCCGTATTTTTCTCTCACAACTGCATTTTCAGTGTTTTTGTAATCTTTTATAAAGAGTTTTTTTAACATTATGAAAAAATCTCCGTAGATAAATATCTATCGCCACTATCAGCAAATATTATTACGATATTCTTACCTTCATTTTCCTTTCTTTTTGCAACTTCTATTGCACATTTTAAAGTTGCACCCGATGAAAACCCAACGCTTATTCCTTCGCTTTTAGCAATTTCTTTTGCAAATAATACACTATCACTATCGCTACAAGTTAAAACTTCGTCTAAATAGTTCGTATCTAAAATTTTAGGTATAAAGTTAGCGCCTATTCCTTGTATATTGTGTTTACCACTATATCCTTTACTAAGTAACGGTGAACTTTCAGGCTCTACACCTATACACTTTATTTTACTATTTTGCTCTTTTAAATATTTACTCGTTCCCGTAAAAGTGCCACCCGTTCCTATGCTTGCTATAAAAATATCAGTATTAGGTAAGTCTTTTATAATTTCCCTTCCCGTAGTTTCATAATGCGCTAATACGTTTGCGTTATTCGTAAATTGATTTGCTAATATACTGCCTTCAATTTCGTTACGTAATTCATTTGCTTTATCTACACTACCTTGCATACCTAAATTACCGTCAGTTAACACGAGCGTTGCTCCATAATGTTTTAAAAGTTTACGCCTTTCTTCACTCATAGTATCAGGCATTGTTAGTATTAAATTATAACCCTTACTTTTACATATACTTGCTAAGCCTATGCCCGTATTTCCACTCGTAGCCTCGATAACCGTTCCGTTTTTTTTGAGTAAGCCTTTCTTTTCAGCATCTAAAATAACGTATAATGCCGTTCTATCTTTTATTGAGCCCGTTGGATTTAAAAATTCAAGTTTTGCATAAATATTTGCTTTTAGTTGATGTTTTTTTATTATATTATTCAATTTTAATAAAGGCGTATTGCCTACTAATTCTAAAACAGATTTACTTAACATCATAACCTCGTACAATTATTTTAACATTATTTTTATATAAATGCAACTTAAATATAAAAAAGTATTGCATTTATACTGTTTTTATTTTAAAATATACTTATAGCATAATATTTTTATATTTGAGGGCATATGAAAATCAAAACTAAAAAAATTTCTTATAATGAAAGTTTAAAAATTCCTTGCGAAAATAGATATAAACCTAAAAAGCCTAATTTTATTTTTCGTTCACTCGTAAGGTTATTAGCAATTAAAGATTTATTACAAACTAAATTTAGTTATAAATCAATAAATATGGATAAAATTGCTAAAAATGAACCTTGCTTAATTTTAATGAATCACTCAAGTTTTATTGACTTAAAAATTGCTTCTAAAATATTCTATCCAAAACCTTTTAATATAGTTTGCACTAAAGATGCTATCGTTGGCAAAAAATGGCTTATGCGTCAACTTGGTTGCGTTACAACAACTAAATTTGTTAACGATATTCAATTGGTTAAAGATATAAACTATTGTTTAAACGTATTAAAAACGTCCGTTTTAATTTATCCCGAAGCGGGCTATTCATTTGATGGAACTTCTACCATTTTGCCCGATAGCGTTGGTAAACTAATTAAATCTCTTAACGCAAGCGTGGTAACGGTTATAACAAGCGGTGCTTTTTTAAGGGACCCTTTATATAACAATTTGCAACTTAGAAAAGTTAAAACGTCTGCTATCGTTGAGTGTGTTTTAGATAAAAATGAAATTTCTTCTTATTCCGCTAACGATATAAATAAAATTATAAGAGATAAATTTTCATTTGACGCATTTAGAGAACAGCAACAAAATAATATTATAATTAGTGAAGGTTTTAGGACTGACTATTTAGAAAGAGTTTTATATAAATGTCCTAACTGTAACAGCGAAAATACGTTAAAGGGTTTAAAAACTACCCTAACTTGCACGCATTGTAATAAACAATATACATTAACTGAAAACGGATACCTTTTAGCGCTTAGCGGTGAAACGGAATTTAATCATATTCCAAATTGGGTGAACTGGCAAAGAGATTGCGTTAAAAAAGAGTTATTAGATAATTTATCTAACTATAAGACGGTTTTAGACGTTGATATTGCTATTTTAAAAGACAGTAAAAGTTTATATTTTGTTGGCGACGGCGTAGTTACTCATACAAAAGACGGGTTTAGTTTAACAAATAAAGATAATACCTTAAACTACACTCAACCGCCACTAACAAGTTATAGTTTAAACGCCGATTATTATTGGTATGAAATAGGCGACGTTTTTTCAATAGGAACTACTAAAATTCAATATTATTGTTTTCCTAAAAATAAAAACTATTCGGTTACTAAACTACGTTTTATTGTTGAAGAATTATATAAATACTACAAAAATTTACTAACAAAATAAATTAATTAAAAGTGGCACTTAAAAAGTGCCACTAAACGTTAGACAAAAATTTTTTTATATGATATTATGTAAGTATAAGCGTTATGGTTTAGTATACAACATACAACTTTATAGCAAAACTTAATATGCTGATGTGGCACAGGAGGTAGCGCACCGCCTTGGTAAGGCGGAGGTCACGGGTTCAAATCCCGTCATCAGCTCCAATAAGTGCGTCAGTAATAATTCCTATTACTGACGCACTAGTTATATTTGCCTTTTCAAGCAAGTTATATTGCTAACGCAGTTATATTTTGCTACGCAAAGTTTTATTCGCCGTTGGCGAGTTCGGGCAAATATAATATAACAATGTTAATTTCTTTGTGTAAAACACTTTAAGAGAAAAAATAATTTAAACTCGACTTATGAAAAGGTCGAGTTTTTTTATTTTGTATAAAACTTAACATTTTACGTTAAATACAATTTTTTTCTTTTGCTTGGCATACTTGTAGGCAAGGGCTGTTCCACTTTTAGGTTGATAATAACAAACACTTCGTTTTGAGTATTTTCGCATTTTAGGTTGGTAGTTTTCATCATAGTAAAATATACAATAATCACTATCATTTATCATTGCTTGGTTTCTTTCCACGTAACTCGCTCGACCAGCCGTATATTTCGTTTTGTGTTCAACTTCCTCTTCAAATCCAAGCAAGGTAACTTTTTCTTTTGTATAACGACTATAATATTCTTCTAACTCCGCTCTCTCACTCTCTAACGTAAAACCTTCACTCTTGCAAGTGTAACATTTTCTTACAACGTTAGTATATTTTTCTTTTAGTTTAGTAACCACTTCGTGACAAATACTATCAAATTCACTACGACTGCCAAACAAAAAAATAAATACGTTATGATTAACTATCAAATCTTCAATAACTTCTTTTACTTTTTGTTTAAGTTCTTTTGTTGTTTCAATTTTTCTATGACCGAAAAACGAACAAACTTTATTATTCATAATGCCTCCCAAATTGCAGGTTGCCAAATTACAAGTTTTGGACTATTTTAAAAATTTGCTGTAATTTCAAGACTATTATAGCACATTTTTTAATTTTTACCACTCTGTAATTGAGTATTTTTCAAAACAGTTAGAGATAAACTATAAGAAAAGGAGAAATACTATGAAATTACAGAGAGCAGTTGCTTTAAGAATTAGCAATCTACTTATAAAGCATAATATGACTAGATATGCACTTTGCAAAATGATAGTTATGCCAGAGCAAACTTTAAAGAATATAATTGACGAAAGAAATAAAGATATAAAATTAACGACTATTGCTAAAATTGCAGATGGCTTTGGTTTATCAATAGAAGAATTTTTTGCTGATTCTCTTTTCAATAAAGACACGTTAGACGTTGATTAAAATTAATACAACGATTTATTATAATTGTAGCACAATGAACATTTTACGATTAGCAACGTATTAAACCCCACACTCAATGACTGATATTTAAACATTATATGACATTTATAATCAAAAGTCAACCACACAATGTCGTATATTGGGTAATAATTACAATTTTGGGGTCGTTGTATGCAGGGTTAGAAATTCCAATATTAGATAAAATATTATTATCAAGTATTGGAGATTTTATTATGGATAAGATAATTGATTACAACGAAATTATCAATAGGATTGGATTTTTTAGAACGAAAGCCAACTTATCAGCAAGAGAAACTAGTTTAAGGCTTGGTTATAGCGAACAATTTATGAAAAGAATAGAAAACAAGAGTGTTGAATTAAAAGTTAGCACTTTGCTAGATTTTTTTGATATTGTAGATATAACCCCACAAGATTTCTTTTATATGGGCGAACATTACAACAAAGAAGATAAAAACGTTTTAGATTTATATAACAATCTTTCACAAGACGGCAAACAAACGATTTTAGACTTAATGAAAAAGTTGAAGTAACTAAAAAAAACCGCTGAAAACAAACTGTTTTGTTTTCAAGCGGCTCTTTGCCTATGATTGAATTAACCTAAAATAAGATGCCGCATATCTTACGATACACGGCAAATTACGTAATTCCACGTGTGATAAAAGAATATTGTTAAAAATAACGAAAAAACTATTTTATTATTATAATATCGAAATATCTATAAAATTGAAAAATGAGTTCAGTTTCAACTGAACTCATTTTTAATTAAATTTTTAAATTTACGCTTTTTTAATTTTTAACACTTTTTAATCTCGTGCTTTTAACCCCGTTCCAACGAAGCCTATGCCTTTAAAATCATCAACGTTGTTACATATAATATAATCAATATAAGTAGAAATTAAATCAGCAACGTATTTATATCCTAACGGACTTAAATGACCACCAAGCCTATATTTTTTAGAAAATTCTTCGCCAAAATCACAAGCGTATTTTCTTAAATCTATTACGTATAACGATTTAAAATAATTTGGTAAACTTCTAATAAATTCAGCGTGTTTATCAAAAAGGTCTGACTTTTCTTTACTAAGACGGTCGTCTCTTGGTACTGTTACGCAAAATATTTTTGCATCTGGAACTAAATTTCTTATTTTTAATATAATTTTTACGTAATAACCTACGAACGACGGTTTATGATTTTCCATAACTTCAAAATCAACGTCTTTAATGCTACCAAAACCAAGTTCAGGGTATGCGGTATCTATATGACTCATATCGTTTACGCCAAGCGCTATAATATAAGCCTTACTAGCCTTTTCTCTTGAAAACGCTTTATTATAGCCTGCATATTCGTGAAAAGTTCTTGCCTTTAAGCCCCCGCAAGAAAAATTAAACACTTCTAAACCGCATTTTCTTGCCATAAATTGTCCCCACGAATAATCGTATAAATCATAAAAACCGATTGTTCCATCTTCTTTTACGTATTCACACTCTCCAGATGACAAACTATCACCTATACAGCCAACTCTTCTTAATATTGCGGTCATTCCACCATCTGGAACTAAAGTTTCAATTGGATTAAATTCTTTTTCCATAACGTCTCCTTTATTTTTATACGTTTATAAATTATTATAACACAATTTTTTCAAATGTCATATTATTTTGCTATAAAACGTCAACTTGATTTTTTATTAGATAATCGTAAATTGCGTTTAATGAAGAAGGAATATCTTTTACTACACTTTCATTATCGCCATCTAAATAAAGAAGCGCCAAAAGTAAATATTCAACGAGTTTTTTAGAGTAACTTGTTTTAAATTTCTTATCAACGAAAACGGTTAATTTTACAGCGTATGGAATATAGTTTTCACTCTCTCTAACGCTATCGTTTTCAATTTCAACTCTATATTCCGTTATAAATTTTTGATATAAACCTAAACCCTTTGCTTTTATGCCAAAATATATCAATAAGTCGCCTATAGTTTGATTTTTCGTAGGTTTGAAATTCTCAGTCTTAGAGAAAATTTCGCTATATAATTTTATTATTAAATTTTCGGCATTTTTAAATTGTTCTTTTGAAGAAGGTAAATTTAGCACGCTTTCTTTAACTTCTAAACTGCTTTCATCTTTTATTTTTTCTTGAGAAATTTCTTCAATTTCTTCTTGTGATTTTAAATTATTATCTAATTCTTCACTAGTTATTTTTTCTTCAACTTGTACTTGTTTTTTTGTTTTTTCGGGTACGGAAAGTTGCGTATGAGTTTCTTCACTACATACGCTTTCAGTATTTACTATTGACTTTCCCTGCCCGCTAACGCTTGGAATAGTAGACAACTAACGGCTGACACGCACCAACGCTTGGAACGTATCTTCCTTTTGTCGTCCTACTATCGATTAATATTTCGTTTGTTTCAATATGATATACTGCGCCTATTCTATCAACGACTACTAATACGCCTTCTTCACTTTGCTTTAACGTGTTTGCAAATACTACGCACTCATCGGTAATACCGTTTTTAACGTCAATTATTCTCACGCCCTTTCTTGCTCTTGACGTAGGGGTTATTGCACCGAGTAATACCTTTTTGAACGTTCCAAAACTTGAACCTACTATTGCTATATCTTCGTCAGCATTTATTTGTGAAGCGTATATTACGCTATCGCCGTCGTCTAAATCCATACCCTTTACGCCACCGGCATTTCTTCCATATATTGGTACTTCGTTTTTAGCACGCAAGCACATACCTTGCTCGGTAATAAAGAATAAATCTTTACTTTCGTCAATTTCTTCAACGCCGATTACAACGTCATCGTCTTTTAATTTTATTACTAAGCAATTTGAGCGACTAAATTCAAGTTCACTCCACTCTAAGCCTTTAATAGCGCCCGTTTTAGTGTAAAGTACAAGTTTTCCACCCTTTTCTTTATCTTTACCCGTAAAAAATCTAACGGGAACTTCATCTTTTAACGCTTCTTTAAATAAACTATCAAAAGTTACGCCACCTTGACCTGCTCCACGTGCTTCGGCAATATTATCTAAGTTTAATCTAAATAAATTACCCTTATTAGTAAAAGCGTATATAGTATCAACTGAAGTACAATTTACGCTAAATAAAAATACTTCTGCGTTAGTTGGTTTTACCGCTTTGCTTCTTGAATAACTCATAAGTTTTACTTTTCTTACGAGCGACTTTCCGCTAAAACCTAAAACGTAGTTTTCAATAGGTTTTTCATCATCAAATCTTTCGGCTTGAATTTCACTTTCGCTACCAACGATTACCGAACGCCTTAACGTTTTATACTTACGCTTAACTTGATTTAATTCTTCTTTAACAACGCTATTTAATTTTCTTTTACTATCAACGATTTCTTGTAATGACTTAATTAAATTATCTAAATATACAAGTTCATCTTTTAAATTGTCAATTTCTAAGCGTGTTAATCTTGCAAGTTTTAAGTCTAAAATTGCTTGCGCTTGAATTTCAGTTAAGCCAAATTCTTTTCTTAAATTTTGCCTTGCAGTTGCAGTGTCTTGCGACTTTTTGATTATTTGAATAACTTTATCAATATTAGTTACGGCAATAATTAAACCGTTTACTATTTCACGCCTTGCTTTTGCTTTGCTTAAATCAAATTTAGTTCTTCTAAGTACTACTTGTTTTTGATATTCGGTATAGTAATTTAAAATAGGTAATAATCCTAATTGTTGTGGTTTGCCATCGGCTATCATTACCATATTTATACCGTATGAAACTTGTAAATTAGTCTTTTTATAAAGCAAAGATAATAAGTCGTTTGCATCAACGTCTTTTTTGAGTTTGATAACAATTCGCATTCCGTGTCTATCAGACTCGTCTACAACGTCACTAATTCCACCGAATTCTTCTTTATTTTCTATCATCAATTCGCCTATACTTTCTATAAGTTTGGCTTTATTTACTTGATATGGAATTTCTGTTACTATTATAGATTGTCTTCCATTATTTTCGCACTCTACGCTTAATTTACTTCTTATTAAAATTTTGCCTTTACCCGTTTCGTAAGCACTTTCTAAACCGTCGTTAGCAATAATATAACCGCCCGTTGGAAAATCAGGACCTTTTACTATTTGCATCATTTCGCTAAGTTTAATTTTTGGATTGTCAATATAAGCAATAGCACCATCTATTACTTCTACAATGTTATGTGGCGGTATGTTCGTTGCTAAACCAACGGCTATACCAACTGCTCCGTTTACTAAAATGTTTGGAAAACGACAAGGCGTTGTCGTTGGCTCTTTTAACGAATCGTCGTAGTTGTTACCCCAGTCAACGGTGTCTTTGTCAATATCTCTTAAAATTTCAAGCGCTAAGGAATTTAGCCTTGCTTCAGTATATCTCATTGCCGCCGCTTTATCGCCGTCAACAGAGCCGTAGTTTCCTTGACCGTCAACAAGCGTCATACCCATTACAAACGGTTGCGCCATATGAACCATAGCCTCGTATACCGAACTATCGCCGTGTGGGTGATATTTAGCCAAACATTCACCTACTACTTTTGCACTCTTTTTATAAGGCTTGTCTGGCGTTAAGCCAAGTTCGTGCATTGCATATAAAATTCTTCTTTGAACGGGTTTTAAACCATCTTCTACACGTGGTAGCGCTCTTTCAAGCAATACCGATTCAGCATAAGGAATCATAGTATCGTGCATAACGGTTTCTATATCTGTTAGTATTACGTTTTCCTTTTTAATTTCTTCACTCATTTTACTACTTTTCCTTTATTATCATTTAATTTCAAAATTATCTCGCTTATTAAAATTAGCGTGTTTTTGTATATATTTTTTACGCTCTTCAATATCGTCACCCATTAAAGTAGTCATTAACCTTTCAGCGTTTAAAGCATCTTCAATAGTTACTTGTATAAGCAAACGTTTTGCTGGGTCTAAGGTAGTATCCCATAATTGTATAGGATTCATTTCGCCTAAACCTTTGTAGCGTTGTATTTTATAACCTCTACCGACTTTTTCTTGCGCAACTTCTCTCTCTTTCTCGTTATAAGCATACTCTACTACACCCGTACTCTCTTTATACACTTTGTAAAGCGGTGGCATTCCTATATACAAATGCCCTTCGGTAATAAGTTTTGGCATATACCTGAAAAAGAAAGTTAAAAGTAAACTTCTTATATGATATCCATCGATATCGGCATCGGATAAAATTATTACTTTACCATAATTTAAACCCTTAATATCAAAGTCGTTACCTATACCCGTACCAAGTGCTGAGATTATAGTTTTCATTTCGTCGTTATTCAACACTTTTAGTAACGGCGTTTTTAAAGAGTTTTGAGGTTTACCACGAAGTGGTAAAATTGCTTGATGTTTTCTATCTCTACCCTCTTTTGCACTACCGCCTGCACTATCGCCTTCAACTATAAATATTTCGTTATTCAACGCATCTTTACTTGAACAACCGGCAAGTTTACCGAGTAACCTTGTAGACTCTGCGCCTGATTTTGCTCTATTTAACTCTTTTGTCTTTCTTATCGCTTCTCTTTCTTTTGCGGCACTTAACGCTTTTTCTAATATGGCTTCAAAACATTTTGCTTGCTTTTTGTTTTTAGACGCCTCGCTTAAACCGTCGTAAGTGGCACTTTCTACTGCTGGTCTTGCTTCTATATTTCCAAGTTTGCCTTTCGTTTGCCCCTCAAACTGAACGTTCTTCATTTTAACGACTATAACCGCCGTTAAACCAACTCTAAAATCTTCGCCGTTAAACGACGTGTCTTTATTTTTTGAATTGCGATTTTCTTTAACGTAGTCGTTAAAAAATTTAGTCATACCCGACTTAAAACCAACGTCGTGCATACCACCGTCAACCGTTGGAATATTATTTACAAATGAAAATATGCTTTCAGCATAACCGTCGTTATGTTGAAGCGCTACTTCTATTAAAATTCCGTTGAGTTCGCCTGAATAATAAATAGGCTCGTCGTATAATACCGTTTTTCCGTTATTTATATATTTAACGTAATCGATAACTCCGCCCTCGCTTTTGAAAATTTGAGGCTCGGCTTTTTCATTTTTTCTTAAATCGTAAAAAACTAATTCTAAGCCTTTATTTAAAAAGGAAGTTTCTCTTAATCTCGTACAAATTATTTCTTCGGAAAAATTAGTCGTTTCAAATACTTTCGCATCTGGTTTAAACCTTACTAAAGTACCGTGTTTAATCGTTTTTATCCCCGTATCTTTAAGCGGTGCTTTCCTTTCGCCTGAAACCATTTTTTTAGTAGTTGGGTCTAAATACGAAGAAAATTCCATAGTATATATCGTTTTGTTATAAACTTCAACTTTAAGCCACTCGCTAAGTGCGTTGGTTACAGATGCGCCAACACCGTGCAATCCGCCTGAATATTGATAGTTATCACTATTAAATTTACCACCTGCGTGTAATTGCGTAAATATTACTTCAACACCGCTTACGCCCGCTTCTTTATGAATATCAACGGGCATACCTCTACCATCGTCTTCAACCGATGCACTTCCGTCGGCATGTAAAGTAACTATGACTTTTTTAGCATAGCCGTTACTTGCTTCGTCAACGGCGTTATCAATAATTTCCCATAAAATATGATGTAAGCCCTTTGATCCCGTTGAGCCTATATACATACCCGGCCTTGTTCTAACAGCCTCTAATCCTTTAAGTATTTGAATATTTTCGGAACTATATGTTTTAGCCAAAATGTTTTCCTCCAAATATAAAAAATCATATAAAAAAACGTATTACCGCTAAGGCATACTATTTCATAATACACATATTGTAACACAATATATAGTATTTTTCAACTATAAATACAAAAAAACGCACAAAAAGGCTCTACGCTTAGGGATTTTTTATCCATAACAAAAGTATAGCACACTATACTTCACTAAAAGTGAAAGGTAGTGTGCTTTTCTTGTCCACAAAAAATAGAAACATATTAGTTATATTTTTAGCCTTGTGGCTAAAAGTGATATTGCTTGTTTTGCAAGCAGTTATATTTTGACTTGCAGTCAAAGTTATATTAAATAAATCCTTAACTCGCCATAAGGCGAATATAACTGCCGATAGGCAATATCACTCGTCGTTAGACGAATATCACAAATCCGTAAGGATTTATTTAGTTGTCGCAATCCCCTACGGGAAGAGCGACAATTGTGCGTTTTTTGTCTATTATTTTTTAGTTTTAACTTTAATGGCGTATTTTTTGTAAATTTTTGAAGTTTCATTATATTTTTAACGTTAACTTTTTTAACGTTGAGTGCTTTTTGCTTAGTAAACGTAAATTTAAAAATTAAAAAATTCCTTTATTGTATTTTATCATAGCCCAAAAACAAATTATACTGCCCACTATAAGCCCTATGATTAAAATTATTGTTCCTACCAAACTAAAAATTTGTACACGTTTAGCAATTACGTTAAAAATACTAAAAATCATAATTGCACACCCACATATAATCGTGCCTATTCCTATCATTTTGCCAAAAGGTTTTATATCTTCTTTTGAAACACGGCGTCTATGATAAGAGTGTAGCGTAGATATATTTCCTCTAATATTTGTAATGCCAATAACTACTAACAATACCCCAACTAAAA
This sequence comes from Christensenellaceae bacterium, assembly GCA_045536405.1. GTDB lineage: Bacteria > Bacillota > Clostridia > Christensenellales > Borkfalkiaceae > HGM11412. The sequence continues at coordinate 30,682 of JAZSNM010000006.1, forward strand.
AAGATACTATCAATGATATCATATAAATTACTCCTAAATTTAATATTTTTATAAGATTTTAACGTTGACTATCAAATTATGAAAAAGTTACGCTATGATAATAAGTTTTGCCTTCGCCCTTTTCAAGTTTCGTAATACCTTTCTTATCTTCTAAATTGTGAGTTGTATCGTACGTGTCTGGAATACCTTCCCACACTTCAATTGCTAAAAATGATGCGCCAAGTATAGTCCACAAAACCATATTTTGAAAATCATTATAATATATTGAAAGTTTTTCTTCGCCTTTATATAGTAACGTTGCTCTTTTTGAAGGAATATTTTCAAGCACCATACTATCTAACGAAGAATATCCGTTAGGCATTAAACTCTTACAATCAAAATATTCTTTTTTTAAGGCAAATTCGCCGTTTTTACATGGCAAAGTAAAACTTTTATCACTCATAAAATTATCAATAATCGTGGTTACTTTTATTTCGTTTATTCCGTCAAAAAGTATAGAATAATTTTCAAAATCTTCGCCGTTTATCATATAGGCTTCGTGACTACCAACGTTGTAATACAACGGATTTTCGCCCGTATTTTCTACAAAATAATACGTTTGCAAAGTGTCGCCTTTAAGTTTATACATAACCTTATAACAAAAGTCGAAAGGATATACTTTTTTAGTTTCACTATTTGATGAAAAACCTAACGTTACACTAGTTTTTTCTAAACTTAAAACTTCAAAATTTTCGTTTCTTACTATTCCGTGTATCTTCATTTCATAACTTTTATTTTGATAGTTATAATAACCGTCTTTAAGTCTTCCGCAAATAGGAAATAATAACGGACTATGCCCCTTCCAAAATCTTTCGTCTGCTTGCCATAACCTTTCTTCATTTAAAAATTTTATGCTTTGTACTTCGGCTCCAACGGTTGAAACGACTACTATTAAATTATCGTTTTGTATCGTAATTAACTCACTCATTTTTTCACCTCGTTTTAATTCTAACATATTTTATTACATTTATGCCGTTTTGTCAATATTCTTAGTAATTTGTATTACTAAATTGCAAAAAACCTTTTACTTTTATAAAAAATAGTGGTATAATAACATACGTTGTTATAAAATTACACGCTTTATAGGAGGTAAAACCCTTATGAATATGCACGAAATTGAAAAAAAGTGGCAAGTAAAATGGGAAAAAAGCAAAATAAATAATTTTGACAAGAAAAATATTGATAAAAAGTATTATTGCTTAGAAATGTTTTCATATCCATCGGCAGCAAAATTACACGTAGGTCACTGGTATAACTACGGCCCTACCGACTCTTTTGCAAGATACAAAAAAATGAAGGGATTTGAAATTTTTCAGCCTATGGGCTTTGACGCTTTTGGTTTGCCTGCTGAAAACTACGCTATTAAAACGGGTATTCATCCACAAGATTCTACTATTAAAAATATAGAAACTATGGAAAATACTCTTCGTGATATGGGCGCTATGTTCGACTGGTCTCAAGAAATTAAAACTTGTATGCCTGATTATTATAAGTGGACTCAATGGATTTTCTTACAATTATACAAAAATGGTCTTGCTTATAGGAAAGAAGCACCTGTTAACTGGTGTCAAAGTTGTCAAACGGTTCTTGCTAACGAACAAGTTATTCAAGGCGAGTGCGAAAGATGTCACAATCCCGTAATTCAAAAGAATTTAACTCAATGGTTCTTTAAAATTACCGATTACGCTGAAGAACTTTTACAAGGTTTAGATAATCTTGACTGGCCTGAAAAAACTAAGGCTATGCAAAGAAACTGGATAGGTAAGTCTATCGGTGGCGAAATTTTATTCAAATGCGAAAACGGCGAAGACGAATTTAAAGTTTTCACTACAAGAGCCGATACAATTTTCGGCGTTTCTTACGTAGTTTTAGCACCTGAACACCCACTCGTTAAAAAATTGATGACTAAAAAGCAATCTAGCGAAGTATTAAAGTACATTGAAGAAACTGCTAAGGCTAAAGAAATTGATAGACTTTCTCTCGATAGAGAAAAAACCGGTGTTTTCACGGGCGCATATTGTATTAACCCCGTAAACAACAAAAAAGTTCCTATTTGGATTAGTGATTACGTACTCTACTCTTACGGTACCGGTTGTGTTATGGGCGTTCCTGCTCACGACGATAGAGATTTTGTATTTGCCAACAAATACAACTTACCTATTACGAGAGTTGTTAAATCAAGTAACGGTCAAAACGACGACCTTCCTTTTACTGACGACGGTATAATCGTTAACAGTATTAATTACGACGGTCTTACAAGTGAAGAAGCAAGAAAGAAAATTCTTAGCGACTTACACATTAACGACTGCGGTTCGTTTAAAGTAAACTATCGTTTAAGGGACTGGCTCGTTTCTCGTCAAAGATACTGGGGCGCTCCTATTCCTATTATTTATTGTGATAAATGTGGCACGGTTGCCGTTCCCGAAGAAGATTTACCCGTTAAACTTCCTTACAACGTAGAATTTAAGCCTGACGGCAAATCGCCTCTTGCTAAAAGTGAAGAATTCGTTAACTGTAAATGTCCTAAATGCGGTGGCGACGCCCGTAGAGACGTTGACACTTTAGATACTTTCGTTTGTTCAAGTTGGTATTTTTTAAGATATCCAGACGCTCATAACGACAAGCAAGCCTTTGATAGCGAAATTATCAATAAAATGTTACCTGTTGACAAATACGTTGGCGGTGCTGAACACGCTTGTATGCACTTACTCTACGCTCGTTTCTTTACAAAAGCGTTAAGAGATATGGGCTATCTTAATTTTGACGAGCCTTTTAAATCTCTCGTTCATCAAGGCGTTATTTTAGGTCCTGACGGAAACAGAATGAGTAAATCAAGGGGTAACGTAATTTCTCCTGACGACTACGTTAAGGCTTACGGCTCTGATATTTTTAGACTTTATTTAATGTTTGGTTTTTCTTATACGGAAGGCGGTCCTTGGAACGACGGTGGTATTAAGTCGATTGCTAAATTTTTAGATAGACTTGAAAAAATCGTACTTACCATAAACGACTATAAAACAAACAAAGTAAATAGTTTTGGTAGTGAAGAAAAACAACTTAACTTCGTTAGACACTACACTATTAAAAACGTTGATAGAGATATATCTAACTTCTCGTTTAACACTGCCGTTGCTAGACTTATGGAATACGTAAGCGCTATTTACAAATACGACGCTCTTGATAGTAGCGTTAAAAATATAGCCTTCTTAAAAGATTGTATTAAAGATTTAGTTTTACTTATTGCTCCGCTTGTTCCACATTTTAGCGAAGAATTATGGGAAATATTAGGCAATAAAAAATCTATATTTACTGAAAGTTATCCTGTTTTCGACGAAAGCGCTCTTATTAAAGACGAAATTGAAATAGCAATTCAAATAAATAGTAAAATGCGTGCTAAAATGGTAATTTCTTCTTCTCTTTCTAATGAAGAAATTGAAAATGCCGTTAAACAAAATGAAACTATCGTTAAACTTTTAGAAGGTAAAGAAATAAGAAAAATTATTATAATTAAAGGTAGATTAGTAAATATTATAGTTTAGTAAACTAATTAAATAATTTATGGCGTTGTGAATTCACAACGCCATATTTTTATATTATTTTTGCTCTATTTCTTACTGAATTTAATATTGCTAATATTAAAACGCCTACGTCAGCACCTATTGCAAGCCATAAACTTGAACTTAAACCCGTTACGGCTAATATAGTAACTAAAAGTTTAATTCCTAATGATAATACTATATTTTGCTTTGCTATTTTGTTCGTTCGCTTTGCTAATTTTATTATATACGGAATTTTAGATAAATCGTCATCAGTAACCACGATATCTGCACTTTCTATTGCTATATCACTACCGAGTCCGCCCATAGCGATACCAACGTCCGCCCTTGTTAAAGATGGGGCATCGTTTATTCCGTCTCCAACAAAACATACCGTTTTACCTTTATTTTCTTGTAATAAACTCTCTATTTCCTTTACTTTATCTTGTGGAAGCAATTCACTTACCGAACGCTTCATTTTAAGTTCTTTTCTTATATGTTTAGCGTAATCTTTATTATCGCCCGTTAACATTACGGTATTTTCAATTCCAGCATCGTACAACTCTAAAATCGCACCATAACTCGTTTTTTTGATTTTATCGTTTAATACTATTACGCCTGCATATTCGTTATCTACCGCAACGTACAGTTTCATGCCTAAACTTGTATTTTCAATGAATTTTATATTATTTTCAGTTAAAAATTTTGCGTTACCACATATTAATACTTGATTATTATATACGCAACTTACGCCTCTTCCCGCAAACTCTTTATAATCGCTTGCTTCTTCAATATCTTCGCATTTACTCTTGATTGCAATTGCTAACGGGTGGTTTGAATACTTTTCACAAATACTTGCGTATTTTAAAATTTTTCCTTGATATTTTAACGTTGATTGAATTTTTGTAATTTCAAAAACTCCTTCCGTTAAAGTTCCCGTTTTATCAAAGGCTATCGTTTTACATTTTGATAAACTTTCTAAGTAGTTTGAGCCTTTTACTATAACGCCTTTAAGTGATGCCGTTGCTAATCCACAGTAATATACTAACGGTATAGATATTACAACTGCACAAGGACAAGATATACAAAGTAACATTATTCCCTTTAACGCCCACTTTGGTAAATTTACAGCGTAATCGCTTGTAAATATTGGACCTACGAACGTTATTAAAAGCGCTAAAATTATAACGATAGGCGTATATATTTTAGCGAATTTTTCTATAAATTTTTCGCTTTTTGCCTTTTTTTCTTGCGATTGGTTTACTATTTCAACAATTTTATTTATAGCACTTTCACTATAAGTTTTAGTGGTTTTAATTTTTACAACGCCGTCAACGTTAATATAACCGCCGTACACTTCATTTCCTTGTTCGAGTGCGATTAAATTACTTTCGCCCGTTAACGCTTTACTGTCAAAACTTGCTTTCCCTTCGATTATTTCTCCATCAAGCGCTATTTTCTCCCCCGCTTTTACTAAAATAATACTTCCAACAGGCACGTTTTCAGGCTCAATATTTACAACATCTCCATTTTCGTCTATCATATTTACCGTTAATGGATTTAAGTTCTTTAATTTATCTATTATTTTTTTAGAATTATCGGTAACAACGTGTTCAAACATCTCTCCCACTGAAAACAAAAGCATTATTCCTATCGCTTCAACCGTGTGACCTAACGCTATTGCCGAAAACGACGCTATACTCATTAAAAAATCTTCACTAAAAATTTCTTTTTTGAACATTTTTTCTATCGCTTCAAATATAACTTCGTAACCTATTACAACAAACGCTACTAATTGAACGTATGACGCTATTTTTATTGACCACGCACTTTTTATTATGAAACTTGCAATTAGTAAAACTAACGAAATGCACATTTCTATGAATTTGAGTTTTCTTTCTCTTTTTTCAGCAAGTTCTTCACTCTCGTCGTCATCTTCTTCGTCTTCGCTATTATCAACTTCGTAATCTTCATTTTCTTCTTTTATTTCTTCAACCTGCTCGGTTTGTTGAATTTCTTCTTGCTCTGTTATCGTTGAAGTATCGTCGTTTTTATCAATTTCTTCATCTTCAAACATAGGCTCGCTTTCAATTCCTTTACTTTCAAGTAAATTCATTAAACTTACCATAATATCGTAATCGTTAGCAGTGTCGTAATACGTATAATATAATATACCTTCGTTTACTTCAACCTTTTCTAAACCGTCTATTTTAGATATTTCCGTTTCAGTAATTTCCACACTACTTTGTGATAGTAATTTTATTCTTCCTTTATAATCTTTCATAATTCCCTCGCTTAGCAACCTAAATGTTCTAACGACGTTTGCATTATCGTTTCAATGTGTTTATCACTTATATAATAATAATTGATATTGCCTTCTCTTTTTACTTTTAAAATGCCCGTATCTTTTAAAATTCGTAGATGATGCGACGTCGCCGACTGACCTATCGATAAACGTGTAGATATAGTATTAACACTTTTTTCGCCATCTAACAAAAATAATAATATTTTTATACGACTTTCATCAGCAAGCGCTTTAAAATTATTGCTCATTTTTTGCAATTGACTTTCCGTTAACGTATAACTTGTTTGCATTTTTACCTCCTATTAGAATATCAAAGTATGTTAATATTTTAATACATTATTATTCATTTGTCAACTACAATATTCATATTTTAAATTATATTTCTACTTGTAGAATATAATTTTACGTAAAACTCTTGATTAAAATTAAAAAAAATGTTACTATGTCATTATACTACATTAAATTAGGTGGTTTTAAGATGAAAACTAAAAAACAACAAGTCACTACAAGTAGCGAAGTTATTGAAGATGAATTTTCGCTATCTTCTTGTGAAAGTACGCTAACTAAAGACGGTGATGATAATCAATCAAAGGATATTTTAGAAAAACCTAAATTAAAGGTTAAAAAAGTTAAAGTTTCTCACGCTGATGCTGAGAGATTTTCTCCTTCCATTGAACAAGGTTTAAGCGATAGTCAAGTAGAATCTCGAATAATTGACGGACTTACAAATGAAGTTAATACCAAATATTCTAAGTCTATTTTATCAATTATACTTTCAAATACCTGTACGTTTTTTAATTTGCTTTACGTTATTGTATTTATCGCATATTCAGTAGCCGGCGTTTCAATAGGTAACTATCTTTTCGTTTTAGTAGTTATTCCTAATATTTTATTTAGTATTATTTTAGAAATAAACGCTAAACGTTCGGTTGAAAAATTATCGATTCTTCAATCCCCTACCACAAAAGTTATTCGTAACGGCGAAGAAATCGAAATCCCTTCTTCAATGGTAGTTCTTGATGATATTTTTAAAGTTACTACGGGCAATCAAATTCCGGTTGACGGAATTATTAAGTCTGGCTACGTTGAAATTAACGAATCTCTTCTCACGGGTGAATCGGTTGCCGTTAAGAAAACAGTTGGCGATTTTATAATGGCTGGTAGTTTTATCACTAGCGGTACTTGCGTTGCTATTGCCGATAAGGTCGGCGAAGAGTGTTACGTTCAAAAATTAACTGCTAAGGCTAAAAAATACAAGAAACCTCACAGTGAACTTATGAGTTCTATTATGTGGGTTGTTAAAATTGTTGGTATTTTAATAATTCCTATGGCTTTTGGTATAGGTCTTGTAAACTACAACCAAGCACCAAGCGATCAACCTTTAATGAAGTTTGTTGTTGAAAGTACGGGTCCCGTTATTTTAGGTATGATACCTGCCGGTTTAATACTTTTAACTACTATTGCATTTGCTCTCGGCGTTATTAGGCTTGCGTGGAATAAAACGTTAGTTCAAGATATGTATTCTCTTGAAATGCTTGCAAGAGTTGACGTTTTATGTTTAGACAAAACGGGCACTATAACCGACGGTAGAATGAAAGTCGTTGAAACTATTCAACTTTGCGAGCACCCTTATAGTTTAACCGACGTTATAGGCTCTATGGAAAAAGTATTAGAAGACACCAACCAAACTGCTTGCGCTTTAAGAGATGAATTTATTACTGAAAATTACTTAACGTCTATCAAAGCCTTGCCTTTCTCTTCAAAAAGAAAACTTAGTGCGGTTACTTTTAAAAATATAGGAACTTACGCAATAGGCGCTCCTGAATTCGTTTTAAGCGAAATTCCAGAGAAAATTAAACATCAAATTGATGAATTTGCTTTAAGGGGCAATCGCGTTTTATTACTTGCCCACTCGCCTAGTCAAATTACTTCAAAAGATACTATTCCTTTGAGTATGAAACCTATTGCTTTAATAGTTATTACCGATAATATTAGACCTGAAGCCATTGATACTATTAAATGGTTCAAAGAAAACAACGTTCAAGTTAAAGTAATTTCCGGCGATAACCCCGTTACCGTTAGTGAGATTGCTAGTAGGGCTGGAATTGAAAACGCTTCTAACTGGGTTAGTTTAGAAGGTTTAAGCGATAAAGAAGTTGAAATAGTTGCTAATAGTTATACCGTTTTCGGCCGTGTAACACCCGACCAAAAAGCCGTTCTTGTTAGAGCAATGAAAAGGGCTGGTCATACCGTTGCTATGACGGGTGACGGTGTTAACGATATTTTAGCAATGAAAGATTCCGACTGTGCCGTTACCGTTGCAAGCGGGGCGGACTCTGCTAAAAACGTTGCTCACATAGTTTTAACTGATAACAACTTTAATTCACTTCCTAAAGTTGTTGCGCAAGGTAGAAGAGTTGTTAATAATATTCAACAATCGGCATCGTTATACGTTATGAAAAACATATTCATTTGCTTACTTGCTATGATTTCTATTACGTCACTTTCGCCGTTCCCATTTAAAACGACTCACCTAACTATGCTCGAATTAGTTGTTCTTGGTATTGCTACTACTCTATTAGCAATTCAACCGAACAACAAGAAAATTGAGGGCGATTTCTTGCTTACTATTATAAGCAACGCAATCCCCGGCGCGTTAATTTTGTTATTTAACGTTTATATTATGGAATTCTTTAATATATTCGGCTGGTTTAATAGTGGAGATGACCCTGAATTACTACTTCGAACAGTTCAAGTCGTTTCCTTCTCGTTTGGTAGTATCGTTTACTTAATTAAAATTTGTAGACCTCTTAACGCTTGGCGTACTGCGGTTGTTTTATTCGTTTTAATCGTAATGGTTTTCTGGGCTTTAGTATTACTTGATACAAGAAAATATTTAGGTACTACGGATAATTTCTTCCAACTTCAAGCGCTTGGTTTAAAAGGCGATAATTGGAAATATCCCGTTTTAATATTATGTTTAGTTCAATTAAACTTCCCTCTCGTAGACTTACTTATTAAACTTAATTCTAAACTTATTAAAAATAAAGACGTTAAGTCAATTACCGTAACGAAATAAAAGTTAAAATATATAGTTGTGGCGTAACGATAAACTCTATCGTTACGCCACTTTAATTTAACTTTTTTATTTTTATTTCTTTTTAATTTTCAGTTGGTGTTTCTGTAACTTCAACGCCTTCGCTCGCTACAACTTGACCTTCTTCGCCATCTTCTTCACTTACAATTTCTTCTTCGTGAGGAACAACCGCTACCGTTGCAACCTTTCCATTTTTAAGTCTCATTACAATTACGCCTTGCGTATCTCTACCTAAAAGCGAAATGTCTTGCGACCTAACTCTTAAAACAATTCCGTTATCCGAAATAAGTAAAATATCTTGATCGCTTGAAACAAAGCCGATATAGCAAGGTAAACCCGTTTTATCATTATAATTACCCGATTTTATACCTTTACCTGCTCTACCTTGTAACCTATAATCTTCAATACTACTACGTTTACCGTAACCATTTTCAGTTATAGTTATAAGTTCAAGTTCTTTGTTTACAACTGCCATTGAAATAAGTACGTCGTCGTCATCTAAGTCCATAGCCTTAACACCTTGCGTATCTCTTCCGATAGGTTTAAGACCATACGTACCTTTATCTTCATTAAGACCTTCGTAGAATCTTATTGACTTACCCTTTCTTGTTGCTAAGAATATTTCATCTTCACCCGTTGTGAATTGTACTGAAACAAGTTCGTCGCCCTCGTTTAAACTAATAGCAATTTTACCCGTTTTTCTAATACTTTCAAACTCTTTCAAATCAGTCTTTTTAATAAGACCGTTTCTCGTAGCCATAGCAATATATCCCGTAGTATTTTCTTTTAATGGAATTATTGCATTTACTTTTTCGCCCTCAGAAATTTGTATAAGATTTATTACCGCTCTACCTCTTGCAGTACGTTGCGCTTCTGGAATTTCATAGCCCTTAATTCTATAAACTTTACCAAAGTTTGTAAAGAATAATAAATCGTCGTGAGTAGAAGAAACGAACATTTTTTCAACGAAATCTTCTTCTTTTGGCTTATGCCCCGTTACACCTACGCCACCCCTTCGTTGAGAGTGATACTCTTTTACAGGTAAACGTTTTACGTAACCTAAATGAGTCATTGAAATAACAACGTCTTCTTTTGGAATAAGCGCCGCGTCTTCTATATCGCCGTCACTTATTGAAATTTCAGTTTTTCTTTCTTGACCGAATTTTTCTTTAATTTCTAATAAATCTTCTTTGATTATTGCGTTAATTCTTGCTGGCGAAGATATAATATCTTTTAAGTCGGTAATTAAACGCATAAGTTCATCGAGTTCTTGTTGTAACTTAGATACTGCAAGATTTGTTAACGTTTGCAATCTCATATCTAAGATTGCGCCCGCTTGTTTTCCTTCTATATCAAGGTCGAAAGCCTCGGTAAGCCTTATAGACGCTTCGTTTCTATCTTTTGAAGTCTTTATTATGGCAACTACTTTATCAATGTCAGAAAGCGCTTTAACAAGTCCTGAAACTATCAAGCATCTTTCTTCCGCTTTCTCTAAATCGTATTTTGCACGCCTTAAAATTACGCTTCTTTGATGTTCTAAGTAATATTCTAAAATTTCTTTTAAATTTAAAACCTTAGGATCAGTACCAACAAGCGCCAACAAAATTATACCGTCTGAACTTTGTAATTTCGTTTGTTTGTATAACGAATTTAACACTACTTGTGGATTTGCATCTTTTTTAACGTCAATTACAATACGCATACCGTGTCTATCAGACTCGTCGTTTACGTTTGCAATACCTTCAAGACGCTTATCTTTAACGTAGTCGGCAATAGTTTCTATAAGTTTTTGCTTGTTTACTTGATATGGAATTTCCGTTACTATAATTCTTGAACGAGTGCCGTTATTATACTCTTCGATTTCACATTTTGAACGAAGCACGTAATTGCCTCTACCCGTTCTATATGCATTTCTTATACCACTTCTTCCCATTAAAACGCCACCCGTTGGAAAATCAGGGGCTGGAACGAATTCCATAAGTTCGTCAATGGTAATTTCTGGATTATCTATAACGGCAATAGCACCGTCGATAACTTCGCTTAAATTGTGCGGCGGAATATTCGTAGCCATACCAACCGCTATACCGTCAGAACCGTTTACTAAAAGGTTTGGATATCTTGCTGGCAATACTACGGGTTCTTTACGAGTATCGTCAAAGTTTGATTTCATATCAACGGTATTTTTGTCGATATCTTTTAACATTTCAAGGGCTAACTTGCTCATTTTAGCCTCGGTATATCTGTACGCAGCGGCTGGGTCGCCATCTACCGAACCAAAGTTACCGTGGCCGTCAACAAGTGGCAAGTTAATAGAGAAATCTTGCGCTAACCTTACGAGCGCATCGTAAACTGAACTATCGCCGTGTGGATGATATTTACCGAGCACGTCACCTACGATTGCAGCACACTTTTTATACGCTTTATCGGGCGTTAAACCCATTTCACTCATTGAATATAATATTCTTCTATGAACGGGCTTTAAACCGTCTCGTACGTCAGGAATTGCTCTTGAACGGTTTACCGCCATTGCATAATCAATAAAACTTTGGCGAAGTTCCGCTTCAACTTCAATATTGACAAGTTTTGTCATTGACAAGGTTTTCTCAAATTCCGCTGTTAATTCTTCGCTTATATTTTGCTTAGCCATTTCAATTCCCTCCTTTTAAGTATCAAGTTCAGTATTTGCATACTTAGCATTTTCTTCAATAAACTTACGGCGAAGTTCTGGTTGGTCACCCATTAAAAGTGAGAAATGAGCATCAGCCTCTACCGCATCTTGTATAGTTACACGCCTTAAAGTTCTCGTTTCAGGATTCATTGTAGTTTCCCATAATTGAACTTTATCCATTTCACCTAAACCTTTGTAACGTTGTATATCGCATCTTTCGTTTTCTCTACAAAAGGCTTCTTTATCTTCTTCCGTGTAGAAGTAATATTCTTGCTTGCCTTTCGTAATTTTATATAATGGTGGTTGCGCTATATAAACGTGACCTTCTTCAACGAGTGGACGCATATATCTATAAAAGAAAGTTAAAAGTAAAATTCTTATATGAGAGCCGTCAACGTCGGCATCGGTCATACAAATAATTCTATCGTAACGAAGTTTAGTAACGTCAAAATCATCAAGCATACCACCGCCAAACGCAGTTATCATTGCTTTTATTTCTTCGTTTTCTAAAACCCTGTTTATTCTCGTTTTTTCAACGTTTAATATTTTACCACGAAGTGGAAGTATTGCTTGGAAACGCCTATCTCTACCTTGTTTTGCCGTACCGCCTGCACTATCACCCTCTACTAAGTAAATTTCGCAAAGTTTTGGGTCTTTACTTGAACAATCGGCAAGTTTGCCTGGAAGTGAAGAAGATTCAAACACGCCTTTTCTCGTTGCTTCACGAGCCTTTCTTGCCGCTTCACGAGCCTTCTTGGCTGTTAAACACTTAAATATCAAGTCTTTACTAAACGACGGCGTTTCTTCTAAAAACGAGCCGAATTCATCAGTCATAGCCTTTATAACTAACGTTCTTATATCGGCGTTACCGAGTTTTGTTTTAGTTTGACCTTCAAATTGTGGATTTACGAGTTTAACTGATATAACTGCAGTTACGCCTTCTCTAACGTCTTCACCTGAAAGTTTATCATCATCAGTTTTTAATAAGTTCAACTTTCTACCAGCGTCATTAATAAGTTTTGTTAAAGAAAACTTGAAACCGTCAAGATGCGTACCGCCTTCAACGTTGTTTACGTTGTTTGCAAATGCTAAAATTTGCTCGTTATAACCGTCGTTATATTGAAGTGCAATTTCTATGGTTTCTTTGCCGTATTGCTTTTTAAAATATACCGGCTCGGATAATACTTCTTTATTTTTGTTTAAAACTTCAACGTATTCCTTTATTCCACCTTCCGAGTAAAGAGTATCGGTTTTTTCAGCACCTTCTCTTTCATCGGTTAAAATAAGTTTTACACCCGTATTTAAAAAGGCAAAATCTCTAAGCATACTCTTGATGTTTTCATAAACGAAATCAGTTGTTGAAAAAATAGTTGCATCTGGTTTAAACGTTACGCAAGTACCCGTTTCGTTTACGTCTTCTAAAACCAAAAGTTCCGTTTGAGGAACACCTATTTTATATTCTTGGCGATAGTGCTTGCCGTTTTGATAAACGTCAACACTCGCCCACTCAGAAAGCGCGTTTACCGCTTTTAAACCTACGCCGTGTAAACCTGATGAAATTTCGTAACCACCGTCACCAAACTTACCGCCCGCATTAGGGTGCGTCATAACAAGTTCAACGGTTGATATGCCTTCTTCACGCATACCCGTTGGTATTCCACGACCATTATCACGAATTGAACACGAGCCGTCTTTATGAATTGTTACGCGAATAGTATCGCAATAACCTGCCAACGCCTCGTCAATAGAATTATCAACCGTTTCTTTTACAAGGTGATGTAAGCCGTAACTATCGGTGTTTCTAATGTACATACCTGGTCTTAACCTTATATGCTCTAACCCCTTACATTCTCTAATTTGATCGGCGCCATATTCATTTACAACTTTATTATCAGTTCCCATACTTCTCCTATAAAGTGATAAACACTCTTCAAAAGATTACATATATTATATATACTTATATAAAGTATTATCTATATTATAGCATATTAATTCTTATTTGAAAAGGTTTTTTAATAATTTTTTTGCATTTTTTATACTTGTTTTAATTAAATAAAAAAATCTTATGAACTTTCGATAAAATTCATAAGATTTTTAATGGTTTTTTGTTAATTATTCGTTATTTCTTTTAATTCTAAGAACAGTTGTTTTTCGAGTTTATTAAGACCGCCGTCTACAAGTTTTTCTAACCTTGACAACGTACTTTCCACAATCACTTTCGCCCACTCTTTATCGCCTTTCACTAATCGTAAAACTGTGTGCGCTCTTACAGCACCTAAACTATCGTCGTACTCTACGATTTTTTCTATTATATATTGATTATTTTCTAAAAATAATTTATCGTTTTTAAAATATGAAATGTAGTAAAGTTCACACATTATAGTATCATAGATACTATCTTTTAATTTTTCTCTATTTGATAGTTTAACTATTTCCTTAAAAGCATACTCTTTATCGCTACCTAAAATAGACAAATATCTATAATATATTATCATTGACGAAAACAATGAATAATCTTCTCTATATTCGCTTAAATATCTGTTAGGAATTTCGCTTGGCAACACTCCGCTATAAAGCAAGCCACCAACGTATAACGCATTAGAAATAATTTCTCTCCCCTCGCTCTTTTCACTTAGCACGTTGACTATCATATTACCATCACAAGTTTCTTCACCTATTAAATTGATTGTTAGATAATATAAAGTCACTACCGTTGGCGTTGCAAAAAGAGTACAAACGTACAAATTTTTGTCATAGAAAAACCATAATAAAATTAAACCCACAACCAACAATATAAGCGTTGAAATTATTCCACCTAATATAGAAATTGCCGTTTTTTTAGCCAAATTATCTTGACTTTTTGGAACAAACACCGTTTCCCCTAAATTAGTTGCTTTTTCTAAATTAAAAACCACTTTTTTACTTGAAAAATCAAAATTAAACCATAATATTTTTATTGAAACAAGTTTTAAGCCTACGATTTTACCTGCGATTAAATGCCCTATCTCGTGAAAAACCGCATTTAAAAAAGTTATTAAAAGTAGTCCTAAAAATGAAAAAATTATAACGTTAAAAACGTCGTTAAAAATAACAACGGCTTTTATTGTTAAGGCTAAATAGCAAATAACCGCTAACGCTATCGCTACGTAATTTACAACTTTATTTTTACTCATATTTTCCTTAGTTAAGAGTTAATAAATAACCCTCTAAATTATCACTTTCACTAACTTGAACTTTTAAAATATTTGCGTATTCAAGAATATTTACTATTAATGAAACTCCGCCCGCTATAATTTCCGCCCTACTTTTTGAAATAGGGTATTTTTCAACTATTTCATCAACGGTTAAACTATATAACTCGCTCTCTACTTCTTTTAATTTATTTAGCAATAAAATTGCACCGTCAGTTTTACTGCTATCGTACTCTTTAAGGCGTAAAACAATACTTGCAAGCGAAGTTGCCGTTCCGCCTATAAATTTATACTCCCCTTTTGGAATTTCGCCATATTCGGCTATTTTTGACTTAATATAAGTATTCGTTTGCTCTTTATCGCCTTTAAAGGCATCGAATAATTTTACTGCACCGATATTTAAACTATGTTTATAAATTATATTTCCGTTTTCGGCATAAACGATTTCAGTTGAAGCACCGCCTATATCTATAACTCCACCCGTTGCATTTTTACCTAACGCGCCTAAAAGCGCAAGTTCACTTTCTCTATCCCCAGAAACAACGTCAACGTCAATATGCGTTATTTTTTTTATTCGTTTAGTAAACTCTTTTGAATTCTTGGCACTTCTTATGGCTTCCGTTGCAAAAATACTTATTTTATCTATATCTCTTTCAATTGCTCTTTTATAAAGAATAAGAACGGCATCAACCGTTCTTTTAATTGCATTTTCGTCTAAAACACCGCCTTTCATATTTTGTGAAAGCCTTGTTGTAATAATTTCTTTAACGGGCAATTTATTATCATTATATAAAATTCTTACAGAATTACTGCCAATATCAATAATAGCATGCGTAATATTATTATTCATTAGTATCTTGCAACCCCAACTCTCTTGCCCTTTCCTTGATTTTCCACTCTTGTGACCAAATTTCTATTTGCTCGTTAGTTTCGTCAAGTTGACTTTCTAAATAGGCTATTTCTTGATTGAGTTTTTCTATTTTGTTTTTTCTTTGAATAATGCCAACGAGTTGATACACCGTTATTGCTACCACTATACATAATAGCATAATTATTCCCGATATTACCGCCGACGTTACCCTTTGCTTTTTTTCTTCGCTCATTTTTAACCTTTAAATAATTTTTAATCTTTAAAAATTTATTCTTTATTACATTATACACTTTTATATACAATTTTGCAATGATTTTATGAAAACTTTTATTATATAAAATTAACCCCACTATTACAGATATCGCCATATAAATTCTAAAATTAGTAAATTTTAGATAATTTGATATTATGGTAAATAAAATTGCTATAATAACAAAATATAATATATCGCCAACAGTACTAACGACGTTATTTTTTGAAATATTAAAGCAAAGAAAAAATATATCGTAAACAAAACCAAACAAAACGCCTATAGATATGCAAATAATACTAATTATAGGCTGATTTAACGTTGAAAACATTATTTAAAAACCCTTTTTATTAAACTTTCTTCTTTACCTTTATAAATTACTTGCAATATATCGCCCTTACTTTTAAAATTTCCGCTTTGATTATCAAAACCTATAATTTTTAAATTATTTCCAAGTATACGTATTACCGTTGAATTAGTTAATTTTACTCTTATTTCTTTTTCGGTAAATGAAAGAACTTCTAAAACGTTATTAATATTTATTTCACTTTTATTTTCTATTACTACCTTTTGAATATTATTTTCCATAAAAAAACCTCTCATATTAAAATATGAAAGGTTTATAATTTTTATGTTTTTAATCTTCGAGTTTCATATCGCCAAACTTAATGAAATTCTTTTTACGCATAAATTCACTTACTAATAAACTTATACCTGCCGGTATTATAAATAAGCATAACGCTATACCTAAAACTATCATTATAGGTTCTAATACTCCACTTGACGCATTTATTACGCCAAACACCCCAACTAAGCCACTAGTTCCCATACCACCACCTGAAGCATCGCACCTTAAATTCAAAAGTACGGCAACTAAACCCGCTACGGCACTCGAAATTATTTCTGGAAGCATTATAATAGGTTTTTTCATAATGTTAGGAATTTGCAACATGCTTGTTCCTATTCCTTGCGAAATAAGACCGCCTACTCCGTTTTCTCTAAACGAAGTTACGGCAAAACCTACCATATGCGCAGCGCAACCTGCAACTGCCGCTCCACCAGCGATTGCAAATACTTCTGGATTTGCGTTTGCCGTGTTTGACGTTGCTATCGCAAGCCATATTGCCGCCGATGACGTTGGCATTGTTAAAAGTATACCCATAACTATTGCTATCACTACGCCCGTTATAACTTTTATTGCAGAACCCGCGTTTATTAATATTACTAATAATTCTGCAAAAAGGTCGATAAGTTTTATAAACGGCCAAGCAATATACACGCCTGCTAACGCTAAGAAAATACTTCCTAATGGAATTAAAACTATATCTAATTTAGTTTTACCCGCATAAAGCGAACAAATTTCAACCGTTAAAAGCGATAACACGTAAGCACCGATAGGGTTACCTGGTTTACCTTTTAAAAATACGCCTTGAAAAAAGTCTGCCGATAAAGCACCGTTTGTAATCTCTAAAGCGTAAGCACCTATTAAACCAGAAACAGCCGAAGAAAAGATAACGAGTGGTTTTGCATTTAATTTATACGCAATACCAACGCCTATTCCTGCACCCATTAATATTTTTGCAAGCGTTGCAAAAACGTTGAGCATATATCCTATTTGATTATCTGTTCCTACCCAACCTGCTATAAGAGATATTATCGTACCTGCGATTAAAGTACAAAACAAACCTTGCGCCATACCTGAAAAGGCTGTTATAAACCATTTTGTCGATACGCTTTTAATAATTTCTTTAACACTTTTTTTACTTTCCTTAATTACTTCACTCATCATCGTATACCTCGATTAATTTATTTTGTGTTTGATCACAAGAAGTTAATATATATTCTACCCCGTTTTTATTTAAAACAGGATACGTTTTTACGTCGTTACCGTGCAAATGCCCGTACACTACTTTATCTACGTTAAATTGCTCGAAAAGTTTAGTAAATAAAGAATCTTCTTTACGCACGTTAAACGGCGGATAATGTATTAAACATATAAGTTTATCTTCTTCGCCTTTTAGTTTAACGGCACTATTTAACGCTAATTTAAACCTTTCTACTTCCCTATGATAAATTTTATAGTCTTGCTCGTTATAATCGGGCGAGCCTTCTACCGCCCAACCCCTTGAACCGCAAAATACGTAGTTGCCTATTTTTATGCTATCGTTTTGAAGGGCGTAAATATTTTTTGGCAATTTTTCTCTAATTTTAGTTATGCCTTGCCACCAATAATCGTGATTACCCCTAATTAAAATTTTTATCCCGTTTAATTTTGCAATAAAATCAATATCGAGTAAGGCGTTTTCAAGTTTCATTGCCCAACTAATATCGCCTGCAATTAAAACAACGTCGTTTTCTTTTACTTTATTTTGCCAATCGTCTTTAATTCTATCTAAATAGCCTTCCCACTTAGCACCGAAAATATCCATAGGCTTTTCACCTGATAAAGACAAATGCAAATCGCTAATAGCATAAACTTTCATATTTTTATTTTACACAATTATTAACTAAAAATCAACTATTTAACGTACAAAAAAGGCTAAACTTTACGGGGTATAATAACGGATTTTAGTTTGAAACAAAAGCATAACCCGCCATACTTCGAAATAAGCGAAATATGGCGGGCTTTTCTTATCCATAAAAGATTAAATTATATTTGTTAACTATGCGTAGTAAACATCAACTGTGTTAGCAGTTATATTTTTAGAGCAAGTCTAAAAGTTATATTAAATAAATCCTAAACTTGCCATTAGTTGCCGAATCCCTTGCAGGTACTCGGCTTCGCTTAGCCTTTACATATTCAAAATTTAGCACTTTATCCGTTATTTTGTGGAAAAAGTGGCAATTCAAAAAATCCAGCGCAAACTTCTTGCGTGTATTCTTGACAAGTTGGAATTTGACAATATCCGTAAGACGGTATTAACAATTCAACAGTCATAACAATTTTTAATATAGACGTCGTACAAGCAGTAACGGTAAAGGTATTTTCGCCCGTGTAAGTTCCCTCGCTTGCAACGACTGATACAACCGCTTCAACTTCGTACGGCATTATTGACGGCGTTGGAGTATAAAGAATTACGTCTTGCGTAAACGACATTGTCGACGTGCCTTTTCCTTGAACACCGTTTGCATCCGTGTAAATAACCTCTAAAGGAATAGTATAAGTTACTTGAACTCTACTTAAAGACGGTCTATCTGGAAGTTGTTCAACTACTACGTTATTTACAGTTGCCATCGTTTGCGTGCTTTTTGCACTAACGAAAGTTAATGGATATGTAGGATTACTTGGAACTAAATTACTTAATATTAAAACAACACCTTCTTCTTGTGATTGTTTTAAACAAGCATCAAATACTTTCTTTACTTGTATACATACCTTCTCGCATAACCCATTTAATGGATTACCATTTATTTGACAAGGACATCTATCTTGACTGAAATTTGAGAAAAATGACATTTTAACCTCCTTAAACTGTTCATTTTAATATATGATAGTTTAATGGTTTTTGATACTCATTTTACTTAATATTATTTTTTACAAGTTCGTTTGACAACTCAACAAACACCTTTGGAGATAAAGATTCGCCCCTTGCATTTATATCTATATTTAATTTAGTTAATAAACTTTCACAATATTCTCTACTTAAATTATAACTTTTCATTAAATTATTTACTAACGTTTTTCTTCGCATTAAAAAACTGTTTTTTACTAAATTTCTATACGCTTTAATATCTGGGATATTAAATTTTTCTTTATTAGTTACTATTTTTACTACTGCGGAATCAACGTTTGGCGAAGGATAAAACTTATCTCTATTTATATATTCAATAATTTCAGTATCGCAAGTTGCGTTTATTGAAGCCGTTATTGCTCCGTAATCGCTACAACCTTCTTTAGCGCAAATTCTTAAAGCAACTTCTTTTTGTATAGTTACTATGATTGCATCGCATTTTTCAGCACCTTCGATAAATTTCATTATTATAGGCGTTGTAATATAATAAGGCAAGTTGGCAATTACAGTATAATTATCGCCTACCTTTTCTTCAATTTCTTGTATTGAATTTTTCATAATATCTTGAAAAATTAACTCAATATTAGAAAAATCTTTTAACGTTTCGGTTAAAATATCTTTAAGTTTTAAGTCTATCTCGTAACCGTAAACTTTTTTAACTTGCTTTGCAATTTCACTAGTTAACGTGCCTGCTCCTACGCCTATTTCTATTACCGTTGAGTTTTTATCAACCCCCGAACGACTTACTATTGACGACAACAGTTCGCTATCTGTTAAAAAGTTTTGACCAAACTTTTTTTCAAAAGTAAATTGTTTTTGTTTTAAAAGACTTTTTATATCCATAAAACCCTCGAATAATTTTTTATAAATTATATATACTACTTTTGGTAACAGCATGAAAGTTCTTTCATAGTCTTACCAAAGTTTACAAATGATAAAGCCGACAAACTAATTGTCGGTTTTACATATTATTTTTTAACTTTTTTGAAAAAGGTGTAAAAGTTTTCATCTACAATACTTTCAAAATCTTCTTCGCTAACACCTTTTATATTTGCTAAATTTTTATACACGTATTTTACGAATTTTGGCTCGTTTACTCTACCCCTAAAAGGTTCGGGAGTCATATACGGACAATCAGTTTCGCAAAACAATCTATTAAGCGGAATATATTCAATAACGTCTTGCTTTTTATAGTTTTTAAACGTTGAAGCACCGCCAAAGGCAAAATATGCGCCTAAATCAAGTAAAATTTTAGTAATTTCTTTACTCTCGCCATAGCAATGCATTAAAAAACCGTTATCTATATTGTTTTTGTTTGCCTTTAAAATATCAACGGTGTCTTTAGTTGCATTTCTCGTATGCACGATTATTGGTAAATTACACTCTTTTGCAAGCAATATCTGTTTTTCAAACGCCGTTTTTTGCACTTCCCTATCGAAAGGTTTATAATAATAATCTAAACCTATTTCGCCAACTGCAATACATTTTTCATCACTTGTAAAAGTTTTAAAATAATTAATAACTTCGTCACTAATTTCGTTTGAAGAATCTGGATGACAACCAACAGTGTAATAAACTTCGCTATAAAGTTTAGCCGTTTCGCTTACCATTTTAGTAGTTTCTTTTGAGCAAGCAACGTTTATAACTTTATAAACGCCTTCACTTAAATAGTCTTTTCTTACGTTTTCAAGATTATCTTTATAAAACGAAGATTCTAAATGAGCGTGAGTGTCTATATATTTTAACATACTACCGAGCCTTCAGGCATATCAACTTCCGGCGATACGATTACAACTTTTCCGTCCTTTTCAGCGCATAAAACCATACCTTGACTTACTACACCGCAAAGTTTTGCCGGCTTTAAGTTACTTACTAAAATAACTTTTTTACCTATGAGTTCTTCCGGTTTATAATAGTTTGCTAATCCTGATGCAACGGTTCTTTCTTCATCGCCAAGTGATAAAGTGAGTTTTAATAATTTATTTGATTTTTCTACTTTTTCGCAATCTATAACTTTTGCAACTTTTAACTCGGTTTTAAAAAATTCATCAATAGTTATTTCTTCTTTCGTAGTTTCAACTTCCACTTTCTTTTGCTCCGCCTTTTGCTCTTCTTTATGGCGTTTTGCCATCATTGTTTCAATTTCTAAAAGTTCCTTTTTAATATCAATTCTTGGGAATATCGGCGCACTTTTTTCCACTTTTATTCCCGCTTGCAATACGCCGAATTTAGCATTGTCGAAAGTGTTTTCCTTTTCAGCGTCAATATTATACAATTTTAAAATTACATTTGGCGCTTTCGTTATAAAAGGCTTTAACGTAATTGCTGAAATTCTTATACATTCACTAAGTACGTATAATACCGTTGCAAGCCTATCTTTTGCATTTTCATCTTTTGCAAGTTTCCAAGGCTCAGTTTCGTCAATGTATTTATTTGCTCTTTGTATAAGTTTAAAAATTTCATTTAAACTTGAAGGAACGTCTATTAAATCAACGTATTTTTTAACGTTACTAAATAATGAATTTGCCATTTTTATTACTTCATTATCTATTTGCTCTAACTTTGTATAGGCTGGCAAAATTCCACCAAAATATTGATTTATCATAGCGGTCGTTCTTGAAACTAAATTACCAAGGTCGTTAGATAAATCGCCGTTTATTCTCTTTAATAAACTTTCGTTAGTGTATACACCGTCGTTACCAAAAGGAATTTCTCTTAATAAGAAATACCTTAAAGCGTCCGTTCCATATCTTTCAACTAATTCTCTTGGATTAGTAATTTCAGTTTTGATATTTTCGCCTTTACTCTTTGAAAGTTTATCTCCACCTATTAAAAGCCAGCCGTGACCATACACTTGCTTTGGAAGTGGTAAGTCAAGCGCCATTAACATTGCAGGCCATATAATTGTGTGAAATCTTACTATTTCTTTACCCACCATTTGCAAATCAGCCGGCCAATACTTGTTATAAAGCGAAGCGTCTTCACTACCATAACCGAGTGCCGTGATATAGTTTGATAAAGCGTCTATCCAAACGTATACGGTATGCTTATCGTCAAAAGTTACGGGAATACCCCACTTTATAGTAGTTCTTGAAACGCATAAATCTTGTAAACCTGGTTTTATAAAGTTGTTAACCATTTCGTTTACTCTTGACTTAGGTTGCAAAAATTCAGGATTATCTTCGTATAATTTTAAAATTCTATCTGCATACTTTGAAAGTTTAAAGAAATAACTTTCTTCTTTGCCTTTTTGAACGGCTCTTCCACAGTCTGGACATTTACCGTCTTTTAATTGCGACTCAGTCCAAAAAGATTCGCAAGGCGTACAATACCAACCTTCATATTGAGATTTATAAATTTCTCCCTTATCGTATAATTGTTTGAAAATACTTTGTATGCCTTTAACGTGATAATCATCGGTAGTTCTTATAAACTTATCGTAAGAAATATCAAGTTTAGACCAAATGTCTTTTAAATCGTCAACGAGAGGATTTATAAATTCCATAGGTGTTAAACCTTTTTCTTGTGCCTTTTTTTCAATTTTTTGACCGTGCTCGTCAGTACCCGTTAAAAAGAATACGTCTTTTTTAAGCATACGGTTAAATCTTGCAATAGCATCACATACAACGGTAGTGTAACAATGACCTATGTGCCAATTACCGCTTGGATAGTATATTGGCGTTGTTATATAAAATTTATTATTATCCATAAAAACCCCTACTTGATTTATTTATTAATTACTATTATATAGTAATTTATTTTTTTTGTAAACTTAATTTAAGTGAATATTACACCTAAAAGTAACATAACTTGTACTATGAACGCAATTTTTAGTATAATTTTAGTAATTTCAATACTTATTTTGACCATAACTAACCCAACAAGTCTTTTTACGGCGTTTTCTTCAGCATCAAATAAAGCCATTGAATTATCGTTTAAACTGCTTGCAATTTACGTTATTTGGCTTGGTTTTACTAAAATTTTTGAAAACAGTCCCTTAACTAAAAAATTACAAAAAAAAGTTTCGCCTTTAATTAGAAAAATATTTAAAACGAATAACGAAAAAGCAATTTCAACTCTTTCGCTAAATTTGACTGGTAATTTACTTGGAATTTCAGCAATAACCACAATTACGGCAATTGATAGTATGTCACTTTTAGACAAGGAAAACAACGAACACGCAAAAACTTTGCTTTTTGTAATATCGGCAACTTCAATACAAATTTTACCGCTATCGGTTATGCAATTACTGTTAGAATACGGCTCAACTAACCCTTCGATTATAATTTTGCCTACGCTATTTACAACCATTTTATCTACTACTATAGGAATTATTTTAACAAAGGTTTTTAAATGAGAATTTTTGAGTATATTGTACCAACACTACTACTATTATTACTTATTTATTCACTTTTTAAAAAAGTGAATATTTACAACTCGTTTACCGAAGGAGCGAAAGAAGGTCTTTCTTTTATTGCAACGATTTTTCCTTGTTTGGTTGCGATATTTTTAATGCTTGAACTCTTTTCATTAAGCGGGCTTGAAAACGCTTTTATCACTTTATGTTCGCCTGTTTTCGAGTTCTTTGGAATACCCAAAGAAGTTATTAAATTAGTAGTATTAAAACCTTTTTCTGGAAGTGGTAGTTTGGGTGAATTAAGTAATATCATTTCCACGTACGGTGCTGACAGTTTAATTTCAATAATAGCATCTTCAATTTACGGTTCAAGCGAAACGATATTTTATATTTCAGCCGTTTACTTTGCTTTTTGTAAAAATAAAAAAGCGACTAAAGGAATAATAATTTCCCTTGTCGCTTGTTTTATGTCTACTTGTTTAGGTTGTTTATTTTGTAAACTAATTTTTAGTTAGTCAACGTCTAAACTTTCTAATATCGACTTCTTTTCAACAACTTTATTGTCGCCGTATTTAACGAAAAACATTGTTATGAACGAACAAATTGCAAATATCGTTGCGTATGGGAACAAAACTCGCATATCGCCAAATAAATCCATAAAAAATCCTGACAATATAGGCGTTATTATTTGCGCCGACATACTCGCCGTATAGTAAAAGCCCGTATATTTCCCTACGTTACCGCCCTTAGCAAGTTCAACTACCATAGGGAAAGAGTTTACGTTGATTGTTGCCCAGCCTATACCCGCCAAAGCAAAAAGTAAAGTCATTACGATAGGATTTGTTGTTGACGTTACGAAAGTGGCTGATAAAAATGCCGTTGATAGCATTATAATACCCGCTAAAATAGATTTTTTTCTTCCCACTTTACTTGCTATAATACCAACCGGAACGTATGAAATTATAGCCGCAACTTGCGCAATTAAAAGCGTAGAATTATAATCGGTATGTAACACGTTAGAAGCGTATAGCGAAAATTTAGTAGTTACCGCGTTATAACCTATAAACCATAACGCTACTGATGCTAAAATTAAAATTAAAGAAATTTTTTTACCCTTAGATAATCCATTAGGATTATCTTCGCTACTCTCTTCAACAATCATTTCACCGCCGTTATCTAAGTGTTTAGACTCTTCTTCCATTTCTCTAACCCACTTAGGTTCGTTTACCTTAGTTAAAAATACAACTAAGCCCATAACCATAAGCGAAGTTACTGCAATAACGAAAAAGGTATACGGCATCGTTTGATTTTCCGGTTTGCCCGTTTTAAATATCATACCCAAAACAAGCACTAAAATACCGCCCGCCGTACCCATTAAATTAATTACTGCGTTTGCTTTTGAACGAAGTGGTTTTACCGTTACGTCTGGCATTAAAGCAACCGCCGGAGAACGGAACGTTGACATAGAAAGCAACGTTATTAAAAGTACTGCAATAAAAAGTACTAACGGTAATGGGTTTGACTTAGTTACGTTCCAAGCGAACGAACTTCTTGCCGGCGTTATTATATTACTATAAATATTTTCGCCGTTATTTTCAGTTATTACGTATTCACCGTTTTCATACAAGTAAGTAGCATCGTAATTACCCGCAAAAGAAATAAAAGTTTCTTTAACGTTTATTTGTTCATCACTTGATAAACTATCATAATCTTTATTAGCCACTAAATGAGAAACGTAATCTTTTAATGAGTATTCTTTTTCTTCATTTTGAGTAAATTCTTTGTTTGAAATAGTAATATTATCGCCATCTTCCCACAAGGTTTCTATAAATTGAGCCTCGTCTTTACCGCTATACACTTTATTTAATTGCATATTATCGGCAAAAGTAAGCGATATAAAGGCTACAACCGCTAATAAAGTTCCTATAACTATGTACGGTGTTCTTTTCCCATATTTGGTTTTTGTTTTATCACTTAGCGAACCGAAAATTGGAAGTAAAACAAGGGCGAATATATTATCAAGCGCCATTATTAAACCCGAAGTAGTTTGATTTAAACCAAACTTGTTAACGAGCATCATAGGTACTATACTATCATACGCTTGCCAAAAAGCACTAATTATGAAAAACGCAAAACCTACAAATATTACTTTTTTATAATTTAATTTCATTTATTTTTTTCCTTAAAAATAATTTTATTCTTCTGCATATATTAACGTATGACAAGTATCACACTCTTGAAGTTCGCCGTTTGATAAGGCGGTTAAAGTTAGAGTAGATAACCCCGTCATACAACGTGGGCAATTTCGTTGCGACATTGGATTTGAAATCTTATATAGTATAGGGAATTTGTTATCTTTTCGCCTATCGTTATATTTTTGCATTAAGTTTTCAGGAATATCAACTTTTATTTTATCAAGTTTAACTTTTAATGCGTTTATTTCACCTTTTTTACTTTCTTTTTTTGCTTCGTATAAAGGTTTATTTAAGTCGTACTGCTCTTTCATTTCTTTACGCTTATTTGCCAACTTGAAAAATTCTTTATACAAATCTTCCATTTCTTTTCTTACTGATAAAAGTTCACTTTCTTTAGCGTTTATACTATTATTAATTTCATCAAACTTTTTCTTTAAACTTGCTAATTCTTCTTCCTTTTTGCATTTATCAACGCTTTTTGCAAGTTCAGTTGCTTGCTTTGTTAAATTGTTAAATTCTTCGTACAAAGAATTTTGTCTACTTAATAATTGCTCTGCTTTAACGTTTATGTTTGTTAATGTTTCGTTTGCGCTATTTAAAAACTTTCTTGCAGTTAAATATTTTATAGCCTCTTCACTTTTTAAAACCTCGTCTTCAATAGCCTTAACGCCCTTGTCAATTTCTTGATATTCTAAAAGCAATTTTGTTTCCTTGTTCATAAAATGAACCTCCTTATTATAGCAAATGCTTATCGTTATTTAAGTACATTTGCACTTTTGTTTGATTTTTTAATTGATTAAATATTTTTTCATAGCCGTAAAACTCGCTCGCATAATGAGTTAAGTTTATAACGCTTTTTTTATTATTTATCGCCGTCAATAAAACGTGATGCGGTATATCGCTCGATATAAATAAACCACAATCTGTTAAACTTAAAATTTCTTTTTCGCTTAACCCGCCACCGCAAAATGATGCCACCTTATAGTCTTTTTGAGCATCTAAACCATAAACTAAAAGTCTATTAGTGTTAAATTCCTTTTCAATATGCCGTTTAATTTGACTTAAACTCGTGTTTTTTAAAGTAAAAACTCTACCGTACCCACCTTCTAAAATAGGATAAACTATTTTTTCGTTTTCTCCACCTATTCCTTGACAAAAATAATGGTCGATTCCCATAGGTGCGCTATCTAAATTTAAATGCATAGATATTACGCCTATTTTTTCGTTTATACAACTTAAAAGCGCATTTGAAAAATCGTTTACGCTTGATATAGGTTTATATATTGCAGGATGATGAGTTACTATTAGTTTAGCACCAACTTCTTTTGCATATAAAACGGCGTTTAAAGTTAAATCTAATGAAAAAACAACGCTTTTTATATCTTCATAAGTATCAACTAAAATACCGCTATTATCATACGCTCCATACTTTTCGCAAAATATGTTTGAATATTCTATCGGCGCAAATTCGTTTAAAAACTTGTAAAACTCATTGATTTTCATTTAACACCTCGTTTATTTGGTCAAGTTTTGTTTTTAACTCTAAATCTTCACTATTTTTTAAAGCATTTTCATATAAATTTTTGTAAAAAAGCAATTTATTGATAAAATCAATATGCCTATTTTTTAAATTATCTCTACCAAAAACGTACTCTTTTTCAGTATAAGTATCTTCGCCCTTTTCCGCTAATATTATATCGTAAAACTTACCGTCGAAAATAGTGTAATCTTTTAATATTTTATAGTTTAAACTATGAAGAGTTTTTCTTACCTTTATTGAGTTTTTCATAGGGTTTAATATTAACCTATTAGGCAATTTATCACTTGACAAAAGTATTTGGCATATTTCTTCGCCACCCATACCCGCAATTACCGCTTCGTTTGGCGCTACGCTATATTCTTTAAAACCGTCGCTTACAACACTTTCAACGCTTTCGCCATATTTTTTTAAAAGGTTTTTTGCTTTAAGTAAACTTTTAGAAGATATGTCCGAAATAATTACCTTTTTAAATTTCCTCTCTTTTAAAACTCTTTCAGCAATATATCCGTGATCGCAACCTACGTCACTAAAAACTTCGCCACTCGAAATTAAACTATATATTTCATTTAAACGCTTACTCATTATTCAAGATATTCTTTAAGACGCTTTGAACGAGAAGGATGTCTTAATTTTCTAAGCGCTTTTGCTTCAATTTGACGAATTCTCTCTCTTGTAACGTTAAACTCTTTACCAACTTCTTCTAACGTTCTTGGACGTGAATCGTCAATACCGTAACGAAGTCTAATAACCTTTTCTTCTCTTGGTGTTAACGTGTCTAAAACGGAAATAAGTTGCCTTTTTAATTTTTCTTGAGCAACTACGTCGTCTGGCGATTTAGCAACTTCATCTTTTATAAAATCGCCAAGTTTACTATCGTCTTCTTCACCGATAGGCGTTTCGAGTGATACCGGGTCAAGCGCAATTTTTTGAATTTCACGAACTCTTGATACGGGAATATCCATTTCTTTAGAAATTTCTTCTATCGTTGGTTCACGACCAAACTCTTGCATACATTGACGAGATATTCTTTTATATTTATTTATAGTTTCCACCATATGAACGGGAATTCTTATCGTTCTTGCTTGGTCGGCAATCGCCCTTGTTATTGCTTGACGTATCCACCAAGTAGCATACGTTGAAAACTTATAACCCATTGTATAGTTGAATTTTTCTACCGCTTTCATTAAACCTAAATTACCTTCTTGAATAAGGTCTAATAAATGCATACCCCTACCAACGTGCCTTTTTGCTATTGAAACGACAAGCCTTAAATTTGCTTCTGATAATCTTCTTTTTGCTTCCTCGTCGCCTTCCATCATTCTCTTAGCAAGGTCAATTTCTTCTTCAGTTGATAAAAGCGCTATTCTTCCTATATCTTTAAGATAAATTTTTACAGGGTCGTCAATCGCCACGGAATCAATTTCATCATAAATATCTTTTGCCTCGCTATAAGAATCAACGATTTTTATACCTGCACTCTCAACTTCTTTAAAAAGTATTTCATATTGGTCGGAAGTTAAATCATACTTTTCAATTTTGTCGTTTAAATCATCACTCGTTATTGAACCCTTTTTAGCGTTTTCACTAATTATTGTTGAAGTTAATTCTTTAAGTAATTGTTCTGATATACTCATTTTTCTCCTCCGTTATAGCCTTTTAAGTTTTAAGGTTAATTGCGCAATCATATTTCCTATTTGCGCCCTTTTTTCTAAATTTATTTCTTTTTCGTATTCAGCGTTTAGTCTTTTTATTTCATTTTCAATATTGTACTTTTTCACGTTGTAGACACAGTCTTTAAAATATTTTTCTTCAATATTTTTATCAAAACCGTCTAACGCTACTAAAATTGCCGTTAATTCCATAGCACCTTGCTCGCCGACTATTTGATGTAAACTCTCTACCATTAAATTTTTATCAAAAAGCAATTTTTCGTATATCTTTTCTCTATGCTCGTTGTTAAAATACAATTCTACATCAACTTTCGCATACGGTTTTTTAAATATTAGCGACGCTAAAATAAACCTTTCCGCCTTAGATATTAAACTGTTATCTTCAATTTTAGGATAATTCTCTTCTATTACCATAGGCGAACTAACTACCGTAACCGTTCCTTTATCTAAATCGTTTTTAAGCGACTGATAAGTTAAATTAGCCTCTTTTGCTACTTGTTTTAATAGTTCTTCTTGCAAGAAAGTATCGCTTAACGCTTTAATGATTTCTAAACACTCGCTTACGTATTTTCGCTTATCAGTTACGTCTTGCAAATTTTTACCTTGTTTTACAACGTGCAATTTATAATCTATTAAAGGCATAGCCTCGTCTACTAATTTCAAATAAGCGTCAACCCCTTGCTGTTTTATTACTTCATCTGGGTCTAACTTGTTTGGAAGCGTTAATATTTTTACTTCAAAACCTTCGTTTGCAAAAATGTTTAAACTACGTAAGGTTGCTTCTTGCCCCGCAAAATCGCCGTCGTAACTTACTATTACTTTATTTGTGTATCTCTTTAACAATCTTGCTTGTTCTAACGTTAATTGCGTTCCCATTGACGCTACTACGTTTTTTATGCCTGCCTGAGTTAAGGCTATTACGTCCATATACCCTTCAACCATAATAACGTAGTCTATTTTTTCAGTTTTTATAAGTTTATGTAATTTGTTAATATTGTATATTACCCTTTTTTTGTTGAATACCATTGTATCCGCCGTATTTTTATACTTACCAAAAGTTGGGTTTTTCTCTAACGACCTTCCGCCAAAAGCAATAACCTTGTCCACGTTATTTATTATTGGAACGATTAATCTTTTAGCCTCAAAATCATATAATTTACCATTTTTACCACGAGAACATACACCCGCGTTTAAAATTTCTTGTTCGGTGTAGCCTAAGTTTTTTAGATGATTAGGAAGCGATTCAAAATCTAACGAAGCGCCGAGCCCAAAACTCGTTATTATATTGTTTGTAAAACCACGTTTTATTAGATAATTATAATATTCGCCACCTTCTTCACTACGCAAATTATTTAAATAAAATCTTGCCGTTTTGTTTAAAATTTCATAAGCCCTATCTTTTTCGTTTTTTCTTCGTTTCGACTCTTCTTCATCAAAATTGTCGCTTTGTGGCATAGGAATTTTATACGTTTCAGCAAGTTTTGTTACCGCTTCAAAAAAGGTTAAGTTTTCTTCTTCTTGAATAAACTTTATTACGTCACCCGTTTTATGACAGCCGAAACAATAGTAGAATTGCCCCGGCTCGTTTACGCAAAATGAGGGCGTTTTTTCAACGTGACCAGGAAGCGGACAGCACGCCCAAAAATTTGACGGTCCGTTGCGTTTTAAAGAGCAATATCTACCTATTACTTCTACAATATTTATTTTTGATTTTAATTCTTCAATAAATTTATTGTCTACTCCCGACATATTAACTTCCCTTTATGAGTTTAATGGAATAAATATACTTTTAAATACGTTTACTGCATACCTATCGGTCATTCCCGAAACGTAATCGCATACAACTTGCTCTTTATCAGTAGTTTCAAGTAATTTTTTGTAAAGGTCCGGCAATTTATCAACGTTGTTTATAAAATAATTAAAAAGCGCTGAAAGTAATCTATTTGCCTTTTCTTCTTCTTTTAAAGCATACTCTCTTAAATACACTCTTTCAAACATAAAGTCTCTAAGTTCTGTAACGGCAGTATTAACTTCGCTCGTTAACGCTATTTTGTTTTTACCGAAACTTTCAGTGTATACCGACGTTATCATTGTGTTTATTCTATCTTTTTCACTTTTGCCTAAAACTTCTAAAACGTTTTTAGGAATATCGCTAAGTTTTATTACGCCCGCTCTTATAGCGTCTTCAACGTCGTGATTTAAATAGGCTATTCTGTCGGCAAGTGATACGGCTTGTCCTTCAAGCGTCATAGGATTGCCTGACATTTTATGATTTAAAATACCGTCTCTAACTTCTATGGTTAAATTTAAACCACGAAGGTCGTTTTCTATACAATCAACTACTCTTAAAGACTGTTCGTTGTGTTTAAAACCTTTTTTAGTAAGTTTATCAAGAACTCTTTCGCCAGCGTGTCCAAACGGCGTATGACCTAAATCGTGACCTAAACTAATGGCTTCGCTTAAATCTTCGTTTAAGTTTAAACTTCTACATATTGAACGGGCAACTTGCATAACGTCTAACGTGTGAGTTAATCTCGTTACGTAATGGTCGCCTTCGGGTGAGAAAAATACTTGCGTTTTGTTTTTTAGCCTTAAAAACGCCTTAGAGTACATTATTCTATCTCTATCCCTTTGAAATTCCGTACGCATTTGACAAGGCTCTTCTTCTTTTAATCTACCTTTCGTATTTATTGACTTGGTTGCATAAGGCGATAATATTAAATCTTCTTTTTTAAAAACGTTTTCTTTTATAGACATAACGCACCTTTATAAATACTTACTTTCTCACTTAATATATACTAAATAAAAAGTTAAATTCCTTTATTTTTTATAAATTTTTAAACTTTTCCTACGCCTATTTTAAATTGTTTGCCGTTTACTTGTTCGTTTTGCTTTAAAATTATAGAGTATAACCTTTTTGCAACGTCGTTTGGCGTGTATATCTTCTTTAACGATGCTCCCTTTACAAAGGCAAGTTTTTCTTCGTTTGTTAAATGCTTATTCATATCGGTATCAATAAGCCCGAGTACTACTTCTACAATAGCAATAGACGAAAATTCCATTTCGCTTGCAAGAGCCCTACTAAATGAAGATATTGCACCTTTTGATGCGGAATAAATACTTTCACAACTTCCACCGCTTATAGCAAAAACGGAAGATATATTTATAATCTTCCCACCGCTAGATAGCATTTTACTAATTGCCGTTTTACTTGTGTTGTATACGCCTTTAACGTTCACGTTAAACACTTTATCAAACTCTTCATTAGTAGTATCAATAAGAAGTTTTTGCGGTAAACAAATACCCGCATTATTTATTAAAACGTCTAAGCGATTGTATTTTTTGTAAATATAATCAAACATTTTTTGCACTTCAAAATCGTTTGATACGTCTGCTTTAAAAACATCAAATCCCACGCCTTGCATATTCAAAGCAATATCGTCACTATTTACGTAGTTAACGATTACAATATGCCCTTTTTTAAGTAAATATTCACAAGTAGCATAGCCTATACCCCTTGTTCCGCCCGTTACTAAAATTACCATAACAATAAAAAATGCCCAACAATAAAACGTTGGGCAAATCCTTTCTTATTTTTTAACTCTTTCCATATATTCGCCTGAACGAGTGTCAACACGAATAATATCGCCCTCGTTAACAAACATAGGAACTTGCATTGTAATGCCTGTTTCAAGCGTAACGATTTTCGTTGCGTTTGTTGCCGTGTTACCTGCAACGCTTGGCTCAGCCACTGTTACAAGTAATTCAACGAAGTTTTCACATTCTACTAAGAACGCTTTGCCTTTATAAAATTTAGCCGTTACAGGATCGTTTTCTTTAATGTATTTTAAAGCATCTTCAACTTGGTCGTAGTTCATAAGATATTCTTCAAAATTTTCATCAAAGAAGTGATAAAGTTCACCATCGTTATAACTATAAGTCATTCTCTTAGTTTCAATAATTGCATTTTCAAACTTTTCAGTTGGGTTGAAAGTAAATTGTAAAACTTTACCGTCCATAACGTTTTTTAACGTAGTTCTAACGAACGCTGAACCCTTACCTGGTTTTACGTGTAAAAAGTCAACAACCGTATAAACTTTTCCATCATACTCGATTGTAACGCCTTTTCTTAAATCGCCTGCTAATACCATAAAAATATTTCTCCTTAAATATATACTTACTTATTTTTTATTTACTACGCTTTTAGCGTTAATAATTCTTTACTATCAGTCATAAACGACTTGCATTTGCCGTTTTCTAAATAAAACGTATCTTCAATTCTTATACCGAATTCGCCGTTTAAATATACGCCCGGTTCAATAGTGAACACGTTGCCGTTTACTAACGTCGCTTCGCCCTTTGGCGATAACCTTGGACTTTCGTGTACTTTTACACCTACGCCGTGACCTAAACTATGGGTAAAATATTCGCCGTAACCATCTAACTTTAATGAATTTCTTGCAAAACTATCCGCCTTAATTCCGCTTATGCCGTGCGTTATGCCGTCTATTGCTTTATTATGCGCTTTAAGTACGCTGTTATAGACTTTAACGAATTTATCAGTTGGATTGCCAAAATATAGCGACCTTGTCATATCCGAAGCAAACCCGTCGACAATACAGCCGAAATCCATTAAAATAGGCATATCCTTTTTTAAAACGATATTTGAAGTTTTGTAATGCGGAATTGCCGAGCCTTCGCCAAACGCTACTATACTTTCAAATGAAGTTGACGTTGCGCCGTTTTTCTTAAAATAATACTCTAATATTGCCGAAAGTTCTAATTCGGTAATGCCCGCTTTTATATGCTTAATAGTTTGATAAAAACTTTTTTGACACACTTCGCAACTTTTCTTAATTAAAGATATCTCTTCACTATTTTTTACACTTGATATTTTGTTATACTCACTCGTATAATCAAAAACCTTAAAATCGTTATTTATCAATAAGTTATAATCGTATAGTGAAGTGTACTCGTAAATTAAACCTATTTCAGTTAAGTTACGTTCTTTTAATAAAGAAACAACGTCATTAAAACTTTCATATAAAATTTTAGTTTCGTTTTGATTACAAGTAATGCCGTCAAAATATCGCTTGTCAGTAAAAATGTATTTTTGCTCGCCTATTAACACTAAGTAAGCATCACTAATAGGTTTTTTTACGTAGTAACGAATAACGTCACTATCAGTAATTAAAATAGTGGCAACAAAACTACTCATTAGCATACCCATAACAAAAAAAATTCACGTTATAATAATAACATATTATTATATTTTAGTCAACAATTAAAGCGAATTTTAATTTCATTTTGACATATTTTTCAATTACTTTTGAAACTTTTACCTTAACATAACACCTTTTTATCGTTTAAGAATAAAAAAACGCTTGATTTTAATTTTTTTTAGTTTATAATATATGTATGCTATCTCAAGAAAATTTTAATATGGTAGTTGCTAAAAACCTTGCTTCGTATAGAAAACTCAATGGTTTTACTCAACTTGACCTTGCTGAAAAACTTAATTATTCTGATAAAGCAATTTCTAAATGGGAAAGGGGCGAGTGCTTGCCTGACGTTTATACGTTAAATCTTATTGCCGATTTATATGAAATTAGCGTTAACGATTTACTATCGTCTAAACCAAAGTTAAAAACCCCTTCAAAAAAGACGGGTAAGTTTTTTGTTCCACTACTATCTATTACTGCCGTTTGGTTGGTTGCAATACTATCTTTTTTCTTTTTAGAAATATTTTTACCAAATGGTAAATCAAATTATCTTGCGTTTATCGTTGCAATACCCGTTTGCTTTATAATATTAACCATTTTTACTTGTATTTACCATAATTTTGTTGGCGAATTTATTTCAATTTCCGCACTTGTTTGGACTATTATTTTAACGTTAGATATTTCGTTTACTTCTATTTATAGCGGAATTTCATTTTTATACGTAGTAGGTATTCCACTTCAAGTTGCTATAATTTTATGGTTTGCTTTTAAATGGTTTATTAAAAGAAGAAAAAATAAACCGTAAAACACTATATAAATAGTTAAATTAAATATATTAAAAAATTTAAAAAATGAGTTCGGTTTTGAAATGCACCCAACGTGGGGGTGCATTTCATTTTAATCGAACTCATTTCAATTTTTAATGCGTTTTTATTATTTTAAAACGTTTTATTTGTTAACGTTATACTAATAGTTGTAAATAATTATGTAATTTCCTGTATAACGGTCCCAGAAATCGCCTTTATTGATTGCTGTCCACTCAGACTGCGTACCGCGATATTTGATACTTGTTAAATTAGAACAACCACTGAACGCTTCTTCACCTATACTTTCAACGCTGTTACCTATTATTACGCTTGTTAACCTATTACAATTTCTGAACGCATGTTTACCTATACTTTCAACACTATTACCTATTGTTACGCTTGTTAAATTATCACAATCATCGAACGCAGAAGATCCTATACTTGTTACGCTGTTTGGTATTTCTATACTTGTTAATGAACTACAACTAGAGAACGCATAATTACCTATACTTGTTACGCTGTTACCTATCGTTACGCTTGTAAGTGAGGTACAATCACGGAACGCATAATTATTTATTTTAGTTATATAATTTGGTATAGTTAAGTTTGTTTGACTGCCGTTATATCCTACTAATATCTTTTCATTTCCTTCAGTATATACAATATAACCATTATCGTTTGAAAGTTTTGTGCCTGTAAAAGTATCTCCACTATTATATATCGCTAAAGCACGATAGCCTAAATAACCGTTACTAGTAGATTTTGTTACAGTTATATGGCTTGATTTATTTATTACTTCTACTAGTCTATAACAACCAGAGAATGCAGAACTACCTATACTTGTTACGCTGTTACCTATTATTACACTTGTTAAATTATCACAATCATCGAACGCATAATCTCCTATACTTTCTACACTATTACCTATTATTACGCTTGTTAAATTATAACAATCATTGAACGCACTACCACCTATACTAGTTACGCTGTTTGGTATTTCTATACTTGTTAATGAACTACAACTAGAGAACGCACCACCACCTATACTAGTTACGCTGTTTGGTATTTCTATACTTGTTAAATTATAACAATCACAGAACACCCATTCTCCTATACTTGTTACGCTATTTGGTATTTCTATACTTGTTAATGAACCACAACTAGAGAACGCATAATTACCTATACTTGTTACGCTGTTTGGTATTTCTATACTTGTTAATGAACCACAACTAGAGAACGCATAATTACCTATACTTGTTACGCTATTTGGTATTTCTATATTTGTTAAACTATTACAACCATAGAACGCATAATTATTTATTTTAGTGGCAGACGTTATATTTACGTCAGTTACTAACTGATTGTCTATATAAAAGTTTTCAGCATAACATAATGGGTTTGAATAAGTATTATAAAATTCTATTTGCGCCCACTCGTCTATAGTTCCTGTATAATTTACGCTTGTTAAATTATCACAATCATAGAACGCATAATGCTCTATACTTTCTACACTATTACCTATTATTACACTTGTTAAATTATCACAACTATAGAACGCCCTATAACCTATACTTGTTACGCTGTTTGGTATTACTACACTTGTTAAACTATAACAATACTCGAACGCATAATTACCTATACTTTCTACACTATTACCTATCATTACACTTGTTAAATTATCACAACTATAGAACGCATAATTATTTATTTTAGTGGCAGACGTTATATTTACGTCAGTTACTAACTGATTGTCTATATAAAAGTTTTCAGCATAACATAATGGGTTTGAATAAGTATTATAAAATACTATTTGCGCCCACTCGTCTATAGTTCCTGTATAATTTACGCTTGTTAAATTAGAACAACCACTGAACGCATAATTACCTATACTTTCAACACTATTACCTATTATTACGCTTGTTAAATTATCACAATATAAGAACGCACTACCACCTATACTAGTTACGCTGTTTGGTATTTCTATGCTTGTTAAATTATCACAATAATAGAACGCAGAAGATCCTATACTTGTTACGCTGTTTGGTATTTCTATACTTGTTAAATTAATACAATTATAGAACGCATAACTACCTATACTTTCTACACTATTACCTATTGTTACGCTTGTTAAATTATCACAACTATAGAACGCAGAACAGCCTATAATTGTTACGGGCTTATTTTCATAGGTTAAAGGAATTATAATATTAGTATCTTTACAAGTGCCTATGTCCGTTACAGAATAACTTTGACCATCACTATTTAAAGTATACGCTAAACCTTCGCTTGGAATAAATTTACTACCTTCGTCTATTATAGTATCAGTTTCATTGCAATTATCGCATTTAGCAGTTTTTGTACCATCGGCTTCATAACTTGCGTTATTATCACTTACGTAGTTTGTAAATGAGTGACCTTGTGCATTTACGTAATTATCTTTATAAGTATCACCACAATCACAAACGTGCGTAGTATAACCTTGCTCGGTGCAACTTGGCTGTACCACTTGCGTGGCATAAGAGTGAACGTGGTCACCTTCAAGTTCACAAGCAACGCCTACAAATAACGACGTAGATATTATCATACAAATTGATAATATTTTAATTAATTGCTTTTTCATAAATATCTCCACTAA
This sequence comes from Christensenellaceae bacterium, assembly GCA_045536405.1. Lineage (GTDB taxonomy): Bacteria > Bacillota > Clostridia > Christensenellales > Borkfalkiaceae > HGM11412. The sequence goes on from JAZSNM010000006.1 coordinate 68,576, forward strand.
TAAACGTACTTTTTCGTTTAATTTTTATTACGCAGATTAACGTAATCTACGTAGTTATTTTAGTGCTTTTTCATAGAAAAGTCAATTATATTTATAGTTACAAGCAAAAACAACAACAAAAAAACTACATTTATTAAAAATATTACGTACTTTTTATAAATTATATTACGTAGATTACGTTAATCTACGTAGAAGAAGTTAGTATTTTTTTAGTTTAAAAAAACGCTTTAATAGTATAATAAATTGATAAATTAAAATACGTAAATATAAAAAGTGCGTCAGTAACCGTTGTTACTGACGCACTTAGCGTTTAAAATATTTTTTTATTTATTAAAATATAAATTTTTTAAAGTGAGAGCGTCAATATCTTGCGTGCCTGCACTTTCGCTTATTACGTACGGTTCTATTTCTTTAACTTTTATTGCATTTATAAAATGTTCGGGGTTTGGACCGTATTCATTATCTAAAAAAGTTAAATGCTTAACTTCGCCCTTTTGACTATACATAATTTTAGAAAAATGAACGTGCATTTTTTCTAATTTTTCACGACCTGCAACACTCTCTATTTCGTTTAATTCGTTAACGAAATCTTCGGTGCTTTTTAGTCCGCCTAACGTTCTTGAATTTATATGCCCAAAATCTATGCAAGGATAATAAAAAGGCGCAATTTTACAAAATTCACTAATTTCTTTAGTAGTACCTATTTGAGCGAATTTTCCCATTGTTTCTGGACAAATTAGTAAATCGTCATAACCGTTTTCATATATTTTATCGGCTAAAATAGATAAACGCAATTTTGTTAAGTTAACTGCTTCATTTCTATCTAATTTACCTTGTGACGCTGGGTGAAATACCACTCTTTTTGCGCCCATAATTTTTGCCATTTTACAAGATTGCAACACGTAATTATACGAATTTTCAACCTTTTCTTCTTCGGGTGTGGCAAAGTTGATAAAATACGGTGCGTGTACGCTAATTTCTATGTCGTTATCGCTAAACGCCTTACATATTTCTTCGCCTTTTTTAGTAGATAAATTAACACCTCTACCAAAAGAATACTCAAAACAATCAAGCCCTAAATTCTTAACCCATACGGGCGATAAAAGGCTATCGATATGCCCCGCATTATGAAACGCTTCACTATTTCCACTTGGTCCAAACTTTATCATTTTAACCACTTTTCATCCTTTTGTAATTGTTCTTTTAGTTCTTCTATGCTATTAAAAGTCTTTATATCTCTAATACGCGAAATAAAATAAATAGTTAAATATTTGTTGTATAAATCGCCGTTAAAGTTTTTTATATAAGTTTCAACTATATACTTATCGCTATTAAACGTTGGCTGAGAGCCTACGTTGGTAATCCCTTCGTATAAATTGCCGTTTATATAAGTGCAAGTGTAATAAACGCCTTCTTTTAAAGGATATTTATCTTTACTAAGCGACATATTCGCCGTTGGAAAACCTATTTTTCTTCCTAATTCTCTACCCTTTTCTACGTAGCCCCTAATAAAATAATTACTATCAAGCAACGTGTTTATTTTTTCAACGTTTCCTTCGTTTAATAGTTGCTTTATTTTTGTAGAAGATACTTTTTCGCCGTTTTCATCAGTTTTTAAAGGTAAAACCTTTAAAACTATTCCCTTTTCTTTACATACGTAGTTTAACAAATGAATATTGCCTAATTTTTTAAAGCCAAAAGTAAAGTCTTCCCCTACGACAATTCCTTCAACGTTATATAGCGATAAAAGTTGGTCTAAAAAGTCTTGCGCATTTGTTTCAAAAAATTCTTTATTAACCCTTTTAGAAATAACCCTATCAATTTTTAGCGCCTTTATTTTTATTAGCCTTTCTTCTAACGTAAAAACGTCTTTTTCGCCCTTAAAATTGCCTGTAAACAACAAAACGGCACTCAATGCGTTTAATTCTTTAGATAAATTTATAGTTTCTTTTAAAAGCATTTGATGTCCACTATGAATACTATCAAAATAACCAAGCGCTATTACTATTTTTTCATTGTTATAATTCCCATAATCTAAAACGTTCATATTATTCCTTTACGTAAGACTTTATTTTTAAATTGCCCGCGTTAACTATTCCCACGCCTATAAATTCCGTGCTATTAAACACTTTATATAAACCGTCTTTTTTATCTACTATTACTTGCCTACCAAAACTAAGTTCTACGTTTTCAGCGTTTGTTAAACGTATTTCTTCAAACGTTAAAACGTCCTCTGGTTTTATGATATTTTTTGATATATCAATACTATCAATATCTTCTAACTTAATACTATTTTCTATACAAAAAATTCCGCTTTTCTCACGGCAAAGTTTTGTCATAGTAGCATAAGTTTTTAACAAATACGCTATATCACGACAAATTGAACGAATATACGTTCCACCCTTACACACTATTGTAAAATTATAGGTATTATCGTTAATTTTGCCGTTACATACAACACCTTCTATTACAACTTTCTTAGGCGGTAATTCAACTTCAATGCCTTGTCTTGCAAGTTCATAACTGCGTTTACCTGAAACGTTTTTAGCACTATACACGGGTGGCTTTTGCATAATTTCACCCGTAACCAAATGCAAAACTTTCAAAATTTCACTAAGCGTAGGAATTTTTCCACCCTCGTTTATAATTTTACCTTCACTATCTAAAGTGTCCGTTTCATAACCAAAAGTAAAATTAGCATTGTAGACTTTTACTTTATCAAGTAAGTAATCAAAAAGCCTTGTGCATTTTCCTATACCAACGGGCAATACTCCACTCGCCATAGGGTCTAACGTGCCCATATGCCCTATTTTTTCGCCCTTATATTTTCTTTTTATTTTCGTTAAAGCATAAGCCGAGGACATTCCACTCGGCTTAAATATATTTATAAATCCATTCATATTACAGCCTTTGTTTTACGTTGTAGGCTAATTTATCAATTATATCTTCTAAATAACCGTTCATCATTGCTCCGCTTGCTAAAATATGCCCGCCACCGCCATAAAGTGATGCAACTTCGTTTACGTTTACCTTTCCTTTACTTCTAAAACTAATTTTATAAGACTTATCGTTAATTTGAAGTATTGAAACAGCAACTTCGCAAGTGTCAATCGACAAGGCGAAATCAATAAAACCTTCCGTCATAGAAACGTCGCCGTTTGCTTCTTTAATATCGTTTAAAGTTATAACTAAAACAGTCATTTTACCATTTAATAAATATCTCATATTAGAAATAACTTTTGCGTATAATTTTGCTCTTTCTTTCGACTGAGTATTAAATACGTTTTTTGTAATAACGTGCAAAGACGCCCCTATACTAAACAACTCGTAAGCAATTTTCATAGTGTTATTAGTAACGTTTGAGTGGGAAAAATTACCCGTATCAGTTACAATACCCGTCATTAGAGATGTTGCAATATCAACATTTATAGTTACGTTTAAAAGTTTAATAAATTCATAAAGTATTTCACAACACGCACCCGTATTTTCAACGTAGTTTTTACTTGCGTATCTACTATTTGAAATATGGTGGTCTATATTTATCGTGTTCTTATTTGAAATATAAAGAGAATACGCATCGCCAAACATACTTTCAACCGAACAATCAACTGAAATATGAACGTCGTACTTTTTTGTTACTTGATATGGATACACGTAGTTATCGCTACACTTTAAAAACTTGTATTTTGTAGGAACAAATCCGTCACATACAATTTTGTTTTCAACGCCAAGTAAAGTAAGCGCCATAGATAACGCAGTTGCTGAGCCGATTGTGTCGCCGTCAGGTCTATGATGGCTAAAAATAAGCGCCGACTTAATATTCCCTTTTTGTATTTCACTAAGTAAATAATTAGAAATTTCAGTTATCTTCATTATTTTCACCATAAGTAATAGTGCTTAATATTTTATCAATTTTTTCGCCGTAAGAAGAAGATGAATCTTCATAAAAAACTAAAAAAGGCACCGTTCTTGTTTTCATAGTCTTTGCTAAGCATTTTCTAATTTCGCCACTTGCTTTTTTAATTTTTTCAAAGGTTTCGCTCTTTTTCTCTTCGCTCGTAGAATATATACTAATATAAACTTTGGCGTTTTTTAAATCGGGCGAAACGTCTACTTCCGTAACCGTAAACATTTCTACACCACTTGTCAATAACAACCTATTTGTTATTATATCGTATATTTCCTTTCTAAATTCGCTATTTAGTCTTTGTTCTCTTCTTGATTTCATTTAATTACCCTTATGCTTTTTGCTCTTCCATAGAGTAGCACTCAATAAAATCGCCAACTTTAATATCGTCAAACTTTTCAATAGAAATACCACACTCGTAGTTTTGTTGCACTTCTTTTACGTCGTCTTTGAAACGCTTTAATTGTAAAACGTTTCCTTCACAAATCATAATGTCGTTTCTATAAATTCTAAGTTTACCACTTCTAACGATTTTACCATCGGTAACGTAACAACCCGCTACCGTACCAACACCTGAAATTTTAAACGTTTCTCTAACTTCGGCTTTACCATTGTATACTTCTTTATATTTTGGAGCAAGCATACCTTTCATTGCCTTTTTAATATCTTCAATAGCCTCGTAAATTATTCTATATAATTTAATATCTATTTTAGATTGTTCGCTTAACGCTTTTGCCTTAGGGTCTGGTCTTACGTTAAAACCTATGATAATAGAGTTTGAAGAGTCGGCTAAACTAACGTCCGTTTCAGAAATTGCACCAACCGCAGCGTGTATTACGTTAACGCTAACTTCTTCGTTAGATAATTCGACTAACGATTGTTTTACAGCCTCAACTGAACCTTGAACGTCCGCCTTAACTATAATATTTAAAGTTTTTAAAGCACCCGTTGATATTTTTGAGAATAAATCGTCTAATGAAACTTTTTGTTGTTCCCTTATCATATTCTCTCTTTCTTTATTCTTTCTTTCGTTAGCAACTAAAACTGAAAGTTTGGCTTCTTCAACGGCGTAAATCATATCGCCCGCATTAGGAACAGACTCTAAACCAAGGACTGATACCGGCGTAGATGGACCCGCTTGCTTAATATTTCTACCTTTATCGTCAATCATAGCCCTAACTTTACCGCTAATTGTACCCGCAACTAAGTAATCGCCTACTTTTAACGTACCGTTTTGTACTAAAACGGTTGCAACAGGACCTTTACCTTTATCAAGTTTAGCCTCTACTATAACACCCTTAGCCATACGGTCATGATTTGCTTTTAATTCCTTCATTTCAGCCGTTAATATAATAGTTTCTAATAAATCGTCAATACCTGCGCCTGTTTTTGCTGAAACGGGAACGAGTGCAATATCTCCACCCCATTCTTCAACTAAAACTTCTTGGTCGGCTAAGCCTTTTTTAACTTTTTCTAAGTCGGCTGTTGGTTTATCAACTTTGTTCGCCGCTATAATAATCGTTACTCCCGCTGCTTTTGCGTGGTTTATTGCTTCTATCGTTTGTGGCATGATACCATCGTCAGCCGCAACTACTATAATTGCTATATCAGTAAGTTGAGCACCCCTTGCTCTCATAGCGGTAAACGCAGCGTGACCTGGGGTATCTAAGAAAGTAATTTGCTCGTTTTTAACGTTTACGGTGTATGCACCTATATGTTGAGTAATTCCACCCGCTTCGCCACTCGTAACGTTTGCTTTACGAATATAGTCAAGTAATGACGTTTTACCATGGTCAACGTGACCCATAACGGTTACTACCGCTGGACGCTTTACTAATTTAGTTATATCGTCTTGCTCGTCGTTAAAGCCTTCAGTTAAAACGTCTTCCGCAGTTTTGTCAAGTTTAAGTTCAAGTTCAATACCTAAACCTGCGGCAATAAAGCCCGCCGTATCATAATCAATAGAGTCGTTTATTGTTTTCATGATACCTTCTTTAAATAATTGCTTAGTTATTTCAACCGCTTGAATACCGATAAGTTCAGACAATTCTTTTATAGAAATTATTTCTTTTGTTATAACGGCCTTTTCAATTTTTATAGTTTGAGTTACCGCTTCTTTATTTTTATCTTTCTTTCTAACCTTTCTATAACCCGTTCTATCTTCATCAAAATCTTCAATAGACATTTGTCCTTTAATTAAAGACTTTTTGTTGATAACTTTTTTATCTTCGTAATTATTCTTTTCGTTATTTTTCTTTTTATTTTGGCGAACGCTACTTTCCTTTGGAACGTAAGGTGCTGGTGGCGCAGTAAACGCACTAACTTGTTGAGACTTTTTACCACCTTGTTGATTAAACGGTTTTCTTTCGCCTCTATCGGCTTGACCGTCTTTCTTTTTATATTGAGCGTTATTTTGTGGAACAAAAGTCCTTTTTTCGCCTTTATCACCATCTTTTTTAACGGATTTTACTTGCGGTTTTACGCTAGGAACAAAAACTCTTTTGCCGTTGATAATTACGATATTTGGATTGTCAGTTTTTTGAATAACCGGCTCTTGAAGTGCTGGTTTTTCTTCTTCTTTATCTTGACTATCAACTTGCTCAACTACTTTAGTAGTTGTTGCTTCAATTTCAACCGTTTTTTCCGCTGGTTTTTGAACTTCTTTTACTTCTTCAACAACCGCTTCAATAACAGGCTCTTCTACTTGTACAAGCGTTTCTTCTTCTAAAGGTGCAACTTCTTTAAGTTGCTCTTGTTGTATTTCCTTTTTTATTTTTTCAAACTCTTGTTTTTTAGTAGATAATTTTTTATTTATCGCTTTCATAGTCTCTTTTAAAGTTTTTACTATAAAAAGCGCATTTTCTTCTTTTAGAGTGTCCCTTACTGATGAAATTGCTTGTTGTTTTTTATCTTTCTTCTCTTCCATAACTATTTCCGTAACCTCCCGAATATTTTACAAAGTGGCTGTCAAGATTTTCTAATATCGCTCTTGATAGTTGCTCGTCTTCTATGGCAATTAGTTTGCAATGCTCTTTATTAACTATGTCTTCAACTTTTATATCAACGCTTATTATTAAGGTTGCTGAAAGTTTTTTTGCAAGTTTATTTGCTTCATCAAACGTGTTGTTTGATGCCGTTTTACATAGTATTAAAACGCCAACTCTATTCTTTAAAGTACTTATTGCATTTACGCCTTTACGCACTTTTCTTGCACGCAATGAAAAGCCTATAAAGGTTAATACTTTACTTTGTTCCAAAGAATTCCTCCTCAATAGTTTTATAAACACTTTCACTTACTTCCATTTCAAAAGTGCGGTTTAATAACCTATTTTTAATGATTTTCTTCATACAAGTTTCACTATCGCAAACGTAAGCCCCTCTACCAGACGCTTTCCCCGTTCTATCAACAGAAAAAACACCTTCTTTATTTTTAACAATTCTAATAAGTTCTTTTTTTGCTTTTTCGCTTCTGCACGCTATACAAGTTCTAATTGGAATTTTCTTTACTGCCATACTTCCTCCGAAATTATTCGGTTTATTTTTATTATTCTTCGCTTGTAGTAGAATCTTCTACTTCACCAAACTCTTCTATTGCTTTAGACTTACTTTTAACGTCAATTTTCCAACCCGTTAAACGAGCGGCAAGCCTTGCGTTTTGTCCATCTCTACCTATGGCAAGCGAAAGTTTATCGTCTGGAACGATTACTCTTGCGCTCTTATCGTCAATACAAGTTACGCTTAATACCGTTGCTGGCGCTAATGCCTTAGCAATAAATTCAAGTGGGTCTTCACTCCATTCAATAATATCAATTTTTTCGCCACATAATTGCTCTGTTACTGCGCGTACTCTCATGCCTTTGTTACCAACGCAAGCACCAACAGCGTCAATTTGCTTATCTTCGCTATATATTGCAACCTTACTTCTTTGACCTGGTTCACGAGAAACTGATTTTATAACTACTATACCTTGCTTAATTTCAGGTACTTCGTTTTCAAAAAATCTCTTAACAAGGTTTGGCGACGTTCTTGATACGATAATTTGAGTGTTTTTACCGATAGTTCTTACTCTCTTAATATAAACGGTAATTTTATCGTTAAGTTCGTATTTTTCACCTGGAACTTGGTCTTGCGGTAACATAACGCCTTCAAGTTGACCGCTTGCAAGTTCAACGTAAACGTTTCCGTTTTCTATTTTTCTAATAATTGCAACTTGAATTTCATTTTCTTTGTCTTCAAATTCTTGAATAGAATTAGCCCTTTCAGCCTCTCTAACCTTTTGCATTACTACTTGCTTGCCCGTTTGAGCGGCAATTCTTGAAAAATCTTTAGGTATAAACTCTTTTTCATAAGTATCGCCTAATTTATATGATTTTTTTACTAATTTTGCATCTTGAAGTGAAATTTCTTTATCAGTATCAACAACTTCTTCAACAATGTTTTTTACAATGTAAAATTTAATTGAACACTTTTCTTCGTTAATTTTAACTTTCACGTCACAAGCGTCTCCACCTAATTTCTTATAAGCAGATGCTAATGCTAATTCTAACGTTTCTAACAAACCTTGTTTGTCTATACCTTTACTTGCCAACTCTTCTAAAGCGGCGAAAAAGTCTTTGTTTATCATTTTTTCTCCTTTATATTATAATTTTTAGTCAAAAATTATTGCTTGATTTATTTTTGCAATTCGATTGAGTTCGATTTTAATTTCTTTTCCATCAACCGAAATTACTATATTGTTACCATCGTAAATTTTAAGTTCGCCTTCAAGAAGTTTTTTGCCGTTTAGCGGTGCAAATAATTTAACTTCTACCATTTTGCCTATATTCTTTTCAAAGTCACGCGCGGTTTTAAAAGGTCTATCAATTCCCGGACTCGATACGTTTAACGTGTAGGCGCTTGGATAAGGGTCAAACTCGTCTAACGGCTGATTTATTATATTGTGAAAGGCTTCACAAGTATCTAAATCAACACCGCCTTCTTTATCGATAAAAATCGTTAAAGAAGGATTTTTACACTCTTTAAATACAACCTCTATAATCTCTAAATTAAGACTATCTGCATAAGGCTTTAAAAAGTTAAGAATACTCTCATTTGATTTTGCCTTCATTTTTACCCCTATAAAACAATTTGAGTGTGACACGCAATGTCACACTCAAACGTTAGCATTATAATCTATGATTATATTATCACACTTTTTTTTATTTTGCAAGTATTTTTTAAGTATTTTATGTAAAAATATGTCTTTTTTACCAAAAAATCTATATTTTGAAGGTTTTTGCCGTTTTTACAAGTTCTATTAGCATTTCACTCGTAGCAAAAGCGTCACTTAACGCTCTATGGTGGCGAAATTCTATATTATAGTACGCACAAACCGTATTTAACTTGTGATTTTTTAAATTTGGTAGTATTTTATTAGACATCATTAAAGTATCTAATACTTTATTAGTTAAAATATACCCTAACTCTCTTCCCGCTTGACGTAAAAATTTAAAATCAAACTCGGCGTTATGCGCTACGAATACCGAATTTCCTAAATACTTAAAAAAGTCGTGATACACGTCTTCAATTTTAGGCGCATTTATAAGCATTTCATCAGTAATGCCCGTTAATTTTATATTTTCTTCAGTTAATTTTACTTGTGGGTTAACTAAGGTTGTAAACGTACTTACTATTTTACCATTAACTATTTTAACCGCACCTATTTCAGTAATTTTTTCCTTAGTTACGTCTAACCCCGTCGTTTCAATATCTACTACCGTAAATTCGGTGTTTTTAAAATTTTCAGGTAAATCAATTTCCGTAGCAAATAAGTTGTTTTGCTTAACTATTGTAACGTCTTGCGGTTTTATAAGTTTATACGTTTCTCCCGCTCTTTTAGAAGGTTTCTCTTTAAGCGTATAGTTTTTTGGAAATTCACATAAGTGTAATCCTTTTATTGACAAACTTAAACTTCCGTTAAATTCTTCGTTAACGCAACGCATAATAACAACGCTACCTTCGCCTAATTTTTCAAGTTTTTTAACTTTTTCTTCAGCGGAAGTGAAAAATCTACCCGTCATTTTACCCGAGAAATCATCAAAAGTAATAACAAAATACGGCTTTTTCTTTTCGGCTGTTTCCTTTTTTATTATAGATATGATTTTACCCGCTAAAATCATATTGCCTTTTGAATTTTTTATATCGTCTATATATACTGCCGTATCGTAAAAGTCTTTATCTAAATACTTTTCAACCGAGCACATTTTAACAAAACGATTTTTTACACTATCTAAATCTTCAACAATTTCTTCACTTTCGGTAAACACGCTCTTTACTTCCCTATGCTGATTTATAAGAAGCGTTCCTTCAAAATTGTTTACGTAATTACTATGTAAAAATTCGTTGATTTTTTGTATAAACGAAACCCTTATACAATAATCGTATATTTCTTCGCTGACGTTTATAGTGTATTTTATATTTTTACCATTTGTTATTATACTTATATCTTTATCGGTAAACGAGTGAGATATCATACAAAAATTATCTATTATATACTTAAAAATTGCACTCTTTGCAATTTCGCCGTCAGCAATAGATTTTTCAATGTTTACTTCAATATTCACACCGTCTATTTCTTTTTTAAACAAAGTTACAATATACTCTTTATCTTGACTACTAATTTGCGTGTTAGTAATTATATTAATTACTAAATAATTAGTTTCTCGATTAAAGACTATACTTTTATAACGTAATTCACCGTTTGGAACTATTAAATTTTGAATATTATTTAATAAAATTTCACTCTTCGTTTGCAATTTCTTTAATTATCCTAATAAATTCTTCTTCGGCATTATTAAAAGGTATTTTTGATATTATTTCTCCCTTTTTAAAAATAACGCAATATTCTTTTGAGCCGGCAATACCCACGTCGCAATCTTTTGCTTCGCCAGGGCCGTTAACAACGCAACCCATAACCGCTACCTTTAAAGGTTTTTTTATTGATGCAGTCAACTCTTCAACCTTATTTGCTAAGGCTATTGAATTATATTCAGTTCTTCCGCAAGTTGGACAAGAAATAACTTCAACGCCTTCATCTAAAAGCCCTGCATATTTTAATATTTTTTTAGCAACCTTAACTTCTTCAATAGGCTCGCTCGTTAAACTAACTCTTATAGTATCGCCTATACCGTCTAATAGCAATGAACCTATACCCATAGCACTTTTAATCACTCCACTTGAAGTAGTTCCCGCTTCGGTTACGCCTACGTGCAGTGGATAATCGGTTTTGGTTTTTAAATATCTATACGCTTTAACGGTTAACGGAACGCTACTTGCCTTAGTAGATATAACAATATTTTCCACCCCATATTTTTCAAGTGCATATACGTTTTTTAATGCACTTTCAACAAGTGATATTTCGTTTTTGCCGTATTTTTTTAGAAATTCTTTTTCTATACTGCCCGAATTTGAGCCAACCCTTACGGGAATATTATGACATTTTAAACAGTCCGCCACCATTTTAACTCTATTTTCGTCACCAATATTTCCAGGATTTATCCTAACTTTATCTATGCCGTTTTCTATTGATTTTATAGCAAGTTTATAGTCAAAATGAATATCGGCTACAAGTGGACAAGTTACTTTGTCTTTAATTTCTTTAATAGATAAAGCGTCTTGCTCGTCTTTTATGGCTAGTCTTACGATATCACAACCGGCATTTTGCAAGTTTTTGATTTGTTCTACAACTTCGCCAATCTTTGAAGTTTTGATATTAGTCATCGACTGCACGGCTATTTTATTGTTGCCTCCAATAATTTGGTCGGCTATTTTAACAATTTTAGACATTTTTATCTTCCGTATTCATATAATAAATTCTTTTTAAGCCCTCTAACGTAAGCATTCTATCAGTTTTATTTATGCAAGAAACTTCTTTTGCAATAACTTCACCCATACCGCCCGTTGCTACTACCATAATATCTTCTTCATTAAGTTCCGCTTTAATTTTTTTAACGATATTTTCTACTAAACCGGCAAAACCGTAAATAATACCCGCTTGCATACAACTACGAGTATTTTTACCTAATACGCTTTTTGGCGGTACTAAATCTATCATAGGAAGTTGCGCCGTGTTTGAAACTAAACCTTCTAACGAAGATTTTATGCCAGGCGCGATTACTACGCCTATTAAAGCCCCGTCTTTCGTGATAATATCAAAAGTAGTGGCTGTTCCAAAATCAATAACTACCAAAGTTTTCTCTTTGCCGTATTTGTGATATGCCGATACGCAGTTTGCTATAATATCTGCACCAACTTCTTTTGCTGAATCGGCTTTAATATTAAGTCCTGTTTTTATTCCCGCACCTATCATAAGCGGAGTAACCTTAAAGAAGTACTCACACATATGAATAATCGTGTAATTTAAGTTTGGAATTACTGATGAAATTATAATCCCATTTATATCGGCAGTTCTAATATTGGCACTACTTAATAAGTTAATTAAAGTTGCACCGTATTCATCGGCTGTTCTCGTATGGCGTGAAGACACCCTAAACGAGCCTTTAAGTTGGTTATTATCAAATACCGCATACTTAATGTTGGTATTACCTATATCAATACATAAAATCATTTTAATTATTTGTCCTTTTTTACAATATTTATCACTCTATTTATTGCTGGCGCACATATTAAATTGAGGGCTAATTCTATAAAGAAATTAAACGTTACAAGACCTACGAGTATAAATTTAAGCAAACTTTCGCTACCAGCCATTGAATATACCGAATTAAACATAAACAAGCAACCTACTATAAAAAGTAGCGTGTTTACGATAGGAACTATTGCCGATGCTACGAATACGGCGACAATAGGCTGTTTTTTGCTAATTAATTTATATACTAAACCACCCAAATAACCAGCAACCGTGCTTTTTACAAGACAAGTTAACGTGGTAACTATCGGGTCGTTTGCCCAAATTAACGTGTAAAACGGATTTCCACCGAGCATTACTTGAATAAGTACAATAACTCCGCAAGCAAAACCCAAGATTGCCCCCGCTACGCCACCAAATAAAATACCGCCAAGAACTATGGGAATTAGCGTAAAGTTAATCGTAACAGGACCAACGTTAATTGCCCCAAGTACCGCTTGTAATACTATTACTAATGCAAGTAATACGGCTATTCCCGCAATTTGTTGTGCGGTAAAAAAGTTTTTTTTCATAATAAGCCTCCAATCGAGTTCACAAAGGATACCCGTAAGAAAATAAAAATAAATAATAATCAAACCCTTTTTAAAGGTGCTTGTTTATTATATTGTAATACAATTTAAAAAAAAATACAAGTATAGTAACATAATTTTACTAAATTAAATAAAATATATTGATAGCCACTTTTAATGGCTAATGGAGGAATAAATTTTATGTTTAACTTTTTAGGTTTTAATAATGACAACTGTTGTCTCTACATACTTATAATTCTACTTATTATTTGCTTTTGCGGTAATGGTTGTATAAGCGGTATTTTAGATAAAATCTGCAACTCGGGTTGCTTACTTCCTATTTTAGTTGCTCTTTTATTATGTAATTGTAATAAATGCCCTTCTAAACCTTACGGTATAGGCGGTTGCGGTTGCAAATAATGGTTAAGCGGTAGCCTTTGGCTACCGCTTTTTTTTAATATCCTAAAAATTCTACGCCTTTTAAAAGCACTTCGTTAACTATTTCGTTTTTTAATGAGTAAAATACAATTTTACCTTGTCTACGATACTTAACTACCCCTATATCTCTAAGCAATCTTAATTGATGTGACGCCGTCGTTTGATTTATAAATAACAACTTAGAAATGTCGTTTACACACATTTCGCTTATAGCAAGTGCAGACACTATTTTCAATCGTGTTAAATCGGAAAAAATACTAAAAAATCCTACTAAATCTTGTAAAATATCATCATTTGGAACGTAGTCGTTTATTAAACTTTGAGTTTTTTCATCTAAACGTATAACCCTATCAATATTTTGCATAAACTTCACCTTTATTTTATTATATTTTAATTTTAATACAATAAAAAATTTATGTCAATTTAAGCATAATATTTAATTTGTCGCATATTGTATTATTAAATAAGATTTTGTAAAAAGGAGAATATATGAGTGCTACTAATCTTGCCTTTTTAGGTTTATTATTCTTACTTACGACTAATAATACAATTTCACTTACGCAAGCCTTACTTCTTGTAACTTTACTTACAACAACCTTTTGCGCTTGCACTCAAACAAATTAAAGCGTTGAAATTTATTAGAAAAAAGCAAAATTAAGGGTGTGTGCGAAATTCGCATACACCCTTAAAATATTTTTTTAATTTTAATATCTTTCTAAAACTCTTAAAGCGTAAAGAGCAATATCGTTAAGCATTTTTGTTAAATCTTCTTTCCAAGTGTCTCTATTAGAACCGTCTTTAGTAATAGTTAAATAGCACGATGAATTATTTGCATCTTTCATTTGGTAAAATGCACCGTAACCTTTATCTTCTAACGTTTGAGCAATTTGAGGGAAGGCTCTTTGTTTTTCTTCTGCAACAAAGTCCCAAGGAAAAAGGTCAACGGTAAACGAACCGTATCTTGTAACCGTACATTTTGCGCACGCGTTCATATTACCTAACGCCCTACACATTTGCGGCGTTGCAAAATACCTTTGAGCGAAAACAACTGAATCACTACCTTGACCATAATAATCGCTATCACACTCTAAGTGTGAACCCATAAAAGATTTAGCGCAAATCGTTTTAATTTGCCCTTTTGCTAACTTAATAGGAATTTCATCTTTACTACCAAATAAACCCATTTTTATATCTCCTTTTTAGTTTAATATAAACTAACTTCTTTCATAATATCATACAAAAGCCACGTTGTCAATTTTTTTTAAAAAAATTATCGATTTTTACTTTATAGGTTTTAAATTTCTTCCTACTACGGCAGTTGCCATATTAGTTACGTCAAAAGATTTAATTACCCTATTAACGTCTTCAAGCGTTACTTCTTCTATTTGCTTTAATCTTTTTTCAAAGTCGTATAACTCGCCCGTTAATAAATAGTGTTTTGCAAATAATCTTGACTTTATTAGCGCCTTATCTTCACTAAACACAACGCCCGCCTTTAATTGCGTTCTTACTTTTTCAAACTCTTCAACCGTTACACCTTGAGTAAACTCTTTTATAACTTCTTCTATTGCTTTATACGCTAAGTCTAACTTTGAACTATTTAAACCTGCGTATACACCGCTTAATCCAGCGTCTTTATATCTATATGAAAAAGCGTAAACCGAATAGGCTAAACCCATTTGTTCTCTTATTTTTTGGAATAATCTACTACTCATTCCACCACCTAATACGTTTACGCCTATTTCACTTGCAACGCTATCTTTATTTGCATAATTTACACTTTTAAAGCCTATACATAAATGCGCTTGTTCAATATCTTTATTTTTATATAAATGTTGATTTTGACACTCTAAGTTGTATTTTGGAACTTTACCTTTTTTATTAGTTGATATTATAGGTAAAACGTATTTAGTTACTAAAATATCCGCTTCTTCTATCGTAACGTTTCCAACAAAACTTATACAAGTGTTTTCGGCTACGTAAAAGTTACTCATATAATTTAACACGTCTTTTTTAGTAAATGACGAAACGTTTTCAACGCTACCTAATATCGTTCTTCCGTAGCCGTTGTTGCCGTAAAATGCCTCCGTCATTAAATCAAAACAAACGTCGTCGGGCGAATCTTCACTCATATTTATTTCTTCAATAATAACTTGCTTTTCCTTTTCCGCCTCGTCTTCGTTAAAAGTTGACGCAAATACCGCTGACGACATTATTTGAAAAGACTTTTCACTATTTTCTTTCAAACATTGTGCATAGTAGCAAGTACAATCGTGCGAAGTGAAAGCGTTATAACTCGTGCCTAACGCATCTAATATATTTGAAAGTTCAAAAGAATTATATTCTTTTGTTCCCTTAAAATTCATATGTTCTATATAATGTGAAATACCGTTATTTTTTTCCGTTTCGTTAATACAGCCAACGTTTACCATTATAGAAAAACTAACTGACGTTGAACCGCCTTCTGCCACTATTAAAGTTAATCCATTATCGTATTTTTTAATCTTATTCATATTTTACCTATGTATTTTATATACTATTTAATCCTACGTTTTGTGAAACTTTTACTATTTGAAAATTACTGTTTTTAATATTTTCAATAATTTTTTCCAAAGCGTTTTTGGTATGCTCTTTTGGGTGCATTAAAATCAAGTCGCCACCTTCTAACGAAGAAGTTGCACGCTTAATTATTAAATTTATATCGTTATCACGCCAATCAATAGTGTCTTTCGACCACATTATTGTGTAATAATTTAATTCCCTCGCCACTTTTAAGGTCGTTTTTGAAAAAGAACCCGACGGTGGAGCAAATAAAGTCATTTCATAGCCCGTTAGACTTTTTACAAGCAAGTGCGTAGTAGTTATTTCGTTTTTATTTTCTTCTTCGCTAATTTTTTTATGGTCTTTATGTAAATTGCCGTGATTTGCTAATTCGTGCCCTTCTTCTAATATGCGTTTTATAGTTTCAGCATTATCTTTTACCCAAATTCCACCAACGAAAAAAGTTGCTTTTGCGTTTTTATTTTTTAATATATCTAAAATTTCGTTTACCGTTTTAGTGTTTTCATAAACGTTAAACATTAAAGATACGTTATTGCTGTCTTTTTTGCCGTTATATATTACTTCATTTTGACTATTCGTAGATATAACTACGTTGTTTTGAGGGATAATCGTAGCCGTATATACCCCGGCTACAAGTATTATAAGTATTGTACTTGTAATTATTCTTAATTTAAGTTTGTTCATATTTTTACCCTTATATTAAGATATACTATTACAAGTTAAAAAATTACTAAATACCTATAATATCTTTTACAATGCTTATATATTTTTGCGTTGCTTCGTTTACCCTTTTATTATATTCTTCAACCCCGCCTTCGCCATCAGATACGGTTTTTATAATTATTTGCGGTATATTATTGTTTTTGCAAGTTAATAAAACCCCCGCACATTCCATATCGCAAACGCTTGCGTTATAAGTGTTTTTTAAATGCTCTTTTACTTCTTTATCATCCACAAACTTATCGGCCGATGCACATATAACTTGCTCAATATCGCTATAATGGTTTGCAACTATATTAAAGGCTTCGTTAGTAGCGTCGATTATAGGTGAAGAATAATTTGGATATTGCCCAACTACAACGTTATCTATCTTAGATAAATCAAAATCATAATGCACAACGCCCTTAACTAAAACGGTACTTAACACACCAACTTTTTTATCTAAACTTCCGCTTACGCCAAAGTTTAAAATTAAATCAACATTATATTTAGTTATTAATAGTTGCGTGCTTGAAGACGCGTATATTTCACCTATTCCACTTTTTATTAAAATAATCTCTTTATCTTTAACGAAAAATCGGCTAATTTCGTAATTTGCTATTTTTTCTTTGATTTCATTTTGACCTATTCCTTTTAAAAAAGGAATAACTTCTTTATCCATAGCAACGACTAAACCTATTTTTTTATATTTTGTAAAATCCATAACCTTCTCCGTAACAAAAAATTTTGTTTTTTAATAGTATAATGTATGAAAGTTTTTATCTATAATAATGGTCACAATTTGAAAAACTATATAAACGTTTGCAAAGAATTTAAGCATAAAGTAGTGTTTTCAAAAAATATTAAAAAAAGTAAAAATTGTGACGCTTTAATTTTAACGGGTGGCGGTGACGTTGCGCCTTTTTTATACAATCACAACGTATCTAAAAGTGATAGAGTAAATTTATTTTGCGATATAGACGAATTAAATTTAATTAGACAATTCGTTTCTAATAACAAAAAAATATTAGGAATATGTAAAGGTATGCAATTATTAAACGTTTATTTTAACGGCACTTTACATAAAAAAATACCCTACCACAGTAATAGCCACCACGATATTTATCACACCGTTTTAATTGATGAAAATTGCCCGTTTTATAATATTTTTTCTTCAAAAATTATAACTAATTCGGCACATATTCAAGCAGTTAAAAAATTAGGCGACAATTTTGAAATTTTTGGAAGAAGTTGCGATAACGTAATAGAAATTATTCAGCACGCTAAATTACCTATTTTAGCAACGCAATTTCACCCCGAAAGATTAAACCCTACCTTTAAAAAAGCATTTTTTAACTACTTTTTTAATATTTTATAGTTTTTTATTGTTTTGTAAAAGTCTTACACCAAACGGGCGCTTTTTCAACGAATTCAGCGTTTGTAGACGTTTTAGAAAGCATTTCAAGTAGCATTTCGCTTGCATTATCGTTATTCACTAAATAACGCCTTAATTGATAAGCGCAATCCTGTTCGCTTTTTGAAAGTAAAAGTTCGTCTTTACGAGTGCCTGAACGATATAAATCTATTGCAGGAAAAACTCTTCTTTCAGATAATTCTCTTGAAAGAATTATTTCCATATTTCCCGTTCCTTTAAATTCTTCGTAAATAACGTCGTCCATTTTTGAGCCCGTCTCAATAAGCGCTGTTGCTAATATGGTTAAACTTCCGCCATCTTCAATATTTCTTGCCGAGCCAAAAAATTTCTTAGGTGATTGAAGCGCCGTTGGGTCTATACCGCCTGATAGCGTTTTCCCACTTGATGGAACGGTGGTGTTATAAGCCCTTGCAAGTTTAGTTATTGAATCAAGTAAAATTATAACGTCTTTACCCGCTTCTACTAATCTTTTCGCCCTATTTAACACGTTTTCGGCAAGCCTTGTATGATGCTCGGGCGCTTCATCAAAAGTAGAATATATAATTTCTCCGTTAATTTCCCTTTTTAAATCGGTAACTTCTTCTGGTCTTTCGTCTATAAGTAAAACTATTAAATGCGCATCTTTATGATTTTCTTCAACCGACTTTGCTATTTTTTTAAGTAAAGTAGTTTTACCCGCTTTCGGTGGCGCTACGATTAAACCTCTTTGTCCTTTTCCTATCGGGCAAAGTATGTCGATTGCTCTAATAGATAAATCATCACTTTGTCCACTTAATTCTAACGTAATTCGCTCATCAGGATAACAAGGAATTAAATCGTCAAAATAAGGTCTTGTATGCGTTTGTTTTAAAGGACCGCCGTTTAATTTAGTAATTGCTTTTAATGACGGCGAAGAATCGGTTTTTTCAGCAAAACCTTCGATATAATCGCCTCTTCTTAACCTAAAATGCTTTATAGTAGTTTTAGAAACGTAAATATCGTAAGATTGATTTGCTTCGTAGTTTTTACCCCTTAAAAAGCCGTAACCGTCCGCCATTATTTCAAGTAAACCTTCTATTTCATAAGCGCCCTCGTTTAAAGTAATTTCTTTGGGCTCTTCTTCATCACTTTTTATAACCGTTTGAGAAAAATTGTCTTGCGGATATTTTTGCTTTGCGCTTAATGGTTTTCTTCCCCTTGTGCTATGGTTTTCAGGTGCTTTTCCGCTTTGAATTTGTAAAATTTCATCTATTAGTTCTTGCTTTGAGCGAAGTAATGGTGTTCCACCTAATTCCCTTAAAATTTCCCTTAATTGAAATATGGTTTTAATATTTAATACGTCTTTTGTATATTCAGTTTTAATATAATCCATAATATCCCCCTAATTTAAATTTGTGGTTTTAAATAAATTATTTGCTCTTTGTTATTTATGATATCTTCAAGCACGAAACTATATTCTTTTTCTATATAGTTTTTACCTTTTAAAAACTTATCTACGCTATCAACTTCTACGCTACAATTTTGTACTTTAAAATGCATAGGAACTACTACTTTTGCTTTTATGTTTTCAACGTATTTCGTTGCAATTTCGCTATCGATAGTATATACTCCGCCAACCGGAATAAAAAGCAAGTCAATTCCCTTTAATAAATTAACGACTTTTTCGTTATGCTCGCCTATATCGCCTAAATGCGCAACTTTTTTACCGTCTAACGTAAATAATAAGACGTTATTTTCACCCCTAAGCGCCCCTTTTTGATTATCGTGATAAGTTTGAATTATTGTGAAATTATCATCGCTATTAGTGATAACTGTATCACATTTTACAGCGCTTTTATTATTATGGTCGTAATGATTATGCGACGTATGTAGATAATTTGCCGTACACTTTTTAACGGGTAACCCTATGTTATCAAACGGGTCTAAACAAATAGAAAATTCCTTTCCGCTAATTTTAAAATATGAGTGTGAAAAATATTCTATTAACATAATTTTATTCCTTTATAGCGTTTAAAACGTATTTAACTTTACTTATATTTTCGCCTATTTTTAAATCGTAACAAATATTTAAGTTTATTTCATTAGCCGAATATTCAACTTGTAAATTATTAGTGAAAATGCTTGCTTTTAAATTATAGTTTGAAACGTTTATATCAAAAGTTGAAAGTTTGTTTAAAATTAGGTCGACTTGATAGTTTGTTGCACCTTTTCTTGACAATCTAACAGTGTTATTTTGCAATAAAAAAATAGTCGTGTTCGATAAAACGCCATCTTCTAAATTGCAATAACTAATTTTATAAAGATTACCTTTTATATCTACTTCGCCTTTTACTTTAAATGATATAGTTTCCCCATTAGTAGTTGTTGTTGATTTTATTATATAATTATTCATAACGTGATAAATTTCCGAAAACTCGGTAGGAAAAAATTAGAAAAAGTTTAAAATAACATATTTGATATATTTATTATACATTTAAAAAACAAAAAAGTAAACAAAATTTGTAAATTTGTCTACTTTTTTAATGGTTTTTAATAATTTTGTTAAATATTATCGTTGTTTTTTGTCAAAATTAAAAACTTTTAACTTCTTATAAATCACTTTTTACGTTAAGTCCATATTTTATTGCAAGTTTAAACGCAACTTTTTTTCCGTCAGCCCCGGCACTTGAAATTCCACCTGCATAACCACAACCTTCGCCACAAGGATATAAGTTTTCAACGTTTACGCAATTTAGATTTTCATTTCTCGTTACTTGTATAGGTGAAGACGTTCTACTTTCTACCCCCGTTAAAACACCGTTTAAAAATCCTTGAATTTTCGTTGACATATCTAAAATTCCAAGTTTTAAAGCCTCGTTTATTTTATTAGAAAATAAATTTTCTAAATTCGCAAATTTATAGCCTAAACGATAACTTGGCTGAACGTTTTTTATGCAAGTTGATTTTTCGTTGTTAATATAGTCTTCTACAAGTTGAACGGGCGCTTTATAATCTCCTCCACCTAAAATAAAGGCTTTTTGTTCAAGTTGTTTTTGATATTCTAATCCACTAAATAAATTATCTCCAAAGTCACTACTATCAACTTGACATATTATTGCGCTATTACTATTCGTGCCGTTTCTACTAAAATTACTCATGCCATTAGTTACTATGGTATTTTTTTCACTATTAGACGCTATAACTTCTCCGCCTGGACACATACAAAAGGTAAATACTCCCTTTTGACTTTTATGACTTACTAATTTATATTCGCTACTTGGCAATTTATCATAATACTTTTCGCCATACTGCGATAAATTTATATCTTTTTGCAAATGCTCTATTCTAAAACCAACGGCAAAATTTTTAGGTTGCATAAAAACTTTTTCTCTATCAAGCATATAATAAACGTCTCTTGCGCTATGACCTATTGCTAAAACCACTTCGTCAAAAGTGAATTTTTCGTTATTTATATATACGCTTGTAACTTTGCCGTTACTAATCTTTACATCAGTTAGTTTCGTTCTATATAGTATTTTACCGCCAAGCGCTAAAATCTCGTTTCTTATATTTTTAACAACCTTTGGTAAATTATCGCTACCTATATGCGGTTTATTTAAATAACCAACTTCACAAGGCGCACCAAACATAACGAAATCGTTTATTACTTCTTTTACGTACGGACTTGATACTTGCGTGTTTAGTTTTCCGTCGGAAAACGCCCCCGCTCCACCTTCGCCGAATTGAACGTTGCTTTCTTCGTCAAAAATTCCACCGTTTAAAAACGAGTTGACTTTTACTTTTCTATCTTCAACCTTGTCGCCTCGCTCTATTAAGGTAACGTTAAAACCATAACGCAATAAATCTAAAGTGCAAAATAATCCAGCGGGGCCAGCCCCAACAACTAATATATTGCCCTTTTTAGTAATTTTACCATATTGCTTCTTTTCTTCTATTATAGGCTTACTATCGCAAAGCAAAGAATATAAGTAAAATATATTATCTTTATTTCGAGCATCTAACGATTTCTTTTTAATTTTTACGTATTTTATAGATTTATCGCCACTAACTTTTTTTGCTTTTTCAAGAAGTTTTGATTCATCTTCAAAAATACTTAACTTTACGTTGTTAACTATTTTCATAATCAATTATTTTTTAATATGTCTTCTACCGCTACTTGACTTGATGAATATGCAAAGTGTAAATTGTATCCACCGCAATCACCGTCAACGTCTAATACTTCGCCTATTGCATACAATCCTTTTTTTAATTTAGACTGCATTGTATTACTATCAAACTGACTAACGTCTAATCCACCCTTTGTTACTTGTGCATTATTAAATCCGCTATTTCCCGTAACTTTTAAAGGATAATTTTTAATAAGTTCAACAACCTTTTGCAAATGGCTTTTAGTAAATATAGTTATATTACTTTCGTCACTAAGCGTGCCTACTACCTTTTTTAAAATTACTTCTGCAAGTTTATTGTGTAGTAAACCTAAAAGCAAATATCTCGCCTTTAAATAACTACAATTTTCTATTTTTTTATTTAAACTATTTAGCAACTCTTCACTTGCTATTTCAGGACAAAAATCTACTACAAGTTTTACGTTTTCATAATTAGTTACGTATGAAGACAGATAAAAAATAGTATTGCCACTTACGCCGTAATCAGTAAAAAGTAAATCGCCCACCAAACTTGCAACTTCAATATTATTTATAAAAGCGGTAACTTTACTTTCTTGTTTTAATCCCTTTAACCCTTTAACGTTATCCGTTTTGAGTTGACAAATGGCGGGATAAAGTTTTGTTACTTTGTGAGAGAATTTTTGATATAGTTTATAACCGCTTCCGTCGCTACCTAAATGCGGTGAACTCTTACCGCCCGTTGCTAAAATAACCTTTTTAGTATAAATTTCAGCGTCTTCGTTTTCGCTTTTAATTTTTACACTATAATTTTCATTTTTGGAAAAAATTTCAACCGCTTCAAAATTTGTCAAAATTTTAATACCTAAACTTTCAACCTTAAACCTTAAAGCGTCTAAAACCGACGACGCTTGTTTTGATACGGGATATAATTTATCTTCTTCAAAAGTCGTTAATACCCCTAAATTTTCAAAGAATAATTTTATGGAATTTAAACCAAATTTATTTATTGCATATTGAGAAAAATTTTCTAAATTACTGTGATAAAATGGGCAATTTTGAGAAATTTTAGCATTAGATAAATTACACCTACCATTACCCGTAGATAGAATTTTTTTGCCAACTCTATTTTCCTTTTCTATAATTACGACTCTTAAATTTTTATTGCCGTTTAATAACGATATTGCACTAACTAATCCGCTAAAACCACCGCCTATAATTACCACGTCGTAAACAAAATTTTCCCTATTCATTCCCTAATCACTCCTTATTTAAAAATATTTTATCACTTTTATTAAATTTTTGCAATTGTATGATTGACTATTTGAATAAAAAGTTATAAAATAATAATATTATTTGTATAACCAAGTGTTAAGGAGCACTTTAAAATGAAGGCGTTTTTTCAAGATTTGTATGATAATCATTTATCTTTAATTTTACTAATTATTGTAATTATAATGATAGTATTATTCTTCTCTATAGTTTTATCTAAGTATTTAGAAAAACGAAAGGAAAGAAAAATTATTCTACAAAACATTAAAAATCAAAAAATATATACGCAAGAAGAAATTGATAATATTGCTAAAAACGTTTCTAATAGAGAAACTTTTATTCAAACAATGTCTACTCCTATTACACCTGAACTTGAAACTAAAACTGTTACTCCTTCAAAAAAGGTTACAAAAAGAAAGAAAAAACAATCGAGCGATATAATTAGCGATAACGTAGTTATAGAAAATACTCCTAATAAAGAAGTTATTTCTATTGATGAAATAGATAAAAAGGCAAGTACAAAAAAAGTTGCTAACTCTTCTTTAAGTAAAAACAAACAAACGTCTACTAAAAAAACTACCGTAGCAGCAACAAATAAAACTACCGCTCAAACTAAAAACACAACTACTAAAAAATTAGCGGAAGGACAAGTTGACAACGAGATTAGCACAACTAAAAAATCTCCGTCTAAAAAAGCAGTAAACGTTCAAGTTAAAGACGAAATTGCTACTACTAAAAAATCAACGCCTACTAATAAGCAACCTAAAAAGTCTAGTGTCGTGGTTAACGACAATAAGGGTAAAACTTCATATTCAGGCAAATGGAAAATAGTTCAAGTTGAAGATAAATATTACGCTGAACTACTTGCATCAAACGGCGGTAAACTATTAAAAACCGAGTTGTACGCATCGCTTAGTGGCGTTAAAAATGGAATAAACACTATTAAGAAAAATATTGACGACGGCAATTTTACAATAAGTTCCGATAAATACGGTCATTATCGTTTTAAACTATTTTCTAAGTTAAACAGACTAATTTGCGTTAGTGACGATTATTCTTCAAGGGACAAATGCGATAAGGGTATTGAATCGGTAAAAAGATTTGCTAAATCAGCATACATTATATTAGAAGAAAATTAATATATAAAACAAAAAAAGCGTAACTACTTAGATTTTAGTTACGCTTTTAAAATTGCTTGTATAAAAGGTAAAAAATATGGCAATCATTTAGAAAAGGAGAAAATATGTTTGCTATAAGTTTAATTTTAATAGGAATTTCTATGTTCCTAAATGGTTTTTTACCTATTGTTGATGAAAACGATAATAATGAAGTTGTCGTTATGAACGTCATTTCCGGTGTGATTACGTTGATTTTTTCTATTTTTGGAATTATTAACGCACAAGACACTTTAACTTTAATAGAATACGGCACTATTTTACTATTTAGTATAACTAATCTTTATATTGCAGGTGTTAATATTTGGTATTTATCTGAAAGTAGTTTAGGCTGGTTTTCAATGGTATGCTTCGTAATTAGCGTTGCTATTGGAATTTTCTATTTATTAAACGCAAATACTATGTTTGCTATCTTGTACTTCGTATGGGCGTTAGTATGGCTTAGTTATTTTGTTTCAAGAGCATTAAACGTTTTACAAAAAACTTCAAGTTACGTTATTATGCTTGGTGGAGCAATTGCGCTTATTAGCGTTGGTCTTTTATTAATATCGGGAATTTTAGTATTTTAATATTTTTACCATTAAAAAGGCGGTTGCTAAATTATGATGTGAACCCAAAAGTTTAGACAAAAAATTAAATTAAATATATTGGAATTGAGTTCGGTATTTTACTGGACTCATTTTCAATTTTAAAGATATTCTTTCGTTGTCGTAATAATAAATGGAATCGCGTAATTTTTATTATAAACTATAACAATTATTATATTAAAATACGTTAGTTGCCAAAAAGCACGTGAAAGGTAAATGGATTGTTTATGTATATTATATGTAATATAAATTTATACATTTTTTATTATAAAATAGTATAAAAAAATCATCAATATAAAAATGTA
>JAZSNM010000051.1:0-64679 GCA_045536405.1 Christensenellaceae bacterium
AGCAGGTCCCAAGGGTTCGGCTGTTCGCCGATTAAAGTGGCACGCGAGCTGGGTTCAGAACGTCGTGAGACAGTTCGGTCCCTATCCATCGTGGGCGTAGGATATTTGAGAGGCTTTGTCCCTAGTACGAGAGGACCGGGATGAACGCACCTATTGTGCACCTGTTGTTGTGCCAACAGCATAGCAGGGTAGCGAAGTGCGGACGAGATAAACGCTGAAAGCATCTAAGCGTGAAACTCGCCTCAAGATAAGATATCCCATATCGAAAGATAGTAAGACCCCTTGAAGACAACAAGGTTGATAGGTCAGGTGTGGAAGTGCAGTAATGTACGTAGCTAACTGATACTAATAGGTCGAGGGCTTATTCTCAATAAAATGAGAAGGGCTTTAATAGAGAAAAACTTAGAAAAAAACAAAGAATTTAGAAAATGCCAACTTTTAAACGTGACACTATGTAATTGTAAATCTACGGAAAGAAAAAAACAAAGTATATTATCTTGCGAGAGCAAGTTATATAACCATTGCGGTGACGGTAGCGTTGAGGATCCACCTCTTCTCATTCCGAACACAGAAGTTAAGCTCAATCGTGCTGAAAGTACTTGGCTGGACACGGCCTGGGAGGATAGGGAGTTGCCGCATTTCAATATTCCTCGTTAGCTCAGCGGTAGAGCATTCGGCTGTTAACCGAAGGGTCGTAGGTTCAAACCCTACACGGGGAGCCAAAAGTAAGACCAACTTTCGTTGGTCTTACTTTGTTGTTTGTCAGCGCATGAACTGACAATTGCTTTTTGTAAACAAAAACACAAAGATGTTTTTTATACTTACTGCGGTTCAACTTTTGTTAAGCAATGTAAGTATTCTTTTGGTAAACAGCCGAAAAACTGTTTAAAGTTGCGGTTAAAACTACGCAAGGAGGTGTAGCCACTTTCCAAGGCGCAGTATAGACAAGATCTATTTGTGTTGGTGAGTAGGTAAACGGCGTGGTTTAAGCGGCGTGCGTTGATATAACGATTGTAGGAAATCCCCATTTTCTTTTTGAAGAAGCGTGACACGTAATCGGAGTTATAACTGTTCTCTTGTGAAAAAGCTAAAAGGGAACATTCGTTTTTATAATTTTCTTCAGTATAGAAAAGAATTTTAAATAAGACGTCATGTTTGTCTGCAGTTGCGTTTTGGTATGTTGTACTTTTATTAAATAGTCCGCAAACGCTATATAGCGCACCTTTAATCTCAAATTTAGAACTCTTTTCAGTTAAGTTTCGTAAAATATCAATCATATAACTAGGAAGATAAAAAATATTTTGTAGGGGCAGTTTGTTCGCTTTTTCACTTGCAAAAGCTTGTACGATACTAGGGGAAAAAACATTGTTTAGGAGAATAAAAATGAAGAAATACAATTTGAATGGAATTTGGAAATTGAAAGGCGGCGGATATGAGGCGCAGGGCAATATCCCTGGTTCGGTATATTCCATTTTGCTTGAAAATGGTTTGATGGAAGATCCTTTTTATAGGGATAATGAATTAAAAGCACTTGCAATAATGGATAACGAATTCGTGTTCAGTAAAACGTTTACATATAAAAAGGCTTCGAAAAAAATTGCGCTCGTTTGCGAGGGATTAGATACTCTTTGTGATTTGTATTTGAACGGTGAAAAAGTTGCGCATACGGATAATATGCATAGAATTTACCGTTTTGACGTTTCAAATTTGTTGATTGACGGGCAAAACGAAATAAAAGCCGTTTTCGCATCCGTAGATAAGTATGTAAAAGAATGTCAAGAAAAGCGTTTTGTGAATGCTATCAATATTCCGTTAATAGGCTGGTCACATATTAGAAAAGCGCATTGTATGATGGGCTGGGATTGGGGTCCCAGATTGCCTGACGCAGGTATTTGGAAAGATATTTATATCGTAGAGGAAGATACTCCCTATATCACAGATGTTAGAATATTACAACGGCATGAAGACGGGAACGTGTATTTGACGGTAAAAGCTGAAACAAATAAAGCGTGTACCGTTGAGGTTGCACTCATTTCTCCAAACGGCGAAAAAATATTGATTGAAAACGGAAAGGAAAAGAAGATTGAAAATCCTTTGCTTTGGTGGCCGCATGGTTATGGTAAGCAGAATTTGTACACCGTCGTTTGCAAGGCGATGGAAAAGGGCGTAATCGTAGATAGAAATGAAAAGCACGTGGGCTTGCGTACGCTTACGTTGTGCCAGGAAAAGGATGAGTGGGGTACGAGCTTTTGTCACGTAATCAACGGTGTAAAGATTTTTGCAATGGGCGCAGATTATATCCCAGAAGATAATATTTTAAGCCGTATTACGAAAGAACGCACCAAGAAGTTATTAAAAGCGTGTGTGGACGCGAATTTCAATGCAATTAGAGTATGGGGAGGAGGATACTATCCTCACGATGATTTCTTTGACTTGTGTGACGAAATGGGACTTATCGTATTCTTTGATTTGATGTTTGCTTGTGCGTCCTATCCTTATGGGGAAGAATTTAGCGAAAACGTCAAGTGCGAGATTTTCGATAATTTGAAACGCATTCGACACCACGCTTGTATAGGCGTAATTTCGGGGAATAATGAAATTGAGCAGTTTGCGGTTCAATGGACGGAAGAAGAAAAAAAGGGTTATTTAGAACTATTTGAAGGATTGATTCCTGAAGTTGTGAACGAAGTATGTCCCGAAATTCCTTATGTTTCTTCGTCACCTTCCTCTGGTGGAAATTTTGACGACCCGTGCGATGAAAACAGAGGCGATAGTCATTATTGGGCGGTATGGCATGCCAATTTACCATTCGTGGAATATAGAAATCACTATTTTAGATATTTAAGTGAATTTGGTTTTCAGTCTTTTCCGTCTTTCAAGACGATTGAAGAATTTACTGAACCAAAAGATAGAAATCCGTTTAGCAGAGTGATGGAAATGCATCAACGCAATCCTGCCGCAAACGGTAAAATTTTGAACTATTTATCACAAACGTATTTATATCCTGCCGATTTTGAAACGCTCGTTTATGCGTCGCAATTAATGCAAGCAGAAGCAATGAAGTACGCGGTAGAGCATTTAAGACGGAATCGCGGTAGATGTATGGGCGCGTTATATTGGCAGTTGAATGATATTTGGCCTGTTGCAAGCTGGTCAAGTATCGATAGCAACGGTAGATATAAAGCATTGCATTATGAAGCTAAAAGATTTTATTCGCCCATTTTAATATCGTGCAAAGAAACGGGAGAATATTCAATTAGAAAGGATATCACCGATGAACGTTGCATTGATTATGAAACGAAAGCGGAATTGTACGTTCAAAACGAAACGTTGCAAGATATTGCCGGTGAAGTAGTTTGGAAACTTTATCGAGCTGATGGTATGGAATTGCAAAGTGGTAGCGAGAGTTTAAGCGTAAAGGCTTTATCCGTAGCGAATATTGATGAAATTGACTTTCATAAAGCGGATGTAAAAAGCTCCTATCTTTGGTTTGCATATAAAGTTGATGGGCAAATTGTGTCAAGCGGAACGGTGATTTTTACAAGAACTAAACATTTTGATTTTGTAGACCCGAAACTTGACGTACAGATAGACGGCGACGAACTCGTTATTACCTCGCAGGCGTATGCAAAATACGTTGCAATTACGAATGAGAACGACGATTTGATCTTGAGCGATAATTACTTTGACATGAACAAAGGTAGTGTAAAAGTAAAAATTCTTTCGGGAAAACCGAACGGCTTGAAAGTAAGGTCTGTATTTAATATTCAATAGAAAGCTATGGATTACATAAAGTAAAATGTTTCGCCTAAACCTTAAGGCTGCAAATATTTGTTGAAATTTATTCAATGGGTTCTTATAAAGTGAGCAGTATATTTAAATTATACCCCGAATGTAAAGATTATATTTGGGGCGGAGAAAAATTAAAAATAAAATACGGCAAGCAAACGGATAAAACGCCGTGCGCAGAAAGTTGGGAACTATCTTTCCATGAAGATGGTTTAACGCGGCTTGCAGACGGAAAAACGCTTGCCGAAAGCGTAACGGAAATGGATTTAGGGGAGAACGGAAAAGTTTTCCCTTTCTTTCCCGTGCTTATTAAGTTTATTGATGCGAAAGATAATTTATCCGTACAAGTACATCCATCGGACGAATATGCGTTGAAACACGAAAACTCGTTTGGTAAAACGGAAATGTGGTATATCGTCGAAGCGGAAGAAGGCGCGGGTATATATCTAAGTTTTAACCGCGACGTAACCAAAGAAGAATACGAAACGGCAATCAAAGAAAACCGATTGACCGAACTTCTTAATTTTTACGAAGTAAAAGCAGGGGAATGTTATTTTATTCCGTCGGGAACAATACACGCTATCGGCAAAGGTTGCCTGATTTGCGAAATACAACAAAATAGCAATTTGACTTACCGAGTGTACGATTATGGTCGTAAAGATAAAAACGGCAACGAGCGTGAATTACATATAGAAAAAGCTTTGCAAGTAACGAAACTAACAAAGCTTAAAAACACGTCTTTAATGGGTAATACGCTTGGAGTGAGTAAATACTTTACCGTAAAGAAACTTTGCGTTAAAAACGAGACTTTATGTGCGGATAGTAAAACCTTTCAATGTCTTACTTGCGTAAAAGGTCAAGGCGAAATAGAAGGACAAGCTATGCAAACGGGCGACAGTTTCTTCGTACCAGCGAACTTTGGGGAATATGTGTTGAAAGGAGATATGGAAATCATTATAACGGAAATACGCAAATATTATATCGGTATTGATTTGGGTGGAACGTTTATCAAAGGCGGTATAGTGGACGACCTTGGCAATATCCTTATAAGAGACAAAGTGCCTACTGAAAGTGAAAAAGGGGCAGGCAGGGTTGCGTTGAATATTGCAAACCTTTGCAAAGCGTTGCTTTCAGGCGTGAATATGACGGTAAGCGATATCGTCGGCATCGGTATGGGCGTACCGGGAATGATAGATAGCACAAAAGGCGAAGTTGTGTATTCTAACAACCTTGACTGGGATCATTTCTTTATATCGGACGAAGTGGAAAAGCAAACGGGCTTGCCTGTAAAGATAGCAAACGATGCAAATGTGGCGGCGCTTGGCGAAACGAAATTCGGTTGCGGGAAAGATTATAACAATACGGTAATGCTTACACTCGGAACTGGCGTGGGTGGTGGCATCATAATCAATGGTAAACTGTTTGAAGGAAATCGTTCGGCAGGGGCGGAGCTTGGGCATAGTGTTATCGTTGCGGGCGGTGAACAATGCACTTGCGGAAGAAAAGGTTGTTTGGAAGCGTATGCATCTGCAACGGCGCTCATTCGTGATACAAAAAGTGCTATGCTTGCGGATAAAAACTGTAAGATGTGGGCAATTGGCAGTATAGACAACGTGACGGGCAAGACAGCATTTGATTATAAAGATACCGATGATACCGCAAAATCGGTTGTGGACGGATATATCGAAAAATTAGGCGTAGGAATAACGAATATTGCAAACGAATTCCGGCCTGAGGCGGTTATCTTGGGCGGTGGCGTATGTGCACAAGGTGACAATCTTATTAAACCTTTGCAGGATTTTGTCAACAAAGAAATATTTGCAGGGGATAAAGGTCCGCAAGTAAAAATACTTACGGCAACGCTTGGGAACAACGCAGGCTTGCTTGGTGCAGTGGCGCTTTGGATGTAAGGATAGAAAAGGAAAAGAATTGAAAAGAAAGAAACACCGCGTTCTTTGTTTTATGGCGTAGGCGCGCTGAAAGTTAAGATTATACAAAACCGAAAACGACATCTATTTTATGAGAGATAGCCAAAATGAACATTTTGAACAGTTTTCTGTTTGAAATGTTCATTTTTATTGCAAAATATGTTCGATTTGCGCATATTTGACTGCCCTAAATCTTGTTGTTTTGGGGAATGGGGAGTAAATTGGGGAGTGATTTCCCTTAAAAATCAACGCATTCCGCGCTATTTTTCAAAACTCGTAATTGACTTTTTCTGCTTCCGACAAAATGTATTCTTCCGAATAATCGGTATAACCGCGGTCTACCTTCGACGTCTTTACTTCTTTATCGTCTTTATGCCCGTCCCAAAGCATGACAAGCTCGTGGTTGACACCGCATTCTTTGCAACGGGTGATAAACGTATAACGAAGTTCGTGAGGGTGGTGATTAGGGAAAAGCCGTGTAAACAACGTGCGAATGGAATCGGGATTGGTGTTTTTGGCTTTTTCAAAATCAACGTAGGGCAATACGCGCCGAGCGACGGGGGTAATGGGAATTTGTCGATGTGTTTCCTTTCTACCCAAGCGTTCTTTGCCCGTGATACAGTCAAGGAATTTTCCGTCGATAACTCGCAAAGATTTCAATTCGCATTGCCGAAGCCCAAAATAGAGAAGTACGAGCATTGCGCTTGTCGTTGCGCCGTCGGGGTTAGCGATACAGTAATCGACGAGTTTTCTCTCTTCCGCTTTTGTAAAAGCCGAGCCCTTTTTGCTTTCGTGGTAGGGCAAAACGATTTTCTTGACGGGAGATTTGATATTAAAATCTTCCGTGGCTAACTCGAAAATGCAGTTAAGTATCAGTTTCAGCTTTTGCGCGGTGCGGTGTTTCCCTGCGCCCGTGTACTCAAACAAATAACTTTGGAGCATTGGACGGTTGATTTCCGAAAGCTTAAAAGTTCCAAAACGGGGTTTTAAGTCTTTGCGGAACATACGCTCGTATTCGGCATACGTACTTGCTTTCGTCGTTTGCTTTTTGGTTTCGAGCGAAGTTTCTCCGTATTCTGTGAATAGGGGAAGTTTGGGCGTTTTCGCTGGGCGGTTCGGCGTTTCATATTGTCCGCAAAGGCGGAGCATAAACTTGCGTTTCATTGTATCGAAATCTTTGGAAGCGACTTCGATATTATACCCGTCGTGACGATAGCGCGCGTGAAAAAGTTCTTGATGATAACGGAATTTTACAATTTTGTTGTCCATAATAAATGATTGTTGAAAATTTTTAGGCATAGTAGATACCTCCTTTTTTGTGAAATGAATTATGCCAAAGTTTTCGTCCGAATCATTTTCTTTTCTGCCCTGTACGGGCGTTTTTTTATTTGCAGGTGGTTCTACCTGCGGTAACGGTTTCCCCGTTGCGATTAGCTCTTTTAACGTGTCGAGCGTTATGGAATCGGCGGCGAGTTTCAATACGCCTGAGATTACCTTATCCGCTTCGGGATTGTTTGGGGTTGCCTTGATAACGTTTAATAATGTAGTTAGTTGTTCTTGATTCATTGTCCTCCTTTATTGAAAATTTTCTTGGCAACGTGTGTTGTATCCTACCATAAATTTTCGTAAAATGTAAATGTTTTTCATAGTTTTTTTTATTTTGTCCATTGATAATTTTTATTTTTCGGCGGTTTGGGAGCGTGGGAGCGTTCGGTTGCCGTACGTTTTGCTTCTAAAAGTTTATCGGATGCGTGCGTGTGGATAAAGTCAACGTATTCCTTATAGCGTTCAAGCTCAGGGATTTTCTTTTCAAGTTTACGAAGTTCGTTAAAAAGAAAATCATTGTCTTTGTCCTTGATAGCCTTTTCCTTTTCAAGTTGTTTATAGCTTGCAATAAGCCCAACGATTTGTTTACGAAGTTCGGCTTTTGAAAACGGTTTCTTGCCGTCGATCGCGTCTTGGAATGCGCGCAAGTATTCTTGCATCGGTTTGATTTCTTTTTGTAAGGCTTGGATTTCCTTTTCTTGTCGTTGTTTCTCCCATTCGTATTTGGTAGTATGTTTTTTATTGCTACCGACTTCTCCGCGCTCTAACCTATAGCGAATAGTTATGGAATCGAAGGGGATGATATAGAAGAAGGTATATATGCGTACGACATAGAAGTTATAACCAATGCGAAAGGCGAACAAGTAACAAAGTATATTAATAAAAGAGGAGGGTTATGGTATAAAGAATATAGCGACGGAACGTACTTAGAGTATTACTATGACGAATATGAAAATGGCACTTGGACAAAGCTAATGGAAGTAAGGGAATATGATTCAAACGAAGTAATACGTTATTTTAACTATACGTATGACGATATGGATAGGGTAGAAACGTATACGGAAACGCTTTGTGATGTCGAAACGTATATAGATACAACTATTTATACAGAAACAAATAGTTATGATGCGTATGGAAACTTGTCTAAGCAAACGCAAGTGTTTTTAGGGGAAACGACAGAGTATACCTACGTTTATGACCAAACCGCCCAAAGACGTTTAGAAGAAATTTCAGTAAGTGACTTGACAATCCGGTTAAAGCATGATATAGTGAAAAGAAACAAAGGCAAAGAAGTTGTCATTGACGAAAACAAGCTGTGTGAAGAAAGTATAGTGTACCGTAAAGTAGGGGACCACGCAACGAATATACCTGCAAGTATTTATTACGGTGCGCAACAAATCAATGGTTATGCAGTCAACGAACACTTGAAATATGCATACGATAGTATGGGTAATATCCAAACAGTGTACGAAAATGGGGAACTTGCCGTTCGTTACCAATATGATGCGCTGGGTCGCTTGGTACGTGAAGATAATAAAGCATTGAATAGCACGTGGGTTTTCGTGTATGATAACAACGGAAATATCTTAAAGAAAAGAGAGTTTGCGTTCACGTTAAAAGAGAATACGTTAATTGAAGAGCTAGATTCTACGGATAAAGTATATAGTTATACGGGCGACCAAATGCTTTCGTATAACGGTGAAGTATGCGAATATGACGCAATAGGGAATCCAACGTTATATCGAGGAAAAACGGCAAATTGGAAAAACGATAGATGTCTTATCAGTTATGACGGGAATACTTTGTTACCGACGGCTGGCACGGTTTGGGTAAGGAAACGAATAGCGGTGCTTTTGATAGATAGGAAGGAATGTTGTTGGAATTTGCGGCGATGGTGCGCGGAGAACGGAACTATGAAGTAGACTTGGAAACGGAATCGCGTGTGCATAGATATTTATTAACAGCTTGTGGTATTCCTTGTGAGTATAAGACAAAAATTGAATGCGAAATATATACAAAACGAATTGAAATATGCGGCGGAACGCATTGAGGCGATTTCGGGCAACGTGTAGAAGGCAGAAAATATATTGTATAATGAAAGTAGGTTTGCGACAATAAGCTACGATGACGGCGTGCAACATTTTTACGATCACACTTTAAGCAGAGCAAAAAATCAAATATTGGAGAAATTTAAGCTATTATAAAAGCAATACTTTTTGAAATGATAATAAATTTAATAATAACAAGGAGATTAAAAAGTATGCAATTTGATATTAAAAAACTTACGTTGGAAGAAAAATTAAAATTATTGACAGGGAGAAATACATGGAAATTAGAAACGGCAAACGGGAAGTTGCCCAGCGTATTTTTGTCGGACGGTCCGCACGGCTTACGTATGTACGACAATAACGGCGAAAAGAAAAAAGCAACGGTTATGCCGAATCTTGTAGTGCTTGGCAATACTTGGGATACGGAATTGGCATTTTTGGACGGACAAACGATAGCAGACGATTGTCTTGAAAACGGTGCGGACGTATTGCTTGCGCCTGGCGTCAATATTAAGCGTACGCCTTTATGCGGTAGGAATTTTGAATACATATCCGAAGACCCTTTTCTTGCAGGCACGATAGCGAAAGCGTATATTGAAGGGGTACAAAGCAAGGGCGTTGGTACGTCGTTAAAACATTATTGCGCAAACAATCGCGAATACGAGCGTTTTTATCAATCTAGCGAAGTGGATGAAAGGACTTTGCGTGAAATTTATTTGCCTGCATTTGAAATCGCTTTGGAAGCAAAACCTTGGACGGTGATGTGTTCGTACAATCCTATTAACGGCGTATGGGCATCGGAAAACGAATGGTTGTTAAAGGAAGTTTTACGTGGCGAATTTGGTTTTGACGGTTTAATCGTATCCGATTGGGAAGCCGTACACTGCGGTTGGCGCGCGGTAAAAGCGACATTGGATTTGCGTATGCCGTACAATCCCAAAGCGTATGACGAATTAAAATACGGCTACGACAAGGGGTATATCACGGAAGCCGATATTGACGCATGCGTAGAAAAAATATTGCAATTTATGGGAAAGACGCAGACGGAAAAAAAGGCTGTTACGACAACGAAAGTGCAACGCCATGAAAACGCTTTAAAAATTGCGCGTGACGGTATTGTATTGTTGAAAAATGAAGACAATCTCTTGCCGTTAACGGGTGGTAATGTTTTGGTGGGCGGCGCGTGTTATCCCTTGGGCGGCGGTGGGAGCGCGCACGCCTTAACTGATTATCAATCGAAACCGCTTTACGAAGAACTGCAAATCCGTATGGGTGAAAAAGCGGTTGTTAGCGAAAGTACGGCAATAGTTGATATCGTAATGGGTCAAGGAATGCGCTACCTTTACGAAGATGCGTACGGTAAAGACGTGGTTGTGCTGTGCGTGAGCAATGATAAACGGGTTGAGTTTGAAAGCGGTGACAGAACTTCTATGCGCTTATCTGATTTGCAGGAGCGGTTAATCTTGAATACTGCGAAAGCCAATGAAAACGTGGTTGTTGTAGTGTTTGCAGGCTCGGCGATTGACATGAGCGCGTGGATTGATAAAGTGAAAGGTGTTGTATTTACGGGATTTGGCGGCGAAGCGGCTGTGGAGGCGGTTGCAGACGTGCTGACGGGCAAAGTTTGCCCTTCAGGGAAACTTTCGGAAACGTTTCCTCTTTGTTTGGAAGATACTCCGACGGGGGCGAATTGTGGCGATGGATTTGTTGAACGTTACGAAGAAGGAGTTTTTGTTGGATACCGTTGGTATGATAAAAAGGGTAAAGACGTATTGTTTCCCTTTGGACACGGTCTTTCGTATGCGCAATTTGAATATAGCGATTTGAGCGTGGAAAAGAAAGGTGATACGGATTATGTAGTTTCTTACACTGTTACCAACACCTCTAAAGTAGCAGCAAAAGAAGTTTCGCAAGTTTACGTTCGTGATGTGTTTGCGATGGTAAGTCGTCCAGAAAAGGAATTGAAGGGATTTGCAAAAACGGAATTAAAAGCAGGAGAAAGTAAACGCGTTAGTATTCCTTTAAATATGCGTTCGTTTGCATATTACAGCGTTCCTATGAAGAAATGGTATGTGGAAAACGGCGATTTTGAAATTTTAGTAGGCGCGTCTTCGCGAGATATGCGTTTGAAAGAGAAAATTAAAATTGAGTTGCCTGACAATAATCAAGTAAGCAGATAATAAGAACGACTTACGTTATATGGAAAATGTCGAGGTATGAGCGTGATATAAAAGGAATTAAAAGCAGTAAGCGTTGCCTATAAAACATTTAAAATATTGTTTTTGTTGAATACGAACAATATTTATTCTACATAGCAAGCAAAGAGATGTTTTACACTAATAAATGACAGCTATTTTATGAGTGAAAGACAAAAAATACAAGATAGTTTTTGCTATCTTGTATTTTTTATTTTTTTGTAAAGGCAAGAACCTACGACACGAAGCAGTATCGCAGGCAATATTATTGCCGAGAAACGAACGAAGGGCGCGACGCGTTAAGCAAATAGTATAGTATACTATTTGTAGCCAAAGCGGGGAGTAATTTATAATTACGACCTGGACCGTAGGTTCAAACCCATAAGCCGAGCAATTTTTATTTATAAAAATTTATAACTACTTGACATAATGCACGCTCGGTTTTATAATATTATATAAAAGGAGGATAACTTTATGAATTTAAACCTTTAGAATTGTTTTAGGCAATTAAAAAAAGGTTATATGGTTTATAAAGGAATTATAATTATGAGTGTAAAAAGATTTATCTTTAATTTGGTAATGGCAGTATTATTTTGTCTTACAGCAATTTTAGGCTCTATAATTATTGATGCAATAGTGGTTGGAATTCTTGCTATAATTGAAATTATAGCAGTTCTTACGTTGTTTGTGCCTTTTGCTGGTACGTTTTTGTTTAGAGCAACGGGTTTTGATAGCCTTGGCAACGCTACTGCAATAGACGTTTATCTTGCAGACGGTTGGTTACATAAAATAATCACTTTTGTAGTAATAAACGCTATAATATCTGGTTTAGCAGGCTTGTTTTTCTCAATTCCTGTAGACGTAAGAATTATTTTAGGACTTGGCTTATTCTTGTTTATAATAACACTTGCTATAAAAATAGATAACGCAAAATCGGGATATGACGAAGTGCAAGAGTTGATTAGCGATTTTATTCCTACAATTTTAGGCTTAGGTCTTGGTTGTTACGCTTTATTTAGTTTTACTGCTGCCCCTACGGTAATCGGCATTATTCTTTTATGCTTAACGGGCGCAGTTTATATTGCAAGAACGATTTTTGCGTTTACAAAATGGTAAGAGGTGCTTTATGAGAAAATTTAGAAAGTTATATTATAAACTAATAGTTTTGCTTTGCATCTTTGCAACTTTATTCTATGTGTTTGATACTGAAAAAAGAGGCGTTGGCTATGCTATCTTCTATATGTTTACCGGTTTATTAAGTTACGGCTCGTTTGCTGTTGGTAAAGGTGAAATTGACCCAGATAAACCTATTAGAAACATATTGTTAGCATTAGGATGGTCGATAATAGGATTTGGAATGATGGCGTTAGGAATAGTAATGCTTACTCCACGTCCAGAAAATGCTAACGATAGTTTAGTTATTATGTTCCTTGTGTTTGGTTTAATGTTTTTTATTATTCTTTATATTATACACATTATTAAAAACAAACAATGGATGGCTATTATATCGGTTGGTGTATTTATTGTAGGCGCTGTTATTCTTGGATTTGGTCAAAGCATAAATGTCTTTATTATTGACATGTTAGGATTGTTGACAGTTTTCGCTTCATTTGGCTTATTTATTTACTCGTTAATAAAAGACGCAATCGAAGACTAAAACTTTTTAATTTGTGTAAAAACCACAAACGTTTAATTGTTGACAACTTTGTTTTAGAATTCTTTGATAATTACGTAAAATAGATATAAAGCATAAAGACCAACCTAAAAAGGTTGGTCTTTAATCTTCTAAACCTAAAATATAGTCAGTTGAAACTTTATAAAATTTTGCAATTTTAATTAAAAGGTCAATTGGAAGTTGCCTTTTACCTGTTTCATATTGAGAATAGGTGTTTTGCTTGATATTTAAAAATTCAGCTATTTCTTTTTGAAATACGATATTTTCTTCTCTTAATTCTTTTGGTTTCATATAAATATTATATTATATCTCAAATTGTGATATAATTTTAATAATTATAAACGTAGTGATGCAATATTATCTTTGCGAAAAATGTTTGCAATTACTATCTAAAATACCTTGACACTCTCTATTATGATATTCGCAATATGAAACGTTGATTGTCGAGCCTGCTACACCTGGTTTTGAAATTTGCGAATGGTATTTGCAATGTTCACAAGAAGTGCTTGTTTTAGGTTTACTACTACGCTTGTTGTCACGATGTGATAAAACTTCTATTTGGTTGGTAATCCACTTAAAAGAAATGATATACCAAATAGCCTTTCCGGCTTCCACAAAGAAATTTCCAAGAAAACCTATCAATGCCTTAACAAGTTTAAATAACAATATAATCAAGACAACTAAAACTAATACGACGCCCGTTGTTATTAAAAATGCTTCAAAATAGTTGAAGGCTAAGAATTGAAGACCAAACGCTAAAACGGGAAGAACTAATAATAATATTTCAACGCCAAAATCGGATAAGTTGTTTTTTACGAAATTAAGTCGAGTTAAAAAAGTAAATCCAATTCCAATTATTATCGCTAAAGCAAAATATAAGTTAGAGGCAAGGTTAAATAAATTAGCCTCGCTCATTGTAGTAGAAAGGTATTTAACTTTATTAACGGCTAATGCAATTGGTAAATTTAAACCTATACCGATAACGAAAAGTATTATAGACCAAACTAAATAACTAACTTTTTTCTCTTCCATCCAAGAACGGAAACTAGATAAAATAAAGTAAACTAAAATCCAGTTACCAACGAATAACAACGTGAAGTAGAAATCAAAAAATATGTACATTATGCTGAAAAAAGCAAGCGTACTAGCCACGAATATTAGCCACGAGTGATATCTAAAAAAGTCGCTTTCCACATTATCAAAAGAAGGAATAAGGTCGCCTATATTTTGTATAAATATTTTAAGTACCGTTCCTATAACGATAGAAAATGCAATTACTTTAACGTACGGAAAAGGGAAAGAACTGCTTGCTGTTAAAGCAACGCTACCTACGAGCAAAAGAAATCCCAAAAAAGAAACAAAGCCTAACAACCCACGAACAAATTTATTAGTTATGTCATAATCGCTATAAATGGCTTTTACGTTAGAAAGATTAAAAAATGCAAGCCCGATAAAAGTTATACTTAACGCAGTAGTAAGTTCATCTCCGCCGTTAGCCATAATAATGAAAAAAACTACACCTGCAATAAAAAAAGCGCCACTAATTATTAAATGAACTATTGAAGCAGTAACGCTGTCTTTAGAATATCTACGATAACTCATTAAAACTCCTTTATACATATTTATTAATATACGTATATTTATTAATACGTTTTTAATTATAATATTACCCCAAAATTTTGTCAAGCCTTTTGATTTTTTATAAAATTAATAAGCCTACGACAGTATTATAATCGTAGGCATTTATATAAAAAATAACAATTAATGTCAACAGTAATACTTAATTAAAACCGTGGCGGTAGTTATATGTAAAAGTTACGTCCTTTAGTTGCTATTCGTTGTTTTAATTATAAAGTAAGTTGATTAATGGCGCAAAAACCTTCTTTTCTTGACATTAGCATTGTTCGGGGTTATAATATATATAAGAAGTTAAATCTTTGCAAAATAAAAAATTTGCTGTAAAAACCAATCTTTTTACATACAAATTAAAAAACGGCAAAGTTATAGCAATTTATAATAAAGCGTAAACTGCTTGTATAATAGTTATTACGTTGTAGAAAAGGAGAAATAAAGTGGAAAAGCCAACGAAAAAAGAAGCGTATAAAAACAATAATATTAATTTAATAATATCTGTAATAATGTCGATAGTGGCTATTGTGGTAAGTTTTTTTATTAAGTCGGACTGGAAGTATTTAGTATTGGTATTCGGCGTGTTTTGGTTTTTTTATGGTTTTTATGAGTATTTTAAAAATCTTGGGCGTATAAGCCGTACGTTTTGTAAAAGGTGCTCTACTTGGTACGATTATGAAAATTACGATATTACTTGGGAAGAAAAGCGTGTTAGAATAAACGAAAAAGGCAATAAGGCAACTACTACCATTGAATTTAAGTGCCACTGTTCAAAATGTGGACTTGAAAGGACTATTATTAAAGACTTTACTCGTGCAACGTATAATAAAGATTTCAATTATACCGAAGAGCGTAACCCGCATAAAATAGCAAAAAACTTTTTTTGGGGAGACTAATAAATATCGTGATAAAAATTGCTAAAATTTAATGCAATGCAATTTAATTTAAGTTATTAACTATAAAAAGAATTTAAAAACTTAGGTCGTTTGAAATTAGCGAAATAATTTTATAAAATCACTTGTAAAAGTTACACCTATAAATTTT
The DNA here is from genome assembly GCA_045536405.1 of Christensenellaceae bacterium. Lineage (GTDB taxonomy): Bacteria > Bacillota > Clostridia > Christensenellales > Borkfalkiaceae > HGM11412. The sequence goes on from JAZSNM010000051.1 coordinate 15,635, forward strand.
TCACTAAAACCTTTTCGGTCGCATTACAATAAAAACGTATTAAATAATAAAACGTTTTTAGTCTTCTAGCCCTGCAAGATAATCAATAGTTACGTCAAAAAATTTGGCCATCTCTTTTAACTTTGATAGAGTAGGTTCGCAAGTTCCTATTTCCCACAAACTAATTATTGATTTACTAACACCTAGTTCTTTTGCTAATGCAACTTGACCTAAGTTCATATCTTTTCTAAGTTCTTTTAATCTATTTCCAAATGAATTTTCCATATTAGTTTTATTATTCCACAATAATGGGAAAAATACTTGACTTCCAAGTATAATGGGAATATAATAGTATAAAGCATACAAAAACCACGTGTATTTAATGAACTTTTTGTATAAAATGTAATATACTACAAATAATAAAGGAGAAAAGATATGAAAACTAGAATTTTTAGAAGTTTGTTTGCGTGCATGTTTGTTTTAATGAGTAGTTTAGTTTTAACTGCTTGTGGAACAAAAGATTTTGAAGAAGAAAAAATTAAAGTGGGTAATACTGCGTTTGTATACGATGGATCTTCTCATATATTTGAAATTGATTATGAAGACGACGACGTTACGGAAAGCATTACTTATTCTACGACTGCTGACGGCGAATACAAAACGGCTAATGAATTAAGTTTTGTTAGCGCAGGAACTTATGAAGTTTATTATAAAATAAGTGCGGAAAATTATAATGATTACGTGTCGGCAGAGCCTGTTGAGTTTACTATTGCAAAAGCAAGTGTGTCAGTATCAACTATGGAAGAGTTAAACAATGCATTAACTAATAACGTTGCAGGTAATCATATTATTGTTCTTAATAATGACTTTGACTTTAAAACGTTAAATTCTAATCAAGCGTTAGTAATTGATAATGGAAAGGTTGTTTTAGACTTAAACGGAAAGACAATTACGGGTGTTGATAATGGTAGCAATAGTTGGCATGCTATTAATTTAAAAGGTGCAGGTACGGAATTAACTATTATTGATAGTTCTGAGGAAAAGAGTGGTAAAATTATTGGTCGTTGTTATGGTATCCAAGTATCACGTGGCGCTAAATTAACGATTGACGGCGGTAATTTTTCTTGTACTCAAAACGGTACTTTTAACCAAAACGTTGTAGTTTATGGTGGTGAACTTGTAATTAACGGTGGAACGTTTGAATCTAAAGTAGACGATTGTATCTTTGGTGCTCCTTTTACTTGGGATAATGTAGGTTATCAATCAAAAATCACAATTAATGGTGGTAAGTTTAGTAACGTGGGAACAAAAGATTCAAAATACGCTTTGTTGTACTTTGAAGGTAACGATACCCTTTCATTAGAAGTAGTAATTAATGGTGGAGAGTTTATAAATAATAGATTGCAATACATTGTATATTGCAGTGGTGACAATATTGATTTTACAAACAATGCGTCAATTCCAAGTGATAAAATATTTACAGAATAATAAAAAAGGTTCACGAGTCGCTCTATCTATTAAATTGGCTACAACTAAGTAAATAACGTAAACTGAAAAGTTTAAATAAAAAATTAAAAGTATTGAGATTGAGTTCGGTATTTTGCCGGACTCATTTTCAATTTTAAAGGAATTATTTTGATATTGTAATAATAAATATATTCGTATAGTTATTCTATAAAAGAGATAACGTTTTTAAATTTTAACGTATTATAAATTCACATTAATTGACAACAAAAAAATGAAAACTATGACAACCAAAAGTGCTTTACAAAGAAAAATAATAGGTGTATAATGAAATCAATAAAAAATAAATACAATAAATAAGGAGATATATAATGAAAGTAATTATTAAAGAAAATTATGAAGAAATGAGTACTTGGGCGGCAGAGCATATAGCAAATGCTATCAATAATCATAAAGAAGATAGACCTTTCGTTCTTGGCTTACCTACGGGCTCTTCGCCACTTGGCGTTTATAAAAGGTTAATTGAAATGAACAAGGCTGGTAAAATAACTTTTAAAAACGTTGTAACCTTTAATATGGACGAATACGTTGGATTACCAAGAGAGCACGAACAAAGTTATTGGTATTTTATGCATGATAATTTCTTTAATCATATAGATATTCCAGCGGAAAACGTAAATATTTTAAACGGTATGGCGCAAGACTTAGAAGCGGAGTGCAAACGCTACGAAGAAAAAATTGCATCATACGGCGGTATTGATTTATTTATGGGTGGTAGCGGAGTTGACGGTCATATAGCATTTAACGAGCCTTTCACTTCGTTAACTTCAAGAACGGGCGTTCGTGCGTTAACTGAAGATACTATAATTGCAAACTCTCGTTTCTTTAATAATGACGTTAACTTAGTTCCAAAAACGGCGTTATCTGTTGGCGTAGGAACGGTTTGTGACTCTAAACAAGTTATGCTTTTAATTAGTGGTCATAATAAGGCTCGCGCACTTCGTCATTGTATTGAAGGCGGTGTTGACCATGCTTGGACTATTAGCGCTTTACAAATGCATCAAGACGGTATTATCGCTTGCGACGAACTTGCTTGTGGAGAATTAAAAGTTGACACGTATAAATATTTTAAAGAAATTTATAAAAACGAAAAATAATTAACAATTTAAAAAGGTGATAGCATAATTATATATGCTGTCACTTTTTTTATTTAACTTTTTTTAAAATATTAGATTTTATATGATTTTTAATTGACTTTTAAACTTTTAGGTAGTAAAGTTTAATAGATAGAAAATTAACATAAATTTTTTATGCTAAGATGGGGGACGAAATATGGCTAGAAAACACGTCGATATGTTGTCTGGCAACATAATGAAAGGTTTAATAGCAATGTCTATACCTGTAATGGTAATGAACGTAAGTCAAACGTTATTTAACGTTATAGATATGGCGGTATTAGGTAATTTAGTAAGTGATAACGCCGTTGGTGCAGTTGGTACTTGCGGAATGTTAATTACCTTAACCACTAGTCTATTGATAGGTTTATCATCAGGAGCAAACGTAGTTATTGCAAGAAATATAGGTAAAAATGATATTGAGGCTGGCGAAAAAGCACTTGGCACAGCGTTATTAACGGGTATTTTAAGTGGTATTTTCTTGTTAATTATAGGTTGTGCTTTGGCAAAACCTTTATTATTACTTGCAAATTGCCCCGAGGAATTATTAGGTGATGCAATAAAGTATTTTAGGCTTTATTTTATAAGCGCTCCTTTCTTTATGATGTATAATACTTGTGCGGCAATATTAAGGTCAATAGGCGAAACAAAACGCCCTATGTATTTTTTACTTATAGCGGGAGCCATTAAAGTTGTTCTTAACTTTGCTATAACTATATTATTTAATACAACAGTCGAAGGCGTTGGAGTGGCAACAATCGTCGCCAATTTGGTGTCAGGTGGCTTAGCATTAAGGTTAGTTTTAAAAAATGATAAATTTGTAAAGTTTAGAATTAATAATTTTAAAATTTATTTCAAAGAATTTAAGCAAATATTATTTATAGGTATTCCAGCCGGAGTGCAAACTGCACTTTATTCTCTTGCTAACTTAATAATTATGACGGTTGTAAATAGTAGTGGACCAGATGCAACCACGGGTATATCCATAGCAAATCAATTTGATGGTATTTTATATACTATAAGTTGTGCCGTTCCCGTTGCCGCAATGCCTTTTATCGCGCAAAACGTAGGCGCAAAAAATTTAAAGAGAGTAAAGCGTATAATAATGGATTCAATACTTTTAACAAGTGTAGTTGGTGGCGGGCTTGGTATGCTTTCAGCAATATTCTCATATCAATTAGCATCTTTAATGACGCACAGCGAAACGATAATAGCCTATGCACAAGAAAAAATGATATTAATTTCAAGTACGTATTTTATATGCGGAATAAATGAAATTATGAACGCCACGATGAGAGGACTTAATAGACCTATCGTGCCAACCGTATCGACAATGTGCTTCATGTGTTTAATTAGATTTTTCTGGATATACGTAGTTTATCCGTTATATCCAAACTTTACTTTCTTATACTTAATATGGCCTATAGGTTGGATACTTTGTATTACAACAAACTTATCGTTTATAATACCTACTATGAAAAAGTTGAAAAAGAAGTTTTCAAGCGAAAGTGCTTTAATTCAAGATGAATTATTAAGCAAGGCTAGTTAAAAACTTTAATGCCAAAGGGCGTATTCGATAAAAATCGAATACGCCCTTAACTATATTTATAAAATTTAGTTTAAAAGTTTAGCCTTTTCATTTTCTTTTTCTTTAGTGTAGTGTAGTTCGCATAAAGCGAGGGCAACTACGTAAAAGAAAGTAGGGTAAATATGGAATAGGTGATTATCAAGTAAACTCATACCGACCATAGTTAAAACCATTAAGCCTAAGAAAAACTTTTCAATATTAAGTTTATATAAAATAAATTCAATAGTTTTTACTCTATAAAACAAATAGCAAATAGTAGTAGTAATACCAGCGCAGCCTAAAAGTTCGAATATAGTGTTATGGTACATAGGCGGAATAAACGACACCATTGTTTCAAATGACGTACTATAAAAGCCTGCTCCAAATAAAGGATACTTTTTAAAACTTTCAAAAGCGCCTTTCCATAAATTATACCTTCCGTTGTTTTCAAGTTTTATTTGAGTAAGTTCGCCAAAAAGATTTTCAAAAGTTTCTTTAAAACTAGTATAAATTATTAATGCTATTACGGCAACAAATATTAATGCAAAAATAGAATAAATTCTAAGTTGTTTTTTGTTTGGGCTTTTTAATAAAAGTAAAGTAACTAAAATAATAAATTCAATAGTTCCAAAAATCATACCGCTTCTACTAAGCGTAAAAAATATTGCAACGTAAGATATTATGCCTACTGTAAAAAATATAGATTCTTTATAAAACTTTTTAGAAGTATAGGCTAAGTAAAATACAGCTGGCATTATCACGCATAAAAGATTAGATAAATTGTTAGAAATGCCCCAGCCGAATTTTATATTAATTTTATTTATAACACCGTCAACTATAATATGGTTTACAAGATACGCTTCTATTAACTCGCCTAAAAGTAAAAGAGCCGAGCAAAAACAACATTTAAAGAAAAAGGTAAGAGTGTTTTCATCATAAGTTAGGTTATGAACAAACAATAAATATATAAAAACCCAACAAATCATATTAACTATCGCAAAAATTAAGTTTTTTATAGCGTAATTTTCATTTGTTATACCGTTTAAGCAAATAAATACTATTAGCGGAATAAATATAAATGAAAGTTTAGTTTTTTTAGTAAATATTTCTATAAAGCCTTTATTTAAAATAAAGTGAATTACGAACGCTGAAATAAGTAAAACCGCTAATATAATAATTATAGGTAAATTAGATATAACGTAAGCGGTGTATGAAGTATTATCTTCTAAAAATTCAGGGCGCAAAGGCAATATAAATATAAAATTTAAAAGTAGTGGAATAAAAGGTTTTAAATCTTTTTCAATCGCTATTCCTATAGAGCCTACTAAAATAATTAATGAAGCGCCTAAAATTTCAAGTTTTAAACAGTGCGCTAAAAATATTATTAAGCATATAGTTAAAGGATACAATATACTATTATAATAATTTCTAAGTTTACCAATAAAGGTATTATTATTAAAAAAGGTTTTAATTGTATTAACCATAATTTCTCCTATACTTAATAAAAAATTAGCACTATTAACTATTATGAAACTTATTTTAAAAAAAGTCAATAAAAAAGATAGTTAAAGGTTGTCAAATATGAGTAAAAATATTTAAATAACGTCGTAAAGGCAAATAAATGTGAAAAATGGTAAAAAACACTTGACAATAGCGTGTTTTTTTAATAAAATATACAAGCGACTTAAAATTTTATTTTTGGATTAGCCCCCCGAAGTGAAATTTTATATAGATTAAGTAGAAAATAGGAGATATCACAATGAAAACTTTTATGGCCAAAGAAGGTCAAATTGAAAGAAAGTGGTATATCGTTGATGCCGAAGGTGTTGTACTTGGTAGACTTGCTTCTCAAGTTGCCGCAGTATTAAGAGGTAAAAACAAACCTACTTTTACACCAAACGTTGACACGGGTGACCACGTAATTGTTATAAATGCAGATAAAGTAATTCTTACAGGTAAAAAACTTGAAAAGAAAATGTACACTTATCATACGGGATATATTGGCGGTCTTAAACAAATTCCTTATAGTAAAATGCTTGCTGAAAAGGCAGACCTTGCTGTATATGAGGCTGTTAAAGGTATGTTACCTAAAAACAGTCTTGGTAGACAAATGATTACTAAACTTAGAGTTTACAAAGGTGCTGAGCATAGACATAGTGCGCAACAACCTATCGAACTCAAAATAGAGAAGTAAGGGGAGAGGAATTATGGCTAAAGTTGCGAATAAAAAGAAAGTTCAATTTTGGGGAACAGGCAGAAGAAAAAAAGCAATTGCAAGAGTAAGACTTGTTCCAGCAGGTACTGGTAATATTGTTATCAATGGTAGAACTATTGATGATTATTGCGACCTTGATACTGTAAAACTTATCATTAAACAACCACTCGTTGCTACTGATACGCTTGCTAAGTATGACGTATTCGTTAACGTTACAGGTGGTGGCTTTACAGGTCAAGCAGGTGCGATTCGTCACGGTATAGCAAGAGCGTTATTACTTGCTGAACCTGAAACTCGTGCTACTCTTAAAAAAGAAGGTTTCTTAACAAGAGATCCAAGAATGAAGGAAAGAAAGAAATACGGTCTTAAAAAGGCTCGTAAGGCTCCTCAATTCAGTAAGAGATAATTTCAAAATAAAAAAAGTGTTTGCGTTTTGCAAACACTTTTTAATTTTGTTTAAAAAACAAAAGGCAACGAAAATATTTTCGTTGCCTTTTTAAGTTTATGAAATTATCTATTATAAATTCTTTCTAATAATTTTCTTTCGTCATCAGAAACTTCGCCGTCAGCAGTAATGATTAAGATACCAAGAGTAACAACTGCGATTGCAACGTCCTTTGGAGCCTTGTCAACGATATCGTCCATTTGTTGAACGAATTTAGCGTCTGAACCGTAGTTTGTGATATCAAAGAAAGTATCAGTATCAATATCAAGGTTAAATAAATCTTTAAATAAAACGTATTCATCTCTTCTTGCTTTTCTATCGCCTGAAACGAAAAGTTTGAAAACGTTAATTAAAAAAGTAGTGATATTATCGTCAGAAATACCTACTTCTTTTAAACCTTTAATTAAAGCGTCAGTAGCATCACCAGCCACTTGAATTCTATTTTCCATAGACATAGAAACGCTTTGGTCGATAAGTTCATTAAGTTTTGACATAATAATTACGTATGTATAATTTGCCTTTTAATTATACAATCTCCTTATAAAATATTTTTTTAAAATTAAATATCTCAAGACCAAGATATTATATATTATGATTATATCATATCGAAAATCAAAAAGCAAGGTTTTTTAAATTATTTTCATTTGAAAATCCCCGTTATACTCTCTTTTTATAACGTTGTAAACGTTGCTTGCGAAAACGTCTTTATAAAAGCATTTTAAAGCGGTGTTTTCAAGTTTAGAAATTGAACTTTTTCTTTCAATTATAGGCAAAGTATTATTGTTTGCAATTTCAGTTAGCAGTCTTTCACTTCCTTTTTTAATTGCTAAAACTCTAAAATATAACGGGTTAGATAAGCACTCTAAAACAAAACTTTTTTCAATATTTAATAAATTATTTATTAAAATTCTTTTAAATCTTGCGTCCGTATATCGTTTAGTGTTTAATTTTGAAACGACGTCTTTTATAGTAAAATTATACAAAATAACTTCTTTAATTTTATTTTCAATACCTTCAACGCAGTCAGGCAAATTTTTCAATTTTTCTTTAGATGCGTTAAGTAGTGAATAAATTATAGCGCTATCGCCGTTTTCTATTGTCTTAGGAAGGTCTACGTACGTGTAACTTGGCACTACTTTTTTTATTTTTTTAAGACTATTAGTTAAAATAGCGTTTCTTATACTTAAACTAGACGAATAGTGTTTTGATAAAACTTTGTTACTATAACCGTTATCTTGCCTTTTTAAGATATTTATATCAAAATCGTAATTGTTTTGAATAATCGCTTTAACGTATTCAATGGCTAAAACGTTATTTGGCGAGTCTAATAAAGAAAAATCGTAATCTTTGTTAGAATAAAGCATTGTTAAAGCGTTTTTTCGTGCCGTTATATACGAATTGCCAAGGCTAAGTTGCTGTTTTAAAACGGCTTTATACTCTTCACTTTCTTCGCACGTTAAACGGGCGAGTTTTTTTAATGCGCAAGCGTCGTCACTTTCTCCACCAAAGCATAAAGTTTTTTCGCCGGGAAGTTTAGATAAAACACTTAAAGCCCCTTTTGCAAAAACCTCGGCATTTTGTGAACAAAATACGGCGGGTAATTCAATAACCATATCAGCCCCACCTAAAACGGCGTGCTTCGCCCTATCGTATTTATTAATGATAGCAATTTCGCCACGCTGGGTAAAATTGCCACTCATAATAACTATTATGAAATCGGGTTTTAAATTATTCCTAATATGCTCTAAGTGCTTTAAATGACCGTTATGAAACGGGTTATATTCACTAATTACCGTGCAAATTTTCAAAATAGACCTCGTTATTATTTACTTTTACAAAATATTGTTATATAATTAATAGGTAGAAATTTCATTTCTAATTATATAATACACTAAAATTAAAAAATAATAAAGTATTTTTAAGGAGTTTAAAATGAGAGATATTCTTAATGACATTAAGCAAAAAGCAATAGCCCTTAACAAAACGATTGTTTTGCCAGAAGGCGAAGACAGTAGAGTTATTGAAGCGGCAAGACAAATTGCCGACGAAAAGATAGCAAAAATCGTAGTACTTGGCGATAAAGATCAAATTGCGAAAGACAATCCAAGCGTTAATTTAGAAGGTATAGAAATAATAAATCCTATAACAAACGTTAATACTGAAAAATACGCGCAATTGCTTTTTGAAATTAGACAAGGCAAAATAAATAAGAAAACGGGCGCTCCTGAATATGCAACCGTTGAAGATGCAAAAGCATATATTTTAAAAGACTATACAATGTACGGTGCTTTAATGCTTAAAAACGGTGACGTTGACGGTATGGTATCAGGTGCTTGTCACTCAACGGCAAATACTTTAAGACCAGGTTTACAAGTTATCAAAACTGCAAAAGGCGAAAAAATGGTTTCAGCGTACTTTTTAATGATAGCGCCAAAACAAGGTAATCCATATTGTGAAGACGGTTGTTATATTTACGCCGATTGCGGTCTTAACCAAAACCCTACGAGTGAAGAACTTGCATATATTGCATTATCTTCTGCAAAATCTTGTCAATCAATTGCTGCTATTGAGCCAAGAATTGCATTTATTTCACACTCGTCAAAAGGTAGCGCTAAGCACGATGACGTTACAAAAGTTACTGAGGCTGTTAAAATCTTCAAAGAAATTGCACCTGAGTACAAGGCTGACGGCGAACTTCAATTTGACGCTGCTATCGTTCCGTCAATCGCAAAATCAAAAGCACCAGATTCATTAGTGGCAGGCCACGCAAACGTACTTGTTTTCCCTGACCTTGATGCTGGTAACAGCAACTATAAAAACACTGAACGTTTAGGTGGTTTCCAAGCAGTTGGTCCTATTTGCCAAGGTTTAGCAAAACCTATTAACGACTTGTCAAGAGGGTGTAATAGTAGCGATATAGTTGGTGCTGTTGCTATAACAGTATTACAAACACAAAACGTATAAGAGGGGTAAAAAAATGAAAATTTTAGTTATAAATGCAGGAAGTTCGTCATTAAAATATCAACTTATTGATATGGATACTGAAAGCGTAATAGCAAAAGGTTTATGTGAAAGAATAGGTATTGAAGGTTCTTTATTAACACACAAATATAACGGTGTTTCTACTGAAATCAAACAAGATATGCCAACGCATACCGAGGCTATTAAACTTGTTTTAGATACTTTAGTTGATGAAAAAATCGGTTGTATTAAGTCAATGGCGGAAATTGACGCTGTTGGACACAGAGTACTTCATAGTGGCGAAAGTTTTTCAGGTCCAGTGCTTGCAACGGAAGAAAATATTCAAATTTGTTTAGATAACGCTGAACTTGGTCCTTTACATCAAAGACCTAATATCGCTGGTGTTAAAGCGTGCCAAGCGGTTATGCCAAATACACCTATGGTATTAGTATTTGATACGTCTTTCCACTTAACAATGCCTGAAAAAGCGTATATTTTCGGTATTCCTTACGAGGCGTACAAAGATTATAAAATTAGAAGATACGGTTTCCACGGAACAAGCCACCGCTTTGTTTCAAACGAGGCTATCAAATACCTTAACTTAGAAGGTAAACCAAGTAAAATTATAACTTGCCACCTTGGTAACGGTTCTTCAATTTCAGCAGTTAAAGACGGTAAATGCGTTGATACAAGTATGAGTTTCACTCCACTTGGCGGTGTTCCTATGGGAACTCGTAGTGGCGAACTTGACCCAGCAATCGTTGAATTTTTAATGAAGAAAACGGGTATGACTATTAGCGAGGCTCTTGATTATTTAAATAAAAAATCAGGTGTTAAAGGCGTTAGTGGCGTAAGTTCAGACTTTAGAGATTTACAAACGGCAAGCGACGAGGGTAATCATAGAGCCGAACTTGCTCTTGATATTTTTGCTTATAGCGTTAAAAAGTATATCGGCTCATATTCAGCAGTACTTGGCGGTGTTGACTGCGTAGTATTTACTGCGGGCGTTGGCGAAAACGACGTTAAAATGAGAGCAAGAATTTGTCAAGATTTAGAATATTTAGGCATTAAAATCGACGCTGATAAAAATGCTCAAAAGAATAATGGCGAAATTAGAGATATTACGGCAAACGGCGGTACGGTTAAAGTATTAATTATACCTACTAACGAAGAACTTGTAATTGCAAGGGATACTTTAAGTCTTGCGTTTAACAAATAAGTCAAATATTTTGAAAATTATCATTTAAAAGTTTGACAATAAAAGTTAAATATATTATAATCTATAAGCAATATAATGAGAATTGATGTTAGAAGGTTAAAATACAGCGGAAAATATCAAACTGAATTTAGTTTTGATTATGATGCGCCAAGTGATATTGTAACACTTCCAGATGCCCGTATTGACAAACTCGTTAACGTAAGTGGTTCTTTGGAACTTCACGATGAGGACGTTTACGTTGACGGAACGGTTAAGTGCACCATTGTTGGTAAATGTGCAAGGTGTTTAGAAGATGCAATATACGATTTTAATAGCGACTTTTCTGTAAAATACGTGTTGTCTGATGCTCAGGAAGACGACTATTTGTATAGAAGCGGTGTCGTTGATTTAAAAGAGGCGGTTAATGACGTATTACTACTTAATATGGCTTCAACAATCTATTGCAAAGAAGATTGCAAAGGGTTATGCCATTGTTGTGGTGTAAATCTAAACAAATCAAAATGTAATTGTAAAAAATAAAAGAGAGGTAATGTAAAATGGCAGTTCCAAAGTCGAAAGTCTCAAAACAAAGAGGTAATAAAAGGTTTGCAAGTAACTACAAAGCAAGTGTACCTACTCTTGTTGAATGTCCTCAATGCCACGAAATGAAACAATCTCACAGAGTTTGTCTTAAATGCGGTTATTATGATGGTAAACAAGTAATAGAAGTTGCTGATAAGAATAACGACTAATTTTTAGTAAATATTAAAAGCGTACCAAATGGTACGCTTTTAAACTATATAGGTAAATATGTTAAATAAAGTAATTTGTTATATTTCAAAGGTTGGCAGTGAAATTATTGATTTGCCACCATATATAAAAAATCAAACAGATAGCGTTAATAACGAAAGTTTAAAAGAGCAAAAATTAACGGCGTACTCTTTGCTTTATAAGGGAGCAAAACGAATTTTTAATATTGATTTAAGCGAAGATAAATTTTTTATAAATGAACACGGAAAGCCGTTACATAAAAAGTTTGCATTTTCTATAACTCATACAAAAAACGTGGTGGCAGTTGCATTTTCAATGCAAAACGTTGGCGTAGATATTGAAAAATTAAGTAGATTTGATAAATTTAAACTACCATCAATTATGGGGCTTGCGTACCACTTGTCAAAGCAAACTTATTGCTTAGAGTGGACTAAAAAAGAGGCGTGTTTTAAAATAAACGGTGGCGCGGTTTTTAGTCCTGCAAAAATAGATACTTCTAAATATATAACAAAAACCAAAGAAATTGTTTTAGAAGGCGAAAGTTATTATTTAACTCTTGCAAAAGACGTTGATTTTACAGCCACGTATATTATTGAAGATAATGAAATAAATAGCGAAATAGTAAATTTATAAAACCATAGCATTTAGTGGCGTAGCGATAGGGATTATTGCTACGCCACTAAATGCTATGGTTTTACTTTTTATACTTTTATAATTTTTGTTTTTGGCGAAATTTTAAAATAGCCGTCAAGTTCTTTATCGGTAATAAGAATATCTATATCGTCAAGTGGACATAAAGTATATGGTGCGTTTGCTGAAAACTTGGCATTATCAAGAAGTAAAACTTTTACCTTGCTGTTGTTTAGCATAGTTTTTCGCATAGAAATTTCTTCTTCATAAATATCGTACAGCATTGCATTTTCGTTTATTGACGCTACTGAAAAAAACATAATATCGGCGTTAAACCCTTTTACTGTGTTTTCGCCGTGATATCCTACTAATACCGAAGTGTTCGTTGAGGATATTGCGCCACCCGTAGAATAAGTTTTAATGCCCGTTTTTGAAAGTTCGCTTAACGTGTCAATTCCATTAGTTATAACTTTCAAGTTTTTAAACCCTTTAAGACACGTTGCTACGTAAAAAGCCGAAGTTGAGCCGTCTAAAAATATAACGTCACCATCTTTAATTTGAGTTGATGCAATTTCGGCAATTTTCTTTTTTTCTTTAATGTTTTTATGAAATCGAAAAGTAAAGCCGGGAAGTAGATTATTGCTATCGTTAATTTTCGCACCACCGTGCGTTCTTGAAATTAAACCCTTATCTTGCAAAACGTTTAACTTACGCCTAACCGTTGAAGGACTTAAAAATAAACTTTCAGCAATTTGTTCTACCGTTGAAAATTGTTTAACTTGTAAAAATTCTAAAATTTCTTTCTCTTTATTGTCTTTCATAATATTTGACCATTTGAGCAATAATATTCTTAAAATTTGATTATACGAGCAAAAGTATTATCAAAATTTACTATTTTTAATTAAATTATTGCTTATTTGCTTATTTATATTATAATTATAATATAACAAAATATACTTGTCAATAAAAAAATTATTTTTTTATAAAAGGAGTAAAATGTACGATATAGTAGTTATAGGCGGAGGAGTTATAGGTGGAACAATTCTTCGTGAAATCACAAAATACAATTTAAAGGCTGTGCTTTTAGAAAAAGAAAGTGACGTTAGTATGGGGCAAAGTAGGGCTAATAGCGGAATAGTTCACGCTGGGTTTGACGCAATAGAAAACTCTAACAAAGCAAAATTTAACGTACTTGGAAATCAAATGATGCAAGATTATTGTAACGAGTTAGGCGTTAAGTATAAAAATAATGGTAGTTTAGTTTTAGCGTACAACGAAGAAGATGAAAAAACTTTACAACAATTGTTAATTCGTGGAAATAATAACGGCGTTAAAGATTTATCTATTATTTCTAAAGAACAATTATTGCAATTAGAACCAAACGTTTCTAAAAACGCCATAAGCGCTTTATATGCTAAAACGGGCGGAATAGTTTGTCCGTATGAATTAACGATAGCGTCTATTGGTAACGCTATTGATAACGGGGCTACTTTAATGACTGATTTTGAAGTAGTTAATATAAGTAAAGAAGAAAATGTATTTACTATAACAAGTAGCAAGGGCGAAGTTGTTAAAGGAAAAATTATAGTAAACGCCAGCGGTAGCGGTTGCCAAAAAATTGCTAATTTAGTAGGGGATAATTCGTTTAAAGTTGGTTTTAGAAGGGGCGAATATATTTTATTAGATAGGGAAAGTGGCGATTTTGTCAATCATACGATATTTACAGCGCCTACTAAAAAAGGCAAAGGAATTTTAATAACACAAACCGTAGATGGCAATATTTTACTTGGTCCAACGGCACAAGAGATTGACGAAAACGACGTGTCTACTACTTCTAACGGATTAAACGAAATTATAAGTAAAGTTAAAAATATGGTAGAAAACGTACCGCTTTATAATACGATAACTTCTTTTTCGGGTGTTAGAGTGTACTGTGATAAATCTGATTTTATAATTAGCGAAAGTAACGTTTGTAAGAACTTTATAAACGTTGCGGGAATTGAGTCGCCTGGTTTAACGTCAGCGCCAGCAATTTGTAAATACGTTGTCGAAGAAATAATATCTAAACTTATCAAGTTAGAGAAAAATGAAAAATTTAACGGAATTCGCAAGGCTGATTATTTTTTCAGTAGGTTATCTATCGAAGAAAAGAATAAGATTATTAAACAAGACAGTAGGTATGGAAACGTCGTTTGTAGGTGTGAAAAAATTACCGAAGGTGAAATAGTAAGGGCAATTCACGAAAACCCGAAAGCCACGACGGTAGACGCTATCAAAAGAAGAACGAGAAGTGGTATGGGAAGATGTCAAGGTGGTTTTTGCGGACCTCGTGTAATGGAAATTTTAGCAAGAGAATTAAACGTTCCGCTTAGTGATATTACGAAAAGCGGGGGCAAGTCAAATATCGTTATAGGGAGGACTAAATAATGTATGACCTTATTATAATAGGTGGTGGCCCAGCGGGATTAGCCGCTGCAATTTCCGCGTACGATAGTGGTGTAAAAAATCTTTTAATAATAGAAAGAGAAGATTGTTTAGGCGGTATTTTAAATCAATGTATACACAATGGTTTTGGTTTGCAACGTTTTAAAGAAAGTTTAACGGGTCCCGAATATGCAAATAGATTTATAGAAGGCGTTATTAGTAGAAATATTCCGTATAAAGTATCTACAATGGTGTTAAGTTTAAGTAAAGATAAAGAAGTAACAGCCATAAATAAAGACGAAGGGGTATTCGTATTAAAAGCCAAAGCAGTAATTTTAGCAATGGGTTGTAGGGAAAGGAGCAAAGGTGCTTTAAATATTGCTGGGAGTAGACCTGCGGGGCTTTTCTCTGCTGGAACGGCTCAAAAACTCGTTAATATAAAAGGGTATATGCCGGGCAAAAGCGTCGTTATATTAGGCTCTGGCGATATAGGGCTTATTATGGCAAGAAGAATGACTATGGAAGGCGCAAAAGTTAATGCGGTTATTGAACTTATGCCGTATTCTTCGGGGTTAAAGAGAAATATTGCACAATGCTTAAACGATTTTAATATTCCGCTATATTTGAGCCATACGATTACTGAAATTGAAGGCAAAGATAGAGTTAGTGGTGTAAAGGTGTGCAAAGTTGATGAAAATAAAAAACCTATAAAGGAAAGCGAAATTCATTTTGACTGTGATACCGTACTTTTTTCAGTAGGTCTTATTCCTGAAAACGAACTAACGAAAGATGCTGGAATAGAGTTGTCGCAAAAAACTAAAGGTGCGGTAGTTTATGAAAATAGAGAAACGTCAGTAAACGGAATTTTTGCTTGCGGAAACGTTTTACAAGTTCACGATTTAGTAGACTTTGTTTCGGAAGAAGCCGAGTTGACAGGTAAAGCAGTATACGAATATTTAATTAGTGGAGAAAAGAATAGAGATATCGTAAATGCTGTAAACGGTCAAAACGTAAGTTACGTGTTACCGCAAAAGATAGATAAAAATGCTGAAAAGTTTGTTAAACTATTTTTTAGGGTAACGGGCGAATATAGAAATGCAACGATAAAATTAACAAGTAACGGACAAGTATTATTAAGTAAAACTAAAAAAATAGTAGTACCTGGCGAAATGGAAAATATTGTACTACCAAATAGTTTGCTAAAAAACGTCAAAGATGATATAATACTTAGCGTAGAGGTGTAAAATGGCTCAAAAAGTTTTAACCTGTATAGAATGCCCTATGGGGTGTGAATTAAAAGTAATAGTTGATAACAAAAAAGTAGTAAGCGTTTCGGGTAATAATTGTGTTCGTGGAAAAATGTACGCAGAAGATGAAGTAATATGTCCTAAAAGGGTAATTACTTCTACCGTTAAAAGTGATAAAGACGTAATGGTGGCGGTAAAAACTAATTTGCCCGTAAAAAAAGAAGATATTTTTAAGGTTATGAACGTTATAAATTCAATAAAGGTGGTAGCCCCTATAGAAATAGGCGATATTATAAAAAAGGATATAGTTGAGGGAGTGTCGTTAGTGGCAACCTCATCGTTAAATTGAAATGAAAGATTATTTTGGTAAAGAGTTATTTGAATTTAATAGTAAAAAGTTATGGCTATTTGACATGGACGGAACAATTTATTTAGGAAATAAATTGTTTGACGGTGTAATTGAGTTATTAGATAAAATTGAAAAAAACGGCGGAAAATACGTTTTTATAACAAATAATTCTTCAAAATCGGTAAGCGATTATATTAAAAAAGTGAATAGTATGGGCATTGAGGCTGACGAAAGTAACTTTTTCACTTCGGCAAATGCAACGGTACTACTTTTAAAAGAAAAATATAAAGATAGTTTAATTTATTTTCAAGGAACGAGGTCATTTTTAAGTGAGTTAGAAAATGCTAAACTTAACGTTACAACTAAGTACAATGAAAATGCAAAAGTTGTAGTAGTTGGCTTTGATACTGAATTAACGGGCGAAAAGTTATTTAATACAAGTAAAACTTTAACGCTAAACGAAGTTGATTATTATGCAACTAATCCAGACTGGGTATGCCCCGTAGAGTTTGGGTATATTCCAGATTGCGGTTCAATGTGTCAAGGTTTAGAAAGGGCAACGGGCAAAAAGCCTAAATTTATAGGTAAACCTGAGCCTACTATGATTTTTGAAGTTATGAAAAAGTTTAACGCAAAAAATGATGAAGTTGTACTTTTAGGCGATAGAATTTATACTGACATTGCTTCGGGTGTAAACGCTAACGTTGATACCATTTTAGTATTAAGTGGCGAAGCAACGTTACAAACCTACACTTCTTCACAAGTAAAACCAAAATACGTATTAAATAGCGTTAACGAGTTAAACGATTTATAAAATAAACTATAATAAATAAAAAATAAAATCACTTGCGAACTTTTTGCAATATTTATACAGAACTTTATAGTATCGCATTTTTTAAGCGGTCAAAAAACAAGAACTTAGACGTAAAAATTTAAGTTCTTTTTTTATATAATAATAGCAATTTAGTCAAGTTTTTGTTATGACAATTATAAAGCGCTAAGCGCTATAAAGAAACCAACGCAAAGTAAAACGCTTAAAATGCAACTAAAAGTACAAATTACAGTTTGTAAAACGTAGTCTTCATATGCGTTTAGCCGTTTAGAAATAAGTAAAACAAAACAGCCAACTAAAAGAGCAATAGGTAAAATTAGTTGTGCTATAAGAACGAATAATAAATACAAAATAAATAAAAGTAGCATATAAAGAAGTGTTATAATGGCGCAAACTATCCAAAGTAAAGCCTCGAAAATTATTAAAAGTAACGTTAAGGCTATAGATGGTAAACCTAAAATAACAGCTCCAAAAAACGTTTGTGCTAAATTATTTTCAAACCACTCGAAAAATTTCATAAACCAGTTCGACCAGTGGTGAAATAGTGGAAAATTTTCAGCAACGGATGAAAGATGTTTGTTTATATACTCAACACACTCGTACTTATTAAAAAAATACAAGCCTACGTACGCTAAACAAAGTATTACAGGCCAAGAATAAGTTAAAAGATAATAAAAAAACATTTTTATTTTATGAAAAAAAGTTTGCATTAAAAAACCTCTAAAATTGTAAACTAATATTTAATATTTAATACTAAATATTATATCAAATCATTTAGTTATTTGCAAATATATTTATAAATAAGGCAAATAGAGGCAAAAAACAGTTTATTTTATATATATTTTTAACAAACTCTACTCACGGTAGAGTTGTTTTTATAATTCTATTTATGTAAAAAAAGCGTTAGAGTGTGTTTTTAAAGTGGTAGAGCACAGTTTAATTAGTTTCGTAGTATAATTAAAGGGCAATAAAGGAGGGCAAAATTATGAAATATAAAATTTATACAGATTCATCTGCAAACTTAACGAACGAAATAATTAAGCAATATAATATAGGAATAGTAGCGCTTAATTATATAAATAGTGACAAAATTTTTAAAAGTTTTAATTTAGATAGCGACGAGCCTATCAAAAAGTTTTACGAGTTTTTAAGAAGGAAAGATAATTTAACAACGGCATGTGCAAACGAGAACGATTTTATTGAAGTTTTTGAAAAAGATATGATAGACGGTTACGATATTTTGTATATAGGTATGTCTTCAAATTTAAGCGTAACGTATTCAATGGCTAAACTTGCCTTAGAAGAGTTGTGTAAAAAATATCCAAATAGGAAAGGTTTTGCGGTGGACTCTTTGAACGCATCACTTGGTGAAGGCGCTTTGGTGTACTATGCGTGTTTACAAAAAGAAGAAGGGAGAGGCATTGAAGACGTTTATGCGTTTTGTAATAATACAAAAATGAACGTTAACAGTATGTTTACTGTTAAAACGTTGCAATATTTAAAAAATGGAGGAAGAATAAGTAAGTTAACTTACTTTTTCGGTACGGCAACCGATATTAAACCAATAATGCACGTAAACGAAGTGGGAAAACTTGTATCAATAGGTAAAGTTATAGGAAGAAAGCGTTCTATAATTGCTTTGGCAAACGAACTTTGCAAAAAGATTATTTCACCCGAAACGCAAACTATATTTATTTCTCACGGCGATTGTATTGACGATGCTAAATATTTGGCTGAAATTATAGCGCAAAAAGTACCGGTTAAAAATTTTGTGTATAACTATATAGACCCTGTTATAGGAATTCATAGTGGACCGGACACTTTGGCGGTATTTTTCTTAGGAACGTCAAGACTTCCAAGTTTAGAAAGACAGCAAACAAAAATCGATTTAGCGGGATATAACGTTTGAAATCAATAATAGAAAATTTGTAATTTTAGAGTTTTAAAAATGCTACTGAAAATTTTCAGTAGCATTTTTTTTAATAGTAAACAATAAATAATTTACGAATTAAAATAGAGATTTTAATCTTTTTTAACGCGTTGCTTATTACAATCTTCCCCTAAAAATTCAAATTCTTTTTCTTTTTTAAGCGCAATTTTATTACTTCTTGCAACAATTATGCTTAGTGCTAAAAACATAAAATAACTATCGCTTAACGAGATGAAAACAGATTCAACCGTATTTATACATAAACAGGTTAACACAACTAAAACGAAGTATTTGCTTATAAAATCTAGTTTTATAATATCGTAAAAAGAAATAAGTATAAAATATACAGCAAAGAAAAATAGTATAGCGCCAAAAGGCGTAAATTTAAAACAAGTATCTAAAAATCCGTTATGGGGATGTGCAAAACTTTCATTTTTTGTGGGGAAAACATAACTATTAAAGTCAAACGTATTAAATAATGACATATCTAATAAATGTTCGGTTGAGTCAACATAAATAAGTCCACGTGAATTTATAAAACCCTCTGATAGTATTTTATTGTTTATTAAAAACGTTATTATAAAAGCAAATAAAATAACAAATAAAACTACTGCCGAAATAAAAATAATATAAAAGGTTTTATTTTTAAATATAAGTTTTGAAAACAACGTAAATGCTACGAATAATAATAATGCTACAAATTGAGTTTCACATTTGTATTTAAATTCAACTAAATAAATTGAAAGACCAATAATAAACACCGAAATTATAACGTTTATTAACGACTTGTTTTTTAAAAGTGAAGGCAGTGCAAAGAAAACTAAGCAAGTTACTATATACGAATAAGAGTTAGGGTTAAAAGTTTGATATTTATCTTTAATAATAGTATTAAGAGCAAAATAAAACAGTAAACAAGTTGAAAAAAATGATATTATAAGCATTGTTTTATCATTAAATTCAAATAATGAAAACGCCAAAATATAAATCACCAAAATGGCACAAAATATAATATTGTTTAAACTGTTTTTGTTAAAATAAGTTAAAAACATATAAACCACTAAAAAGGCAAATAATGAAATTATAAATAAATGCTTAACTTTAAAAGATTTATAATCTTTACTTTTAGGGTTTTTATAATATTTATATGATTTGAAAAATAAGGTATACGCAACTATTAATACAATTAATATAGCATAATAATACTTTCCTAATTTTATAAATAATTTCTCGCCAAAAGAAAAAAGATACGGCAAAAAAAGTAAGCCTAAAACGATTATCGATAACCATTCAATTTTTTCTTTTTTTGTAGGAATTATTTGCTTGTCCATATAACTTTTCTTTTTTGTGCATATTTTGTACTTTTTTACACATTATAGTACATATTTTGTACAATGTCAAGTGTAAGGGGGGGGGTAAGATTATGGATTTAGGAAAAAAACTTAAAGAGTTTAGAAAATCTTATAACTTAACGCAAGAAGAACTTGCAAAAAAAATAGGGGCATCACGTGTAAATTATACTCGTTACGAAACGGGTAAAGTTCGCCCCGATTATGAAACGATAATAAAAATTGCCGACTTTTACGATATTAGTTTAGATGAACTTTTTGATAGAAAAAATTAAAAGACAAAAAGTTTAAGTTTTTTAAAAAAGAAAATGCTACTGAAAATTTTCAGTAGCATTTTTAATATAGTAGCAATAAAAAATATTAATTTTTCTTATAAGTAGATGGAATAAACAATAGTAAAAGTGGATAAATTTCAAGTCTACCAATTAGCATTGCAAAACTTAAAACAAGTTTTTCAAAATTATTGTAACACGAATAAGAACTCATTGCGTTTATTTGGTCAAAGCCTGGTCCTACGTTATTTATACAAGCGATAGTTGCACTTAAATTAGTTTCAATAGAGAAATTGTTAAACATTGAAACAAGTAAAAACGTGGCAATTGCCAACAAACAATAAATTGATAAGTATGATGAAACGCTTTTTATAGTTTCATTATCTAGGCTTTTACCATCTAATTTTACAACTTCAACGCTGTTTGGTCGTAACTGTTGGCGCAGTCTACTAATTCCGTGTTTAAAAAGAATAATTATACGTGATACTTTAAAACCGCCAGCAGTAGAACCGCCACAACCACCTATAATCATT
This sequence comes from Christensenellaceae bacterium, assembly GCA_045536405.1. Classification (GTDB taxonomy): domain Bacteria; phylum Bacillota; class Clostridia; order Christensenellales; family Borkfalkiaceae; genus HGM11412. The sequence goes on from JAZSNM010000051.1 coordinate 36,973, forward strand.
AAAATTAATAGTATTGATTTAGATAGCGTAGGCCACTCGTTAAAATTAGCGGTTGAAAAACCAGTTGTAGAAATTATTGAAGAAACTTGAAATACTGATAATCTTAAACAGTCGCCAAAGTTATTTATTAGCGGAAAAATATTACAACAAACTAAAATTATACTTAATATAATAATTGAAAAATAGGTAATAAATTCAGTATTTTTAAATGCAGAAATAAACTTACCTGCAATAAATAAATACAAAAGGTTAAAGTTAATACCAAATATTAACATAAATATTGCAATAACCCATTGAGAATAATTGCTATAACTTGCAATGCTATCGGCTTTAATTCCAAACCCGCCCGTTCCAGCCGTTGCAAAAGCGTGAACTAACGCTTCGTATAAAGACATTTCGCCAAATGCCAAAAATAACGTTAGTAGCATTGTTAAAGAAATATAAATGTAATATAAAATTTTTGCCGTATCTTTGCTTTTAGGCGAAATTTTATCAACGGAAGTTCCCGTCATTTCCGCCCTTAAAATGTGAATTGAGTGATCGGAAGTTCTACCAAGTAGAGCGACTATAAACACTAAAACGCCCATACCGCCTATCCAATGTGTAAAACTACGCCAAAACAATAAACTTTTACTTATTGAAGGAATATCGTTAAGAATAGAAGCACCTGTTGTAGTAAAACCGCTAACCGTTTCAAAAAAAGCGTCGAAAAAGTTAGGAATTTCACCAGAAATATAGAATGGTAACGAGCCGAATAGTGATACGGAAATCCAAGCAAAAGCAACTATAAGAAAACCTTCTTTTGCATATATGGTTTGGTTGTTCGTTCTAAAAATTAAACTAAGCAATAAACCAACGGTAATGCAAATTAGCGAAGATGTTAGTATAGAAGTCCAAGCGACTTCTTCATATATGAAAGCAACGATAAGTGGAAATAAAAGCAAAACGCCTTCAATTACTATAACCTTGCCAAGAATACTTAAAACTTTTTTATAATTCATAATACCCCTACAAAATTTCAGTTAAATCGTAAAGTTTTTTAGATGAAGTAATAACCACAACTTCATCATCTAGCAAAATAACGTCGTTACCGGTTGGGATAATTACTTCTTTATTTCTAATAATACCAGCAATTAAAATTCCCGCTTTAATTTTTAAATCTTTAATAGGAATATTAACCTTTTTAAAGTTTGAAGAAACTCTAAATTCAAGAGCCTCGGCTTTACCGTCCATTAAAGAAAATAGCATTTCGATATTACAGCCGTCTAAATTATCTAACGAACGAGCATACTTAACGACGATATCGGCAACTTGTTGTTTGGGCGAAATAATTCTTTCTAAGCCTAAAGATTTAGCAACGTCCCATAACTCTTCTCTATTTATTTTAGTTATAACCGTTTTAACCTTTTTGTTAGTTGCGTAAAGCGACATTAAAATATTTTGCTCGTCTTTATTAGTTAAAGAAATAAAACAATCGCACGAAGAAATGCCTTCTTCGTTTAAAAGGTCTTGACTCATACCATCGCCAAAAATTACGGTTGCGTTATTAGATAAAACTTTTCTAATTTCTTCACAGCGACTTTCGTTTTTATCAATTACCTTTACGTTTATATTAGATTTTTCTAACAATTTGCATAAATAGTACGCCGTTTTACTTGCGCCGACTATTATAACGTTCTTTGCTTGTTTTTCAAGCATATTCATATATTTTAAAAGTTTAGTAGTGTCTTCTTTTGGGGAAATAACACCTATTTTATCGCCATCTTTTAAAACGTCGTAACCATTAGGAATAAATACTTTACCGTTTCTTTCAATTAAGCATACTAAAAAGTCTAATTGAAATTTTTTTCTAAGTTCAATTAAAGGAATTTCAGTTATTTGTAAATTGCTTTTAATAGAAATCTCATACATTTCAAGTTGAGCCGAAGAAAACGTTTCAACCTTAATGGCAGAGGGCAATTTTAAAATATTACATAAGTCCTTAGCCGTTGAAAGTTCAGGATTTATACTTAAAGATAATTCAAGTTGAGTTGAAATGAATTTAACGCTTTCTTCATTTTGTTCAACGCTTCTAATTCTAGCGATAGTGTTTTTAGCCCCAAGTTTACGTCCTAAATAACACACTAACATATTTAGTTCATCTAAAGACGTGCAAGCAATAAGTAAATCAGCCTTAGAAATTTTAGCATCGTTTAAAACGTTATACGAAGTGCCGTTACCGCATATAGCGATTATATCGTACGAGTTGTTAAGTTTTTCAACAACTTCGCTATTATTATCAATAACCGTAACTTCGTGTTTTTCACTTATAAGACTTTTAATAATAGTTAAACCTATTTTGCCTGCACCTACGATAATTACTTTCATAAATACCTTCCAACATATATTATGTCCTAATATTATATCATTTTGTTAAATATAATGCAAGTCTATTAAACTTATTTAAAAATTTGTTAAAAAATATGGGGTAAGCCACATGGCTTACCCCTATTATTTAGTTAAGATTAAATTTCAGCAAAATATTTAATAGTTCTTACCATTTGTGAAGTGTAAGAATTTTCGTTATCATACCAAGAAACAACTTGTACTTGATAAGTATCGTCGTCAATTTTTGAAACCATTGTTTGAGTAGCATCAAAAAGTGAACCGAATTTCATACCGATAACGTCACTTGAAACAATTTCATCTTCGTTATAGCCAAATGATTCAGTTGCTTGAGCCTTCATAGCAGCGTTAATACCGTCAACAGTAACGTCTTTACCCTTAACAACTGCAATTAAAATTGTAGTAGAGCCCGTTGCAGTAGGAATTCTTTGTGCAGCGCCGATAAGTTTGCCGTTAAGTTCAGGAATAACAAGACCGATAGCCTTTGCAGCACCCGTTGAGTTAGGAACGATATTCATAGCGCCTGCTCTTGATCTTCTTAAATCACCCTTTCTTTGTGGACCGTCAAGAATCATTTGGTCACCGGTATAAGCGTGAACAGTAGTCATAATACCAGAAACGATAGGAGCATAATCGTTTAATGCTTTAGCCATAGGTGCTAAGCAGTTAGTAGTACAAGATGCCGCAGAAATAATAGCATCTTCTTTAGTTAAAGTGTTGTGGTTTACGTTGAATACGATAGTTTTAAGGTCGTTACCAGCAGGAGCAGAAATAACTACTTTTTTAGCACCAGCAGTAATGTGAGCCATTGATTTATCTTTTGAAGTGTAGAAACCTGTACATTCTAAAACAACGTCTACGTCAAGTTTACCCCAAGGGCAGTTAACAGCATCTTTTTCAGCGTAAATTTTAATTTCTTTACCATCAACGATAATAGAATCATCAGTAGCAGAAACAGTGTGTTTACCTTCGCCATATTTACCGGCAAAACCACCTTGTGCCGTATCATATTTAAGAAGATGAGCGAGCATTTTTGGGCTTGTTAAGTCGTTAATAGCAACTACTTCGTAACCTTCAGCATCAAACATTTGCCTAAAAGCAAGACGGCCTATACGACCAAAACCATTGATTGCAACTTTTACATTTGACATTTTTTTGTCCTCCATAAATTATATGTAATAAAAATTTTATTTACTAAATTGTATTTGTCAAAATTTTAACAAATTAGGGTAAAAATAACTTCACCATACGATATTATAATTGTTTTTAAATTTTTAGTCAATTATTTTATTGCGGTTTTTATAAAATAACCCTATCAATTAACAAATAAAGTCAATAAATAGGGTTAAAGTTTAATTAAATTCTATCTTTAATTTCTTTCGTTATTTTATTAACGAAATCGTTTAAAGAATAAGTTTCAGTTTGAAGGGTATCTCTATTTCTTACGGAAATAACGTTTTCTTCAACTTCTTTTTGACCTATAATAATCATATAAGGTACTCTTTCAACTGCTTGTGCCTCTCTAATCATATAACCGATTTTTTCATTTCTATCATCGAGTTCGCATCTAACGCCCGCTTGTTTTAAAGTTTCGTAAACCATTTTGCCGTACTCGGCGTATTTTTCAGAAACGAGTAAAACTTTTGCTTGTTTAGGAGCAAGCCAAGTAGGGAATTTACCAGCAAAATGTTCAGTTAAAATACCTATAAATCTCTCAATAGAGCCAAAGCATACTCTATGAACCATTATAGGAACTTGTTTTTCGCCTTTTTCATCAACGAATTCTAAGTTGAAGTTGATAGGCATTTGGAAGTCAAGTTGAATTGTACCGCATTGCCAAGTTCTGCCTAAACTATCTTCTAAGTGGAAGTCAATTTTAGGTCCGTAGAAAGCACCGTCACCTTCGTTTATAGTGTAAGGAACGCCAAGTTTATTAAGAGCAGTAATAAGGCCGTTCGTTGCATTTTCCCAATCTTCATCGCTACCCATACTGTTTTCAGGACGAGTTGAAAGTTCAATAAAATACTTAAAGCCAAACTTTGAATAAACTTCGTTTATTAAATTAGCAACGCCTAAAATCTCGTCGGTTATTTGTTCTTTTCTCATAAAAATATGAGCATCGTCTTGCGTAAAGCAACGAACTCTAAATAAGCCGTGTAACGCACCTTTCAATTCGTGGCGGTGAACGATACCAAGTTCGCCGACCTTTAAAGGTAAATCTCTGTAACTGTGTGGACGGCTTTTATAAACCATAACACCACCAGGACAATTCATAGGTTTAATACAATAAGTTTCTTCATCTATAATAGTTGAATACATATTGTCTTTATAGTGGTCCCAATGACCGCTAGTTTCCCAAAGCGACCTATTCATAATAATTGGAGTAGTAACTTCAACGTAACCGTCACGATAGTGAATTGAACGCCAATAGTCAACAAGGGCGTTTTTAAGTATCATGCCGTTAGGTAGGAAGAAAGGAAAACCAGGGGCTTCGTCACAAAGCATAAATAAGCCCATTTCTTTACCTATTTTACGGTGGTCACGCTTTTCAGCCTCTTCTAAAAGTTTTAAATAATTTTCTAATTCTTCATTAGTTTTAAATGCAATACCTTTAATTCTCGTAAGCATTTTATTATTTTTATCATTTTTCCAGTAAGCGCCAGATTGCCCCATAAGTTTAAAGGCTTTAATGGCCTTAGTGTAAGTTAGGTGAGGACCAACGCACATATCGATATATTCGCCTTGTTGATAAAAAGTAATAACAGCGTTTTCATCAAGGTCGCCAATATGTTCAACCTTGTAAATTTCGCCTCTTTCTTGCATAAGAGATATGGCGTCTTGCCTTGATAAAGAAAAAGTTTTAATAGGTAAATTTTCTTTAATAATCTTTTTCATTTCAAGTTCGATTTTTTGAATATCTTCATCACTAAGTTTTATATCGCCAAGATCTACGTCGTAATAAAAGCCCTTATCGTTAGTAGGACCGTACGCAAAGATAGCGTTAGGATATAATCTTTTTATTGCTTGTGCTAAAGTGTGAGCGCAAGTGTGACGAATTATATGTAATTCTTCTTCTACCAAACACTCTTTTACTTCACCATTATTGTATACAACTTTCATAATGCACCTCCAAAATTATTAAAAAAAGCCCTTGGCAGTATAAAAACTGCCAAGGGCGTAAGTTACTACGCTGTTCCACCTTGATTTATAAATCAAGCAAAATGCTTTACCCTTTAACGCAGGAATACGGTAGTGTTCGCACTACGGCTAAGGAGTGGTTTTCAACAAACAACCAGTAGGGAACTCACAGCATACGCCCCCCTCTCTTAAAAGGTTAAAAAGTTTACTTTTTCCTATAATTGCCTTTATTTTATTGAATAAAGTATAACATTTATACATAGTATTGTCAATTATTATTCAAGAAATTTATTTTTTAATTCAAAAATATTTTCGTCAGTTAGGTTAAGTTCTTTTTTACAATACTCAGTTATTGAATTATATTCTTTTTTTATGTAGTTTAATATAAATAATGCGTACTCTTTTTTAGAAGTCATCATACAATTCAAAATGCCTTTAAAGTTTTTGTTCAACCAAGTTAATGATAAAGCAAATTTATTTATTGTATTTTTTACCCATCTAAATTTTGAAGATATTACGTAGTCTTTAATTATCGTTTCTTCGCTAACGCCTAAAACGCCTTCAAGTAAAATTGCAACTAATCCCGTTCTATCTTTGCCACCGTTACAATGCCATAAAACCTTATCGTATTTTAAAAAGCATTGAAATACTTGACTTAAAACGTTTTTAGAATAATCACTCGTTAAAAGATGCTTGTACATTGAAAGCATATAATCGTCACAAGTAGCAAACTCACTAGGAATTTTTAGGGCTTCTTTTGTGTAGAGAGCACGCATACTAACGTCTTCAATAACGTTTGAGGTAGCGGTGCATTGTAGTGGAAATTGTAAATAAATAGCGTTTTTTAAAAAAGTATCACTTCTATTTTTTAACTCTGTTAAACTTCTTAAATCTAAAACGGCGTCAACGTTATAAGCATTTAATTTTTTAATAGTGCTTTTAGGTAGATCGTATAGTTTGCCACTTCTTAATAAATGCCCGCGTTTTATAACTTTGTTATCAGTTGTAGTAATTCCGCCCAAATCTCTAGTATTGTTTAATTTTCTTAATTTGAGTTTCCTAATTATCATATTAAAGTAATTGCTTTTTTCTATCTTTTTTAGAAGTTGACGTTAAAGCATTTTCTTTTTGTATAACTATATCTTTTTTAACGTCATATTCGCATTTAACGCTTTTTTTCTTTATAGAATATAAAATTTCATAATGTTTAACGCCCAACTCTAAAAGAGTTTCTAAGGCTTGCATAACGTTTTCTATATGAGAATATAAAACTTTTTTTTCGCCCTTCAAATCTTTAACGACTAAATCAAAATTGCCAAAAAATTCCGCATTAGGTTTTTGACTTTTCATTTCTTCAAGTAAAGCGTTGTTTTCACTATCAAGTTTACTTTCGGGAAGTTCAATCGTTACTCTAATTAAAGTTATATCTTTAAGTTTAGTGGTGGCATTATCCATAATAACTTCTTTATCTTTAATTACAACGATTTCTCTACCGTCAGTAGGGTAAGTTTTAAAAATTCTTGGAATTAAAAATGCGGGAAGTAGTAAAAGTGCCGCAAAAATTAATATAAACTCATATTGCTTTGTAGCAACGAAGATAGATATCGTTAATAATAGCATAACGATTAAGAGCATTGACAAAGTTATTCCGCCACTCTTTTTTCTTTTATTATACTCTATATTTGCATAAAATTTCTTTTCCATAATGATAGTATTTTATAATAATACGCAATTTTTGTCAACACATTTAATTTAACTTAATTTTCTTTATCGATCGTAAGACTTGCCATATTTTGCGAACCGATTAAAATTTTACTTTGTGTTGGCTTATAAGTATCTTTTCTAATTAAAACGTTTTTAATTTTTTCGCCGTTTTTATAATATTCTAAAATGCCTTCGCTTTTTAACCCTTCCTTTTCAAATTGTAAAACTTTACTTTCGCCAAAAGCAAGTTCGTTGCTATCAATGTAAATAGGACTTTCGGGTTTAATTTTTTCCACGACGTTAGAAACTCTTTTTATTTCATATTCGTTTTCTTCGCCGTAAATATTAAAAGTGATAGAGTTGTTTGTAACTATTCCTTGTATATAAATAGGAAAAGGCGTAGAGTTTACAAATTTTAAATCGTTATAAGTTGAAACCATAGCGTCGAACGAAGGCTCTACGTAACTAACTAATAGCGAGTGATTTACACAACTTGTAACCTTTAAATTAGATAGTAAAACGGCGTTATAAAGAGTTGAAGAAACTTGACAAATCCCACCGCCTATACCGTCAACGTATTCGCCGTTTTGAATTATTTTAGCGTCTTTAAAGCCTCTTTCTTTTGTTCTTTCGCCTACAATTTTATTAAATGAAAATTCTTCGCCACTATCTAAAATCGTGCCCGAAATATAAGAGTTTGCAAGAGAAATATTGTTTTTTCTATCGGGGGTAGACGTGTAAAAATAAGTTGTAAAACTTCCTCTTTTTAAAGTAAAAGTTTTTAATAAATCTTCGGTTATAGTTGGGTAAACTGTAACAAATTCACAGTTTACTGTTTTTGCGTTATTATTTAAAGAATATGTTATATCGTTTAATAATTTCGACCTATTTATACATTTTCCGCTTTTAGATTTTGTAAATGAAAAAGGGGATAAAATATTGTCTTTATTAAATTTAACGGTAGAATTTGTAGGCGAAATAAGCGTGTCGTAATAAATTTCATCAATAAATAAATCGGCTTTTTTAAGATATTGCTTTTTGTTGTATGAAGTTACTTCAAAGTTATAAATTTCATACTTTTTATCGCCTGCGTAAACAGTTAAAATATTCGTTGCACCAAAAGCGTTTGAAATAGAAAAACAAACAGTCGCAAAAATTGTTGCGACTGTTAAAAGAGTTGTTATTAGTTTTTTATTATTCTTTAACAAGTGCATACTTTAAGTATGCTTACATTATTTTTAAATATACTTATCGCTAAGTAAGGTAATAGTTTTTTTATTAACTTTTATTACGTTTTGTTCTTTTAGTTTTTTGATTTCACGCATTAAGGCAGACCTATCAACGCATAAATATTCCGCTAAACTCGTATAAGACATAGTAAGCGTAAACGTATCTTCTTGATTGTTTTTAGAAAGCATCAATTTAATGTAGCCTAAAACTTTATCTTTAATAGATTTGTTAGATAAAATTTCCACCCTTTGAGATAAGGTTTTAGTTTTGTCAATAACGATTTTCATTAAATTTTGTACTAAAATAGAGTGGTGTTTACACGCCTTTTCGCATCTTTTGTAAACTTCGTCAAAAGAAAACTCTAAGGTTATAACGTCATCTTCACTAACTACGCTAATATAGTTATCGTCGTTTGCGGTGTATGAAAAAGAATCACTATACACGTCAAAACGCTGTAAATTTTCTAAAATAGAGTAGTTGCCGTTTCTATCAAGTTTTTTAACCGATGCTTTTCCACTTAATATAATTCCTAACGTGCCCGTTTTTACGTTGTACGAGCAAATTTCTTCGCCAGCAAAATATTTTGACTCTTTTGCTTTAAAACATTGAATCATATGATTAACGTCATTATCTGATATATTTTCAAATAAAGGACAACCTAAATATTTCATAACACCTCACAAATTGTTGTAATTGCAACACTTTTAATTATAATAACATATAAGTTTTACTTTGTAAAGTTTTTTAAATTATTGTAAACAATTATTTACAAGGAAATTTTTGTGTGATATAATACTAATGAAATTAAAATAGTGAGGTATAATATGATATTGCATCCTATTGAAATTGAATACTTTAAACCATCAAATAGAATATTAAAAAACCCATATATGGGTTTTATGACGTTTAATCATTTTAGGGGTGGTAAATTATTTTCAAATAGCGTTCAAGGGATATATAAAGAGAGATATCCTATAGATAAAGACGTTTTACAAGAAGGCGAAAAAGAGGGCTGGCACCCAGAGTGCGAAGTTTGCTATATTAGAACTTGTTGGCGTGATTTCGAGCCGAAAGAAAGGCAATATAACTTTAAATTTTACGAAGATATATTTAACGAAGCAAAAAAACACAAACAGCACGTTATTATAAGAATTATGCCACACACTACGAGAAAGGAAGAAGACGTTCCAGAGTGGTTAAGGGCTAAAATACCTTGTCCTGAAAGACCTAACGATAAAAGAGTTAAAGAATCGCCAACGCATCCGTTATTTTTGCAATCGTTTGCAAACGCCATAAAAGAGTTTGGTAAAAGGTTTGATAACGAGCCGACTTTGTATGCTATGGACATTTCTTTATTTGGGGCTTGGGGCGAAGGCTCTGGCTATGAAAAAGTTCCAAAAGAAGGAATTGAAAACTTAATGAATATTTATTCTAAGTATTATAAAAACACAATACTTTTAGGTCAAATATGCGCGCCCGAACTCGTTAATCTTTTAAATAAAAATAGAGATAAAAAAGTAGGTTGGCGTGCTGATGGATTTGGAAGCGAATCGCACGTTAAATGGTGGTTTCCAAAACATACTCAAACTATGAAAGATATTTGGAAGGAAGCCCCCGTTTCGCTTGAAGCGTGGTGGTATATGAGCGAGTGGGATAAAAATAATTTTCCCGATATTGATTACTTAGTGGATAGTGCTTTAAAGTATCACGTAAGTACCTTTAATAATAAATCGTCTACAATACCTTTTAAGTGGAAAGATAGCGTTGAAAGATTATTAAAGCGTATGGGGTATAGATTTTTTATTCCTTGCTTCTTTTATAGAAAAAACGCAAGTAGTGGCGATACGTTAAACTGTAAATTCGTTATAGATAATTTAGGCGTTGCGCCTATTTATACTAAACACCCTTTAACTTTTAGAATTAAAAACGACAGTTATGAAAAGGTATATGACACTAATATAGATATAACTAAATGGATGCCTGGCGATAGTGTTGAAGAGATAAATTTAAAGTTAGACGATAACTTAAAACAAGGAACTTATAAAATACAAATAGGGCTTGTTGGCGAATATCCAACTCCAACGATTTATTTTGCTAACGACGTTGAAATAGATAACGGTTATCACACCCTATGCGAAATAATAGTTAATGAAAAATAGGCTTATAGTTGGGTTAAACAATATAATAATTTTATAATAAATTTTAAAAATGGCTTTAATAAATAAGTCATTTTTAAATATAAGGGGAAATATGAAGGAAAAATTATCTAAAAAATTTTGGTTAGTACTTATCATATTTAGTTTAATAGGTCAAGTTGCGTGGGTTGTAGAAAATATGTATTTTAACGTATTTATCTACAAGATTTTTAAAGCAACTGCCGACGATATTGCTTTAATGGTTTCGCTTAGTGCGGTATCGGCAACGTTAACTTCAATATTTATAGGGGCACTTTCTGATAAAATAGGAAAAAGAAAAACGTTTATGTCTTTAGGCTATATACTTTGGGGTGTATCAATTTTTCTATTTGCCTTTATTAGAGAAGACTTTATAAACAAACTATTTCCTATGGCGGTATCTTCTATAAGCGTAGGCATTTCGCTCGTAATTATTATGGACTGTGTTATGACTTTCTTTGGCTCAAGCGCTAACGACGCTGCGTTTAACGCTTGGTTAACAGATTCTACGAATAGTAAAAATAGGGGGCAGGCGGAAGGAATAAACGCTATGATGCCACTCGTTGCAATACTCGTAGTATTCGGCGGTTTTATGGCGTTTGATTTAGATAAAAAAGAAAGTTGGACGGCTATTTTTATTATAATAGGCGTAATAGTTTTTTTAATAGGCGTATTAGGTTTATTTATAATAGAAGAGCCGATTATTAAAAAAGATAATTCTAATTATTTTTATAATATTGTATATGGATTTTTACCAAAAACTATAAAACAAAACGTTACGCTATATTTATCGTTACTTGCATTTATAATATTTAATATTTCAATACAAGTTTTTATGCCGTATTTAATAATTTATTACGAAATAAGTTTAGGTATGAAAGACTACGTGTTGATTATGGCGCCAGCAATTATAATAGCGTCAGTGGTAACGGCGTTATGGGGTAAAGTTTACGATAAAAAAGGTTTTACGTTTACTTTAATAATGTCGTTAGTATGGCTTATAGTTGGTTATTTAATTTTATACTTATTCACAAACGTTTTACTTGTGTTTATAGGCTCGCTTTTAATGATGAGTGGATATTTAGCGGGTATGGCTGTGTTCGGTGCTAAAATAAGGGACAATATACCAAGCGGAAAAGCGGGTAGATTACAAGGCGTTAGAATAGTATCGCAAGTGTTAATTCCTGGGATTGTCGGTCCATATATAGGTAAAATGATTTTACGAAATGCCGATACAATGATGGGTAACGACGGAACGTATTCGTTTATTCCGTCAGCCGATATTTTTATTTGGGCTTTAATAGTCGTTTTATTTGTTATTCCGTTTGTTTATTTAATTGTAAAAACCCAAAAACCAAAAATAAACAATTTAACAACTGATTACGAAGTAGGGGAAATTCCATTTAACGTGTATCCACGCCAACAACTAAAAAGAGATAGTTTTATTAACTTAAACGGCGAGTGGTCGTTAAATATTGAAAAGAATAATAAAAATTTATATAGCGGAAAAGTTATAGTTCCATACCCCGTTGAAAGTAAGTTATCTAAGGTGGAAAGGATAACTAAAAAGGGCGAAACTTTAATTTATGAAAGAACGTTTAATATTGACGATTTATCTAAAACAACTCTTATTCATTTCGGTGCGGTTGACAATTTAACAAAGGTGTATATTAACGATAAAAAAGTTGGGGAAAACGATAATGGATATTTGCCGTTTACGTTTGATATTACTTCTTTTGTTACAAAAGGAATAAACACCATAAAAGTTGAAGTTAACGACGATACGAGCGTATTATATCCTTACGGAAAACAAAAGTTAAAAAGGGGTGGTATGTGGTACACGCCTATAAGCGGTATTTGGAAGACTGTATGGATTGAACAAGTTTGCAAAAACTATATAAAATCTTTAAAACTAACACCGACACTTAATAGTATAACTATTGAAAGCGTTGGCGGAGAAGACAAAAAAGAAATTTTATTAAACGGCAAAAAATACGCTTATAGTGGTGATATTACTACGATTGAGATTGAAAATCCTATTAACTGGTCGCCGGAAAATCCTTATTTATATAATTTTACTTTAATTAGTGGTAACGATAAAGTTGAAAGTTATTTTGCATTAAGAGAAGTTAAAATAGATAGTAATATTAGTAATGGAATCGTGTTAAACAACAAGCCGTATTTTTACAACGGATTACTTGACCAAGGCTATTATGCCGACGGAATTTACACACCTGCAAATGAAAAGGCGTACAAAGACGATATTTTAAAATGTAAAGAATTAGGCTTTAATATGCTTAGAAAACACATCAAAATAGAGCCGGATATTTTTTATTATTATTGCGATAAATACGGTATGATAGTATTTCAAGATATGGTAAATAACGGTAGGTATAGTTTCTTATGCGATACCGCACTTCCAACAATCGGGTATAAGAAAAAACGACTAATAAATGTTAAAGAAAGCGAACAAAAAATATTTTTATCTACCGCTGAAAAAACTTTAGAAGTTTTGTATAACTATCCGTCAATAATATACTACACAATATTTAACGAAGGTTGGGGCGAGCATAATGCAACAAAAATTTACAAGAAATTAAAAGAAATAGATAAAACGAGAATTTTTGATACTGCTTCGGGCTGGTTTAAAAATAACGAAAGTGACGTTCAAAGCGAGCACGTTTATTTTAAACCTATCAACTTAGTTAAAGAAGACGATAAACCTTTAATTCTTTCAGAGTTTGGCGGATATTCTTATAAAATAGAAGAGCATTCGTATAATTTATCTAAAACTTACGGCTATAAAATTTGTAATAGTCAAACTTTTATGGGGGATATGGAGAATTTGTATTATAATCAAATAATTCCGCAAATAAAAAAAGGGTTATCGGCAATAGTTTTAACGCAAGTTAGTGACGTTGAAGACGAAACTAACGGAATTTTTACTTATGATAGAAAGGTTGTAAAAGTAGATAAAGAAAAAATGCAAAAAATATCTAAAAAATTATTTGAAACGTACTATAATTATTGCAAGTAAAGTTTTTAAAATTGAAATATCCACGGGCTTAGTGCGTCAGTAATAGGGATTATAACTGACGCACAACTATATTTGCCTATTGGCAAGTTATATTGCTATCGCAGTTATATTTTTGCTACGCAAAGTTTTATTCGCCTAACGGCGAGTGATTGCAAATATAATATAACTTTGACCAAAGGTCAAAATATAACTTTTAGACTTTGTCTAAAAATATAACTGTTTGCCATGCGAACAATATCACTTTACTCAAAACTCGACTTATGGAAAGTCGAGTTTTTTTTACCCACGAAAAACTACTTGATAAAACTTTTTATTTGTGCTATAATAATTTTGCCAAACGAACTTAATATTATCGCAAATAAGCGTAGTTTCTTTTTTTATAGGATAATTATGCTCCTATTTTGTCATACTATTTGAACAGAATCCATTTGGTAAAAGTGCGACTCCCGTTCAATAGTATGGCTATGCTTATACTTGCGATAAAGTTCGTTTGGCGACAACTTGGAGTTTCGCATTTTTCGGTGCGTTGACTTCGGTTGGCGCACTTTTTTATTTTAGGAGGCAAATATCATGGGGTAAAATTTTTAGTATAGAAACAATATAACAAATTTAAAAAAGTTAAACTAGGAGGAATAAAAATGTTTTGTAAATTTTGTGGAGAAAAAATAGAAAAAGATGCTATTTTTTGTAGTAAATGTGGGGCAAAATTAACTAACAATGAAAAAACACACGTGATTTCAACTGAGATTGTGGGCGCGCAATTAATTAGTTCGAATGAAAACAAAGAGTCAATTAAAAAGTTGTCAAATAAAACTATTAATATTATACAAAAAATTATTTTTAATTGTTTAATCGCAGGTATAGTTGGTATTTCACTCTTTATAGTTATAGTATTAGTAGGTTTGATTGCCTATGGACGTGTTTATTTGTTTGATGGATATGGTTTTACAAAAGTTTTATCTATTATAAGCATAGTTCTTATGATGATAGGCTTATGTGGTATTATTGCAAAATGCATTTTGTATTTTATATTTAAAATCGGAAACTTTCCAACAACCATAGTAAAAAAAGTTTTGATAATTGTTTTAGCTATTGCATGCTTAGGTTGTTCTATATGGGGTTTTGAAAATTGTGGCGATAATAGCAATGATTTTAATTATTCTAGTGGAAGTACGACAACTTCTATAACAACACGTTCTCAAGCAATTTCGTATGCAAAGAGTAATTCAACGGTTCAAAATAAAATTGCAAATCTTTATGATTTAAAATTTTATTATACTCCAGATTGGGGAACAGCAACAGCAGAAAAACAGTCAAATGGGGATTGGGAAGTTGTAATTAAAGGAACAATTTCGGGTTATACAGATGATTATAAAACTGATTTTGTATATGATAAGAAATTTACAGTAACGGTGACGGTTTATAGTTTCGGATATGTAGGTTCAGTTTATGCGTCAAGATATTAAAGATAAAAAGAAGCATTTACCAAGAGTAGATAATCAAAAAAATAGAATAAGAGCATTATTGCTTAATATTAATGACAATACTAAAGTAACAAGTCTAGATTTTAACATATCTGAAAAGGAATTCAACTCGTATTTTTCAGCGTTACAACAAGCAGGTTACATTATGCTAAAAAAGGGAGAAAAAGAATTCGTTTCTACATCATATATTATATGTGATATTGACAAATTTTAAAAATTAAAAAATAATGCATATAAACTTATACCAAAAGTTATTATACCCGTGTTAAGTTCAATATTATCATGCTTACTTTAAACAAAGTATAGCATACTATACTCAACAAAGTTAAGTTATATGTTTTTGCAAGACAAAAAAGTAAAGAGTAGCAAAATTTTGCTACTCTTTTACATTGTCTTTTAAAAAGCCTTATGGTTATTACGATAAACTCGTGGACATTTATTTATAAAGTAAACTATTAAATTATTTAACAAGTGCGTTCATATCGTCAAGAATTTTTTCCATATCGCTAACAAGTTTAAGTTGCGTTCTGCACCTATCTAAATTTTGACCTTCTCTATGCGTTCTAAAATAAGTATCGCCTTGTAAATAGTCGGTTAAAAATCTCATACCGCACTCAATTGTCATTAAAATTGAACCCATTGCTAAATGGTCTTTTTCAATTTTTGTAATTCTATCGCCAAGCGCTGTTAAAAAGCCTTCAAGATAAATTTTATATAAATCAAATCTAAAATTAACCTTAGATAAATCTTTTTCATCTTCGCTTGCTGGGTTACAGCCAAATCTTATACTGTCGCCAAAATCGTAACAAATTGAGCCGGGCATAATAGTGTCAAGGTCGATAACGGCAACGGG
Organism: Christensenellaceae bacterium; assembly: GCA_045536405.1. Lineage (GTDB taxonomy): Bacteria > Bacillota > Clostridia > Christensenellales > Borkfalkiaceae > HGM11412. The sequence continues at coordinate 52,978 of JAZSNM010000051.1, forward strand.
TTCGCCCGTTTTATCATCAAGTAAAACGTTGTTGAGTTTCGTGTCGTTATGCGTAACTTTTAACGGCATTTTGCCACTATTTAATAGGTCTACTATTATAGAATAATAGTTTTCTCTACTCATAATAAAATCAATTTCTTTTTCACAATCTTTAACTCTATTAAAACTATCGTTTTGAACGGCAATTTTAAAATCGTTAAATCTTTTTACTGTGTTGTGAAAGTTTGGTAAAACTTCGTATAACTTAGTTGCATCAAACTCAGCGAGTAAGTTGTTAAAATTACCAAACGCTATTGCACTATAATAAAAATCCATAGGCTTTGTAACCGTTTGATATGCTACGGTGTTTTCAATAAAAATATAAACACGATAGTAATCGGTATCATTAACCTTTAAAAACGTTTCGTTGTTTTTAGTGCGAATAATGGTTAAACTTTCTCTATCGGGATCTCCACCTCTTTCAATAATTTTAGACCTGTTAAATTCAGTAACGAGTTCAATATTTCTCATTAACTTATCAACGGAACTAAATAAAGTAGAGTTAATTTTTTGAACGATATATCTTTTTTGCATACCATTTTCATTGAAAACGGCTAAAAAAGTTTGGTTTATGTGACCTTCGCCATAAGGGGTGCAACTAATATAGTCGCCATCAATTTTAAAATTTGCAAGCAATTGTTTGAAATTAGTAGAATTTTGCATGATATTACCTCTATTTTTATTTGAGTGTAAACTCAACTTTACTAATTATAGTATATTTGAATTTTTAAGTAAAGCGTTTTTTCAAAGTTATAATAAATTATTATAAAAATGCGGTTATAATATTAAAAGAGAATATTACTTACTTGACAAGTTATTTATACTGTGTTAAAATTTATAGAATAAAAAAACAAAAGTGAACTTGCTAAAAACAAGCGAAATTTTAAAGGATAAGTGTGAAAGGCTATGAAAAACAATAATATAGAAACTGTATGCGTTCAAGGCGGTTACCGCCCAAAAAATGGCGAGCCAAGGGAAATACCTATCTATCAAAGTACGACTTTTAGATATGAAACAAGTGAAGATATGGGCAAACTTTTCGATTTAGAGGCAAGTGGTTATTTTTACACTCGTTTACAAAACCCAACGAACGATTACGTTGCTCAAAAAATTTGCGAATTAGAAGGCGGAAGTATGGCAATGCTCACTTCTTCTGGACAAGCGGCAAATTTTTATTCAATTTTTAATATAGCAAACGTTGGCGACCATATTATATCTTCGTCTTCAATATACGGTGGAACGTTTAACTTATTTAACGTTACAATGAGAAAAATGGGTATTGATTTTACTTTTGTTTCCCCTGATATTACAGAAGAAGAACTTGATAAATTATTTAAGCCTAACACGAAAGCAGTATTTGGCGAGACTATTGCTAATCCAGCATTAACCGTTTTAGATATTGAACTTTTCAGTAAATGTGCACATAAGCACGGCGTTCCGCTTATTATTGATAATACTTTTGCTACGCCTGTAAATTGTAGACCTTTTACTTGGGGTGCTGATATCGTAACTCACTCAACTACAAAGTATATGGATGGTCACGGTGCTGCCGTTGGAGGTTGCATAGTTGATAGCGGTAAATTTGACTGGATGAAATACGCTGATAAATTCCCAGGATTATGCACGCCTGACGATAGTTATCACGGCGTTACTTATGCTGAAAAGTTTGGAAAAGAAGGTGCGTTTATAACAAAAGCAACGGCGCAACTTATGCGTGATTTTGGCTCAATTCAATCACCGCAAAACGCTTTTATTTTAAACTTAGGTTTAGAAAGTTTACACGTAAGAATGAAAAAGCATTGTGAAAACGGTTTAGAAGTTGCTAAATATTTACAAAGCGATAGTCGTATAGAGTGGGTAGTGTACCCTGGTTTAGAAGGCGATAAATATTATAATCTTGCAAAGAAATATATGCCTAACGGAACTTGTGGCGTTGTAAGTTTTGGTATAAAAGGCGGTAGAAAAGTTGCTGAAGCGTTTATGAAAAACTTAAAAATTGCGGCAATAGAAACACACGTTGCCGATGCAAGAACTTGTTGTTTACATCCGGCAAGTGCAACTCACCGTCAAATGAGTGATGCTGAACTTAAAGCGTGCGGAGTATATCCTGAAATGGTAAGATTTTCTTGCGGTCTTGAAAACGCAAAAGACTTAATTGAAGACATTAAACAAGCATTAGATAAAGTAGAGGTAAAATAATGCCAATAAAAATTCCTAACAATTTACCAGCGGTAAAAACGCTTCAAAATGAAAATATTTTCGTTATGGACGAGTCAAGGGCAACTAAACAAGATATACGTCCGCTTAAAATATTGATTTTGAATTTAATGCCTAAAAAAATAGAAACTGAAACTCAACTTAGTAGGCTACTCGGTAATACGCCACTTCAAGTTGACGTAGAGTTAATACACTCGAAATCTCATCAATCAAAGAATACGCCAGCCGAGCATTTAATTACTTTTTATAAAACGTTTGAAGACGTAAAGCATAACAATTATGACGGTATGATAATTACGGGCGCTCCCGTTGAAAATTTAGATTTTGAGCAAGTAGATTACTGGGCTGAACTTTGTGAAATTATGGAGTGGAGTAAAACTCACGTTTATTCTACCTTTCATATTTGTTGGGGTGCGCAAGCAGGTCTTTATTATCATTACGGCATACCTAAATATAATTTAGATGAAAAGTTGTTCGGGGTGTTCGACCATACTATAACTAATAAAAGGTCAATATTATTACGTGGGTTTGACGACGTGTTTAAAGTGCCACACTCTCGCCATACTACTATTAAAGAAGAAGATATTTTAAAGTGCAAAGAACTAAGAATTTTATCAACGTCGAAAGAAGCGGGTGTTTATGCTATTGCTACTGACGGCGGAAGGCAAATTTTTATAACGGGGCATTCGGAGTATGACGCTAATACTTTAAAAAACGAGTATTTGAGAGATTTAAATGAAAATAAGCCTATTAAAATTCCTAAGAATTATTTTCCGTTTGACGATGCTGAAAAAGAGCCTATCGTTTCGTGGCGTTCACACGCAAATTTATTGTTTTCAAATTGGCTTAACTATTACGTATATCAAGAAACGCCGTTTGATATTAACAAAATTAAATAATAACTTTAACCTTACATTTCTTCAATGTAAGGTTACTTTATCTACCTGTAGCTCAGTCGAATAGAGCGTAAGACTCCGACTCTTAAGGTCGCTGGTTTAAGTCCAGCCAGGTAGACCAGAAAAGGACTTAGGTTTTATACTAAAATCTAAGTCCTTTTCAGTTATATTCGCCTTTGGCGAGTTATATTGCTTACGCAGTTATATTTTGCTAATGCAAAGTTATATTCGCCTTTGGCGAGTTATATTGCTTACGCAGTTATATTTTGCTACGGAAAGTTATATTCGCCTTTGGCGAGTTCGGTCAATTATACTAAGTAATTTAACGTTTTGCTAATATTTGCTAATTTTATATATAAACTGCAAAAAACCGACAATAAAAATATATTAAAATTTGTTTATGGTTGGATTTATTGCTATCGTTATAATATACGCAGTTGTAGTGGGCTGTTGTTTAATAGGTAAAATAATTTATGAAAAAATTATAAAAAAAGAAGAAGTTATTGAAAAAACTTCTTCTAAAATTTACTATATTACGAATAAAATTAAACCTAAAAAGAAAAAAGTTAACAAACCGCCAGATATTGCTATTAAAGGTTCAATTATTGAAAAAGACAAAATAAATTAGTCGTTATTTTCTATTTTTTCGCCTTCGCCCCATAGTCTTTCAAGGTGGTAAAATAATCTTGTTTCATCATTAAAGATATGCAAAATTACGTCACCAAAATCAATAATTGCCCATCTTCCGTCTTGAATGCCTTCTTTTCTTAACACCTTTGCGCCTGCTTCTTCGGCTTTTGCTTCGCAAAATTCCGCTAACGACTTAACTTGCGTAGTTGAACGGGCGCTTGCTATTATAAAGTAATCAGCAAGAGACGTTTTTTCTTTAACGTCGATTTTTACTATATCGTATGCTTTTCTTGAAGTTAAACTATCAATTACCACTTGTGCTGTTTTATTTGCTTCCATATTTACTCCTTGCCCTTAATAAGTTGGGCTTTTAAAATTATTTTTGTGTTATTATCAATTTTTACCTTTTCGCTTACCGCTATATCAAATATAACTAAAACCTCGTTTCCTACGGCGATTAAAGGATAAAAATCTCTCTTAAATCTTTCTATTTTTTTATCAATAAAATAATCTTTTAATTTTTTAGTGCCACCGCCGAATTTTGTAAATATATCACCGCTTTGTCTAAATCGAATAACGGCGTTTTTAGGGATTTTATCTTTATCAAATACTATTTCGTTTTTAACGTCAACGTCACTTTGCTTTTTTATTATTGCTAAAAAGTTGTTAAACTTAAACTGTCCTTCACTAAAAGTATAAAACGTGGTGTCTTTTTTTATAAGCGTATTATAAAAAGAAATATAGTCGTATTCTTTAACTGCTTTAATGTTTTTAGGTAAATCAAAACTGCTACCATTTTCTAACGAGATTAAAGCAAAACAACTTTCAACGTGTTTTAGGGTATAGTCTTTGATTAAGCCGTATTCTTTAAAAATTAAAATTACCGCTCTTTTAAATAAAACGGGCGAAGTTGAAATTTTTATACTTAATTTTTCTTCATTATCTATTATACAATCTTTTGCTAAATTATCTAAAAACGCATCTTCTTCTTTTGCAATTTTTGAAAAAGAATTTATATTGTTTATAATATCTGGAAATTTCTTTAAAATTATAGGGAAAATCTCGTTTCTAATATAATTTCTACTATATTCACTATCAAAATTAGTGCTATCTACTCTAAATGGAACGTCGTTTTTTGTAACGTATTCAATAATTTGATTTTTAGAAGTATTTAATAAAGGTCTAATAATTTTACCATCAATTTCTTTAATTCCGCTAACGCCTTTGAGCCCCGTACCCCTAAAAAGATTAAATAAAACGCTTTCAGCGTTATCGCTTTTATGATGAGCGGTTGCAAGTTTTACGCCTTCGTTTTTAAGTAAAAGTTCATTAAAAATTTGATAACGCAAAATTCTTGCACCTTGCTCTAAGGTGTATCCGTTTTCATTAGAAAAGGTTATTGCGTCTACTTTATAAAAGTATAGTTTAATATTAAATTTTTCGCAAAAGTTTTTAACAAAAAGACTATCTTCTTCGCTTTCAGCACCCCTAATAGAGTGGTCGATATTAACGGCGTAAAGCGTTAAGTTGTATTCGTCACGCATGCTTAAAAGAAGATGCATTAAACACATACTATCTTGACCGCCTGAAAGAGCTACCATTATTTTATCGTTTTTTTCTATATTTAATAAACTAATCATTTTTTTCCTGCTTTTCGTATTTAAACATTTTATCCATCATTAACATCATAAGTTTGTGTGGTAAAAATTTAGCAAGCACTCTTATAAAAGAAGCGTAAAAGCCGGGAACAACGTATGCTTTTTTGCTTTTATCAAGGGTTTTGTATGCTTTTTTAACTACAAAATCAGCCTCATACATAACGTCAAACTTTTTAATTTTTTCATTTTCGTTTGCCGAGCCGAAAAATTCCGTTTTTACCCAGTAAGGACATAAACATAAAACTCTAATTTTTCTACGTTTAAGTTCGTGACCAAGGGCTCTTGTGTAACTTAATACCGCCGACTTAGTTGCTGCGTAAACGGCAAGGTGTGGAACGGGCTCGAAAGAAGAAAGTGAGCCTACTTGTAAAACTTTACCACCTTCTTTTACGTATGGAAGAACTATTTGTGTAATTTTTACCAAGGCTTTTAAATTAAGGTCGATCATATCTTCGCTATTTTTAATAGAAGACTTTTCAATTTCACCAAATTTGCCAAAACCACTTGCATTAACTAAAAGTTTTACGTTAGGTTTTTCTTCTTCAAGTTTTTTTGCTAAAAAATTAAAACTTTCACTATTTAAAAGGTCTAAACAAATAGGAACAACTTTTGCATTGCATAAAGGAACTAATTCTTCAAGCCTTTCTTTTCTACGAGCAATAACCCATATTTCATCTAAATTATACCTTTTATCGCCTTGAATAACGAATTCTTTGCCCATACCAGACGAAGCACCTGTAATAATTGCTATATTCATATTATCTCCCTAAAAGTCAAAGTTTTGTATTATTATATCATAAAAAAATAAAGTAGTCTACAAATAATTTTAATTTTTGCACTAAGCCCGCATAAAAATGTTGTAATTTTCATAAAAAAAGTGTATAATACAAAAAGTTTATAGTAATTTTATTTACTATTATTTTGCGGATATGGCGGAACTGGCAGACGCGCAGGACTTAGAATCCTGTGGTAACCCGTGCAGGTTCGATTCCTGTTATCCGCACCAAGTCTTAATAGGTTGAACCTCTTTACTGTAAGAAAGACGTTCGGCCTATTTTGTTTTATGGAAGAGTTTGAAAAGCTATAAAATTCCTGCGAAAAAAGCGAAGAAAAAATTCTTCGCTTTTTTCATCTTAATATTCAAATCTATTTTTTTCTTCAAAATTTATATTTAAGACATTGTCAAAATTTTGGTTGATTTCTTTTACAAATTCTTTATAAAATTTGTCATATAAAGCATTTAAGTCAACGCTTGTTTTGTCCGATAAAATCAATGCCTTATTTTGAATTAATAGATTGGAAGATTTTCTAACATCCTCCATTATTAAAGTAATATTGACAAGCCTATTCAAACTAATTAAATTCTTCTTTAAAACTAAAGATGTCTCTTTTGAGAAGATATATTTTGTTTTAAATAACATTGAACATAATTTGTTTTTTGCTTTATTAATATAATACCAAGATTCAATATAATAAAAAGAGGCTAAATTGCTAGTGTTATTAGAGTCCTGTGTAATTAGGTCTATTAACATCTGATTGTATGAATCAGCCATCATTACATAATAGCATATATCGTTATCAAACGACTCAATGAGCTCTGGCATACTATAAGTCTCATATTTTTTTTGTCTTTTTTTAGCAAAAGTATATATGTTTTTAACTAATATTACAAGAAAGGGAATAAGGCAAATAGTTAGTAGTATCCAAAATATCCAAGTTTTGCTAGCCTCGTTTGAAGGTAGAAGAAATTTATCTATTAAAATGGCTATGACAGCAATAAGTAAATCGAAAATTATAGCATGGTGAACCTCTTGATTTTTTATTATAGACTTGCGTATTTTTTCGATATCTTTTTTTAAACTTAATTCTTGCCATTCATTTACTTTATTTTTCAAAACCTAATCTCCTTATTTTGCATCTAAAGACTCTATATCAGTTAATAATGTTGTCGCAATTGTTCGAATTATATCCGTTTTCCCGTACATACAAACAAATTTAACGCCTTTTTTTACTTCAGGAATTAGCCAATCCGAATAATTTTGACGTTTTTCATTGGATTTTTGAATTACTAATTCTATTATATTTTTATAGTATTTTTTGCTACATCTATATACGTACGGAGTATCATATTCATCTTTAAGTAATGAATTAGAAACATTTCTTAAAGTCATTTTTATTTGCCTTTTAGAAGGTCCTTTCATTTGTTGATATATGTAATGTATACCTTTTTTTAAGTTGCTCCCTGAAATTGTTCCAAAATTTTGCCCAACATATTCAACGAGTTTTATGAGTTCCCTGTTGTATTGCTGGTAATCTCCGCCTGGAACATTTAAATAAATATTATTTCCAAATGTAAGAGGAATTAATCTCATTTCTAGTGTATTCAAATCGTCCATCGCAAGTTCTCCTTAGTAAAAGTTATATAGCAAGTATATTATATCATAAAAAAATTGTTTTTTCAAGCACAAATAATCGTTTCTAGCGAAATAAAAAATGGCAGGTGTGCTTGGTTGCACACCTGCCGTTGCCGTTTATAATCGGGATACTAACGACAAACCCGTCCGCCGTTCTTTCTAACTTCTACATTTACTTTTAATTTTCTCTTTTCTAATCGGCGGTAACCTCTATGTTATCATTGAGATTTCTTCGTTTTATTCAGTTGTTTTTGTTTGTTTTCCGTCCATTCATCGTAGTCTTTTTTGCCTTGCTCGGACAATAGATATTCTCGTATTGCCGGCAATAATACTCTTGCAAGTGACGTTACTTGATGTTCGGAAAGGTTGAAATCGCTTTGAAGTCGTTTCTTTCTTGCCATTAAAATATATACGTCATAATTCTCCTATAAAAATTGTTTCCTAAATGGATTCCTCCTTTACACGTCCTTTCGTGTGTTCGTTTTATTTTCTCTTGTCATCTGCGACTTTGTATCTATCATTCACGTATTGTCATTCTAAGTCGCACCAAATCTTAAATAAAACCTTAATTTTATATCCGTTCTCGACTACAACGGAATTACTTCGTCCACCAATTTTTCTTCTCGCTCGTGGTGGGCTTTTTCTTTTGCGAAATTACTTCCCGATAAATTTCGGGGTGTTCTTGCTTTAAACGGTCTAACACGGTAAGCGCTATTGAAGTTTTTACCTTATGTTCTTTCAGTTGCTTGTTTTCTTTGTCAAGTTCTAAAACTTCGCCCATTGACGTATCCAACCGCTTTTTTAGGTCGGCGTTTTCTGCCGTAAGTGCAACGATTTGTTTTTTTAGTCCACCTTTCGACCAAGCAAAATCGCCTTGCTCCGCTTGGGTTAGAGCTTCGGCATAATCTTCCGTTTCCGCCTTTTTGCTTTCGGCTTCTTCTAAAATCTTTTTTGCCTTGTATTCGGCAGTAGATAAATGTTCAACGCCGTTGCCTGACTTGCCTCGTTCCAATCCGTACTTTTGTCCGACTTCTTTCCATATCTCCGTTTGAAGTTTTACGAGTTGTCCGTCAAACAATTCCTTTGCACACAATTTCCCGTCAACGATAGGGACAAGGTTTAAGTGCATGTGTGGATTTGTCTCGTCTAAATGCACGATAGCGGAAAGCACATTTTCTTCTCCATACTTGTCCTTAAAGAAATTAGTAAAGTCACGGAAGAAGCATTGCTGCTTATCGGGTGTTGCTACCTTAAAAAATTCGGGGCTTGCCGTCAACACGAAAGAACACATATAAACGGCATCCGAGCGAACTTTTCGTTTTAGGTTTAAGCCCGAAATTCTATCTTCGATAACGTCAAGATATTTCCCTTGTGGACATACCGTATGATAGTTTTGGTGAGTCCTTGAACTGTCGATACAAGCGTTATTTCCCTGATAGGTTTCGTCACGTTCGTTCTCTTCTTCGACGGGTGAACCGTCCGATTTTTTGAGCTTATCTAAATTGCAAATGATGTAAATAAATTTGTCCTCCTTGAATATAAATTTTGAGATTTTGCAAAAGTGTAGCTCACTACACTTATTGCATAAGTTTCGTTCGTCCTGCGGAGCTTTTTCGTCCACTGAACAGTAAAAATCCGATTATTTAACGGCTATCGGCAAAGCCAAAAGTAAATCATTTTAACCACCTCCTTTATCCAAAAATGAACGCAAAAAAGTCGCTGATAAAAACTACCACCGACCTAAAGGGACAAAAAATCCGTACGAATCAAAACACGCTTAAAACGTTTTTACTCCGCACGGATTAAATATCCGAATATGAAGTTGTAAGAGTGTAGCACCTAAAAATTTGTACCACAAAATAGACCTATCGCCAAACCTCGTTTTTCAACGTTGGCGCGCCTACTTGAAACGTTGGTCAGTCATCTCAAGCCTTCCGCTATCTAAAAGCGAAAGGACGGCGCTATTGTCGTAAAAATTTACACGACAACAAAACCCTAAAGCCGTTTTGTTTCCCTTTATGTAAAACGACTTCGGGTAAACGGGAGAATATCTCCCACAAGCGCGTGTTTGTACGCTTATAAAGCCTGCTGCCCCAAGCAAACTAAATCAAGAGGAATTCCTCTTAATTATATATACCCACACAAAACATATTCTAAACATATGTTCGTGCTTGTAATTCTATTTTATCATATAAAAACATAAAAGTCAATAGGCAGATGTCCATGTTATTGGACATCTACCTGCTTTTTTAAAAAGTTTTTAATTGATTTTGTCGTAAAATGAAAAAAACGGCAGGAACGCAAATTCCTACCGTTATAAAACTATTTCTTCAACTTAACGTAGTTTATTATATTTATAACTCCCATTACAACAAAAGCGATAGAGACCATTAGTGTAATAATCCATTTTCCAAGTGGCTCTCCCGAAACGGAGACAAAGATGAATGCTATAATTGCAGCTATTCCAACTAATATTTGAAATATAGCGGTGAATAAATACCATTTTTTCATATTTTTCTCAAATGTACTTACTGCTTCTTAAACACAGTTTTCATAATATTCGAGAACTTCGGGGGCATACCGTAGAGAAGAACGCCTACACGATAAATCTTTGCTGAAAGAATACCGATACCGATGGTAGAACCAATGAGAACAGCAATCGAAATAACAATTTCATACCACGCTACCGTACTCATACAAATTCTCGTAAACATTGCCATAGGCGAGGTGAACGGAACGTAGGAACATACGAGCATGGCGGTGTTATCTACAGAGCCACTGCTCATTGAGAACATAACCACCATAAATGCGATAATAAAGAGGAACGTGATTGGCATAACCGACGTGTTGATATCTTCAAGTTTGGATGCTGTCGAACCTATCGCACCAAACATAAAAGCGTAGATAAGGAAACCAAGCACGAAGAATACGATTAGATAGATAAAGAGCTCAATCGGAATATCGAAGATGGAAGCAATCAAAGGATTAGAAAGTGCTTCCTTGTTCACGTTGTAAAGGAGTATCGCCGTACCAAATACGAGAACAAGTTGTGTAAATCCTGCCATACAAGAAGCAAGCACCTTTCCGAACATCATACTTGTGGGCTTTGCGCTCGTTACGAGAACTTCCATCGCACGGGAACTCTTTTCGGTGGCAACGTTGGTTGCGACCATCTGTCCGTAAAGAAGAATGACCATATACAAGGCAAAAATCATTATGTAGGTATAAAAGAAGTTTTGCACCTGATTTTTGCCAAGAGCTTCGGTGCCACTTTCAATTTGAACGGACATAATCTCTCCCGCTTGCTCGGGAGTAAGTCCGTTTTGTACCATAGCGTTAATGCGATACACCTCTTGCAACACGGTGTTAGCGATTTCGGTATTCATATCATACATCGAAAGATTATTAACGTAATACGTATAAGAGGAAACACTGGTCATTACAAAAGCACATTCTGCATTGCCGGAGATAATCTCGGATTTTACATCTTCAACGCTACCTTCTGCAACTTTTACGTTATATTCAACAAAAGCATTTCCAAAATATTCTTTTACGGTCACCGAGAGGTTGTCATCTTCAGCGTAAACAAGCATTGTGGGAAAATCGGTTGGATTTATATCGCCCTCATTATCCGATTCAAATGCCGCTATGATATTGGGGATGAACATAACAATGGCGATTGCAACAACGAGAAATATCGTAATTCCAACAAACACCTTGTTTTTAAGATAACCTTTAAGTTCAAATTTAAGTATTTTTCCAAACTGTTTCATTGTTCCATCTCCTTATACCTGCGCGCCTGCGTACTCTACGAAAATATCATTGAGCGAAGGCTCAAACACCTTTAC
>JAZSNM010000021.1:0-26353 GCA_045536405.1 Christensenellaceae bacterium
ATGCCTACGGCGTGATATTTTGCTACGCAAAGTGATATTCGCCTTTAGCGAGATGTGGGCAAATATAATATAACTTTGACCAAAGGTCAAAATATAACGCAAGAATTATCTTGCATATCACTTTTAGCCACACGGCTAAAATTATAACTTTTTTATTTTAAGATTTTGTGGATAAAGAAAAGCCCACCATATTTCGCCTTAAAGCGAAGTATAGTGGGCTACACTTTTGTATTAAATTAAAATTCCCTTATAGTATCGCCCTAAATCTCACCAGCAATTTTTTATTTAAACGTTATCGTTTTCATCTTCAACTTCTAATCGTATCAAAATAGCCTCTCTATGCGGTTCGCATCTCATATAGTTTTCGAAGGCTTTTCTTCTTGGGCCTTTTACAACGTCTTCATTTACGAAATTTCCAAATGCGTTAGGATAATTCCTTAAAGAAAATTCTTTATACTTTCTAAGTATAAAACCATCTTCCTTAATTTCTTCAGTTCTATCAAAATAACCTTTTAAAATATCCGCATTATTAGATAATTTTACGTAAGGAACGTTTTTCTCGATAGGAATATAATCAATTTTATAATCATCTTCCGTATCAATAGTTATTAAAATAGAAGTTTCCCAAGCCTCACTTCTTCCCGCATGATCAAATATAAAATTACCTTGACCATAAATTATTTTGCCACCATTATAATCTTCTTCACAGCCAACGCAATGGGTGTGTTGACAAATTACTAAATCTGCACCCTTATCAATCATTTTTCTAGTTGCCTTTCTTAAATATGGAGATGGATATCTATATTCTTCCCTTCCGCCGTGATATAAAACTATACAGTAATCAACTTTTTGTTTTAAATTATAAATTTCATCTAAACTTTCAAACAGGTCAAAACCATTTGAACCTATACCGTAATCACGAGCCCAAGAAAATTCATGTTCACAACAATTGTATACACCTATAAATTTCCCGTTAGACTCAATAACGTATGGCTTACAAGCCTCTTCTTGACTTTCTCCACCACCAATATAAGCAAAATTATTTTCTTTTAAAACTCTTAAAGTGCTTAAAAATCCTTGTTTACCTTGGTCTAACACGTGATTATTTGCAAGACAAAGAAGGTCTATCCCTAACGCCTTGTATCCATTTATAGTTTCTTCTTTTGCTATAAGATTAGGACCTGATTTAGTTAATTTATTTTCAACGTTAGTTAGCGGAACTTCTAGGTTGGCAATAATAAAATCTGCACTATCTACAATCTTTTTTAGTTCACTACCTAACAAATTTTCAGCATTGCCATTTATAAAATCTATTTCATTAGTCGCAGTTGGAACTACGTCAGCACCTATTAAAATTTTCATATATGTTCTCCTTATTGTTGATTTTAATAAAACCCCAAATAAAAGTCAATTGAATAAGTTAAAAAATTGATTTCTAAGTTTTATTAGTTAAACTATAATAATCGGTATTAGTATTAACGAAACCCACGACAATATAAAAATTATACTTGAAATAAGTTCAAAAAGAAATATTTTCCTTTTGGCAATCATTACTATTTGATATATTAAAACAATCAATATAGCAGGTATTGCATATACAAAAAATGCAATTAAACCAAGTATTGCCAATTCGCCGTATTCTACGTATTTAATTTCATAAATACCATTTACTAAAAGACTAATAAGATAGGTTGCAAGTAGAAGAATTATTATAGATATTATACTTCTTATAATTTTAGATTTTTTACTCATATATAACCCCCTTTTTTATTATTATACCACTCTATTTATCAAAAATAAATAGAAATTAAAAAAAATTATTGTTGCCAATAATTTTTTTTACGCATTATTTTAAATTTTCTGGATTTAAACATTTTAATTCATCAAGCACAAAAAGACCGTCTTTTCTAACTAAAACGTCGTCCATATAAATTTCACCGCCACCATACTCCTTTGTTTGTATTAAAACAAAGTCCCAGTGAAGCGCCGATCTATTTCCGTTATCACACTCGTCATAACAAGAACCTGGCGTGAAATGTATTGAGCCTGAGATTTTTTCATCAAACAAAATATCTCCCATTGGCTTAGTTATATAAGGATTTACACCAAAAGCAAATTCGCCAACGTATCTACCGCCTTCGTCAATATCTAAAAACTCGTTGAGTTTTTCAGTATAGTTTGAAGTTGCTTTAATTATTTTACCATCTTTAAATTCAAGTCTTACGTTTTCAAATTTTAAACCGCTTTTTATTGAAGGCGCATTATAAGTGATAACTCCGTTTACACTATTTTTTATTGGCGCAGTATAAACTTCACCGTCTGGAATATTACAACTTCCCGAACACTTAACTGCGTTCATACCTTTAATTGAAAAAGTTAAATCAGTATCTTTTGCTACAATTCTAACCTTATCAGTCTTTTTAATTAAATTACATAAACTGTCCATAGCCTTATCCATTTTAGCATAGTCTAACGTACATACGTTAAAATAATAATCTTCAAAGGCTTCCGTACTCATACCCGCAAGTTGACTCATAGCATCGTTAGGGTATCTTAAAATTACCCACTTCGTTTTTTTAACTCGTAAATCTAAATGCACTTGATTTGAATAAATTGATGAATATAATTCGTTTGCCTTACCATCAACGTCGCTAAGTTCAAAAGTATTATCTCCACCCCTAATGCCGATATAAGCATCCATATCTTGCATTAAAAAACTATCGTATTTTGACATTAACTCAATACTTTCTTTCGTAGCGCCTTGTAAAACTTGGCGTAGCACGCTATTATCTCTTATCCAAACGAAAGGATATCCGCCCGCATTATAAACTTCTTTTACAAGTTCTTTTACAAGCATATTATCAATGCCGATTGCTTCAATTAAACACTTTTCGCCTTTTTTTAATTTTACTGAATAATTAACAAGACCTTTTGCAAGTTTATTAACCCTTAAATCTAACATTATCGCACCTCATAAATAAATATATGACTATTTTAACACTTTAATATTCATTTTGCAACTCAATTTTTAATTTTTATTGACAAACCTTATCAAAAATTATATAATACAAAAGTTATGAAATTACACAAAAATGCAAAAAAGAAAAAAATAAAATACTCTAATATCGCTCATTACGACTTTACAAGAAAACCTATTAGACCCACGCCTTTAATTTGGGTTGTTAGGCTTATAGTTAAATTAATGCTTTTAAAAAGAAAAACAAAGGTCCTTTACTTAGACGGTGCAAAGAAGAAATTAAAAAAGCCTCATTTGATTTTGGCTAACCACTCGGCTTTTAACGATTTTTATATGTTTTTTAAAGCATTTACCTCAAATAGAATAAATTACGTAGTAGCACTCGATGCTTTCAACGATATTTCTGATTTTATTATGCGTATAATCGGCGCTTTTCCAACAAGAAAGTTTATAACCGATATCTCAATGTTAAAAAACTTTAAATATTGCGTAAATAATTTAAAAGACAGCGTTTTATTATACCCTGAATCTCGTTATTCTTTAGACGGCACTTTGAGTTGGACTCCTGATTCTATGGGTAAATTCGTTAAATTTTTAAAAGTTCCCGTAATTGCTTATAATTTAAGCGGTTCGTACATAGGCGACCCTCAATGGAACAAATACAAACAAGATTATCTTCCTATGGAAGCCACTGCATCTTTAATTATCAAAGAAGAAGAGATTGATAGTTTATCAGTTGAAGAAATAAATGAAAGAATTAGAAAAGCACTTGCTTTTAACGACTGGGAATATTTAAAAAATTGTGGCAAAGAATTAAAATATAAAGATAGGGCGCACAATCTTAACGCACTACTCTATCAATGCCCTCATTGTAAAACGGAATTTAAAATGCAAGGCGAAGGCTCTACCTTAACTTGTTTAGAGTGTGGCGTTAAATATCAAATGAAAACAAACGGCGTGTTATTTAACGAAAACGGCGAAACTATTTTCGATAACGTTCCAGACTGGTTTAAGTGGCAAAGAGCCAACGTTAAAGAGCAAGTTAGAAGTGGCAATTATTTAATGGAAAGCGATTGTGACGTTTACACTATGCCTCACGCGCAAGGTTTCGTTCCGCAAGGTAAAGGTACGTTATATCAAGACAGTGAAAAAACCGTTTTAAAAGTTACTCTTTACGGTGAAGAAAAGGTTATTGAATATGCGGGTACAACGTTAGAAAGCGTTCATATTGAATACGCATATAAAGACGTTGGCGATATGTTTGATTTCTCTATACCAAACGACAGTATTTGGTTACACCCAACGAATAGAAAAGATATTTTAACAAAGGTTTCTATTGCTACTGAAGAAATTCGTGATTTAGCAAACGAAAATTTAAAGAAATAAAATTTAACCCTAAAACCATTTAAAAATGTGGATTTAGGGTTATTTTCTTAATAATAACTTTACAAAAAATAATAAATGCTTTATAATTAGTTTATGGAAATTATTTTAGCAAGCAATTCCCCTAGAAGAAAACAACTTCTTAAAGAGGCTGGTTTAAAATTTAAAGTTATTCCTAGTGACTGTGACGAGCAATTTGATTTTTATTCATCACAAGAAGAATACGCTAAAAATTTGTCTTATTTAAAAGCGGAAAACGTATTTTTAAAAAATCAAAATTGCGTTGTTATAGGTGCGGATACTATCGTAGTTTTTAATAATCAAATATTAGGTAAACCTATTGATAAAACCGACGCTTTTAACACTTTAAAAATGCTTTCAAATAACACTCATAAGGTCATAACCGGCTACACTATTATGAGTAAAAACAAGGTAATTTCCAACTATGAAGTTACTTTTGTTACTTTTAACGACTTGACCGACCATTTAATTAACTCTTATATTGACGATAAAAATCCGTTAGATAAAGCAGGAAGTTACGGTATTCAAGACGGTTATCCCCTTGTAAAAAATTTTGATGGCGATTATAATAACGTAGTAGGTCTACCCGTTGATAAAATTTTACAACACTTAAAGGAGTTTATATGAAAAATAAAATTTCAATAGATTTAGGCTCGGCATTTACCAAAATATATAAATCTAATGCCGATATAGTTTTATACGAGCCAACGGCAATAGCAATTGAAAACAACAATTATAAAAAACCTATTGCATACGGCTATGAAGCCTTAAAGTTGCTTGGCAAAACTTCAAATAACGTTAAGGTTATTTACCCCGTTAACAGTGTTGAAATAATAGATGAAAAAGCCTTAAAATGTTTACTTAGCGAATACGTTAAACGAGTAAAAGAGCCACTTGAATTTAAACCCGATATACTTTTTAGCGTAACGCTTGGCGCAAATAGAGAAAGTATTAAAAACTTTGAAAAAATATTTAACGATATAGGTTATTACAATATAGAATATACTGAACTACCTATATTATCTTTAATAGGCTCAAACGCATCTCTTGAAGACGGTACTACTTCGTTAATTTTCGACTTAGGCGCTTCACAAACAACGATATGTGCTTTAACTTTGTCCGGAGTAATATCTGGTGTTTCTATTGAATATGGTTTAAATAAATTAAACTCTTTAATAATTTCAAGCGTTGAAGAAACTTTGGGAATTTCAATATCGGAAAGTCAAGCGGAAAACTTAAAAATTGAAGTTGGGGGCTTAGACCAAGAAGACGAAACTAAAACTATTATTGTTGGTAAAGACGTTTTGACGGGCAAGCCAAAATCATGCCCTATAACTTGCTCGAACATATATAGCGCTTGTAAAACTTATGCTGATAAAATAATTGAAGTTGCTAATTTAATTATTTCTAATTTAAATGAAGACGTTATTTTAGACGTTAAAAAACGAAGCGTTATATTAGTAGGTGGCGGAAGTTTAATTTACGGCATTAAAAAATACTTAGAAAATGCACTTCCTTTCAAAGTTACAATTCCACCTGAAAGCGAACTCTCTTCCGCAATAGGCGCAGGGCGAGTTATTGAAGATAAAGCGTTATTAAATAAAATAAAACTAATTGTGTAGGTAATTATGAATATTTGGAAAGACATTGATGAAAAAAGAATAAAACCAAACGATTTTATCGCTTGTATTGAAATTGAACAAGGTTCAAAAAACAAATATGAACTTGACAAAGAAACGGGACTTATAATACTTGATAGAGTATTATACACGTCAACACACTACCCTATGAATTACGGATTTATTCCAAGAACGCTATCGGGTGACGGCGACCCGCTTGACGTATTCGTATTATGTAGTCAACCGATAGAAAAAATGAGTTTGGTTAGATGTTACCCTATCGGCGTTGTATTTATGATAGATAAATTTGAAAGAGATGAAAAAATCATAGCAATACCTTACGGCGACCCTCAATATAACTGCTATAAAGACGTTAGCGAACTTCCCGTACATATTATAGACGAACTTAAACACTTTTTATCAGTATACAAGCAATTAGAATATAAAAAGGTTAAAGTTTTAAAAGTTGAAAATAGTCAAATAGCGTTAAACACTATTGAAGAAAATATTAAAACGTTTAACGAAACTTTTAGTTAAATTAAAAAGCGATTGCAAAACAAATTGCAATCGCTTTTAATATTAGTTTAATTAGTTTTAATTTCCGCCCACATAGTCATTATTTTTTCATTTGACGCATCTTCAAAGTAATGCATAACTACGCATCTATTTATAATATCTTTCGTAGGATATTGAGTTATAAATTGACCGTCTAAAGAATCTGTTTCAATACTAAATTCACCATTGCCAAAGAAATAACTTAAATCGTGATATAAACCGCCACCGCTAACCTCATAGCAATCTTTTACGTAGTTAAACACTTCTTGACCAGAAATACAACTTGTATAGCCAGTGTAATCCATATTTTTAATTACGTTTTCACTTGAAGATATATATTCTATAAATTCTTTTGCTATATCGCTATTTTGAGAATCCTTAGGAATACACCAACCGTCAAACCAAACGTTTGAGCCTTCCTTTGGAACTTCGTATTTTAACGTTACGTTATCTTCACTTGCCTCGCTAATAGCGTAAACGGCATCGCCACTCCAAGCGAAATAAACGTCGATATTTCCGTTTACTATATCGTTTTTGCCGCTATCAACTTCCATACCTTTACTCTTTTGCTTTAAAGTTAATAAAAGACCTTTAACTGCATCTATATCAGCGTCTAACGTGCTATTAAACTTAGAACTTAATAACGTTTGATAACTATTTACTGCAACTGCATCTTTATTACTACTGTTAAACGTTTCGCTTGCCGACAATAAATCTTGTGCGTAATGCTTTGCTAAACCTATAAAATAAGTATCTCTAACGCTATCTTTAATTGTAAACTTACCTTCGTATTTACTATCCCATAACGAAGTCCAAGATTTCATATCTTCTTTGTTAGTAACGGTAGCGTCGTTATAAACTAAACCTAACGTTCCCCACATATAACCAGCGGCGTATTTAGATAAACTTTCACCCTCGCCCCAAGTAACGCCTTCTAAAACGCTTTTAATGTATGGCGAAACTGAAGTATTATAAACACCGTCACTTTCTAAATTTAAAGGCTGTAACATATCTTCACGAGCCATTTTTTCAATCATATAATCAGAAGGACAAATAAGGTCGTATTCATCGCCCATTTTCATATTATTATATAAATCTTCAAGTGTTCCAAAAGTAGTATAGTCTACTTTTATTTTTTCGCCCGTTTTTTCTTCATAATATTTCTCAAATTGTTCAGCCAAGTTTTTACCCGTTTCTTCATCTACGGCAATATAATCTTCACAATTGCTAATTCTAAAAACTCTTTCACCACAACCCGTTAGCGTTGCCATTGGTAAAATAAGTGAAAAACATGCTAATACCGATAATAATTTTTTAATAATTTTATTCATTTTTTACCTCACTTTTGTTTTTTTGACGCTTTTATATTCATTACTATTACCACCGCTATCATTATAACCACTATCAAAGTAGTTAATGCTCTAAGTGCTGGAAGAGCGGAATTTTTTTGATTTTTAACGGCGGAATACACGTAAGTACTTATAGTATCAAAAGTATAAGGTCTTGTGTATTGAGTTATCATATAATCGTCTAACGATAAAGTAATTGCAAGCATAAAACCGCTTAAAATTCCCGGTAAAATTTCAGGAACAACTACTTGCCATAACGCTTTCGTAGGCGTTGCACCAAGGTCAAGCGCCGCCTCGTATAAATTTGCATCCATTTGCTTTAATTTAGGAATCACCGATAGTACTACGAACGGAGTACATAAAGCAACGTGCCCTATAAGTAACGATATAAAACTTCTATTTATTCCTATAAACGAGAAAATTAACGCAAGTGATATTGCCGTTACGATTTCAGCGTTTATAACGTTTATTCTTGATGCACTATTTACGCTTTTACCAAACCACGATTTATTATAAAATATACCTATTGCACCAAGCGTACCTAAAATAGTAGAAATAAATGCTGATACTACGGCTAATAAAACGGTGCCTAATATCATATCACGAAGTTTTTCGTTAGTAAAAAGTTTTCTGTATAATTCTAAAGAAAAACCATCCCAATTACCTATAATTTTACTGTCGGTAAAACTGAATATTACAAGTAGGAAAATAGGAACGTAAATAATTCCAAGAATTAAAACGACGTAGCCACCAGATAAAATCTTTTTCATAGATTCGTCCCCCTTACGTGTTCTTCTTTTGAAAACCTATCGGTTAAAAGCGTTGTTACAACCATTATAACTAACATAATAAGCGCTATCGTTGAACCTAAATGCCAATTATCGCCCGTACCGAACCACATTTCTATAAGTTTACCTATTATGGTAACCTTACCATAACTAAAAGTATCGCTTATAACGTAACAAGTCATAGAAGGTAAAAACACCATAGTAATTCCACTTAATATGCCTGATAACGACATAGGTAACGTAACCGATGAAAACACTTTTAATTTGCTTGCGCCAAGGTCAAGCGCCGCTTCTTCTAAACTTTTATCAATTTTTATTAAAACACTATATAACGGTAAAATCATAAAAGGTAAATAGTCGTAAACCATACCTATTATTGTGTTTAAGTAATTATATTTACCATACGTTCCAAATAGCGTTAGTAGTTCCTTCATAGCCATAGCGCGAAGTACGAAGTTAATCCACATAGGCATTATTAGTAACAACAATAAAATCGTGCGTTTTTTAGAATTTATTCTTGAAAGCACGTATGCAACGGGATATCCAAGTAGTAGACAAAATAACGTTGTGATAACGCCTATTTCTATACTCGTTAATAAATTACCAAGTACCGTTTTATTAGTAAAAAACCATACGAAATTATTTATTGTAAAAGCCCCTGATTTAGAAGTAAAAGCGTAATATATTACCAAAAATAACGGACATATTACAAACACTAACAAAAACACTCCGTAAGGTATACATAAGTGTTTTCTTGAAAACTTAAACTTACTTACCATTATTATCTACCGCCTTTAAAGTAAGTTTAATTTTATCTTTTGGAATTTTTACACTAACTCTATCGTTCTCGTTCCAAGTATATTCCGTATCACATACGAAATCTTCCTCTTCTTCGTCGGTACGAATAATAATTTGATAGTGGTCACCCTTATAAACTATTGAAATTATTGAACCGCAAGCATTACCGTCTTCGTCGTTATCTATAATTTCTATATCTTTAAGACCAACTTCAACTTTAACGTCTACGTCGGTTAGGTCGAGTTTTTCCCCCTCTTTCGTTATTAAATAACCCTCTTCGTCTAAATAAGAGCCTTCATATAATTGAGTAACGTCACACTCAAACTCACCGTCGGCAAAACGTACCGTATTGTTTTTAGTGATATATCCGTCATAAACGTTAGAAACAAACTCTTTATGCATTATATGAATATTGTTAGGCGCAATATTTATGCCAACCTTAGCGCCTTCTTCGTATTCCTTCGTGCTTTGAATTATAATTTCGTTTCTTCCAACAAGCATAGTCATTTCATAGTGCACGCCTTTAAATATACACGAGCATATTTCGCCACAAACCATACCTTTATCTAATTCAACAATTTCAACGTCTTCAGGTCTAACGACTACGTCAACTTTCTCATTTTTCTCAAAATCATCAACGCAATCAAATATTTTATTCATAAATCTAACCTTTTTAGAGCCAACCATAGTTCCGCTAAATATATTGCTTTCGCCTATAAAGTCGGCTACGAAAGAATTTGCCGGTTCGTTATATATGTCTTGCGGAGTACCTATTTGCTGAATTTTACCATCTTTCATAACCACGATAGTATCACTCATTGTAAGCGCTTCTTCTTGGTCGTGAGTTACGTAAATAAAAGTAATTCCTAATTTTTTATGCATTTCTTTAAGTTCAAGTTGCATATCTTTACGCATTTTTAAGTCTAATGCGCCAAGAGGCTCGTCTAAAAGCAAAATTTCCGGCTCGTTTACTATCGCCCTTGCTATTGCTATTCTTTGTTGTTGCCCACCCGATAAAGTTGTAACGCTTCTCTTTTCAAAACCTTCAAGGTCAACCATTTTTAAAGCCTTTTCAACTTTATTTGCAATCTCTTGCTTAGAATATTTTACAAACTTTTCAATAGTAACGCCGTTTTTGTCTTTCGATTTAGTTTTTACCTTTTTTAATTTTAAACCGTACGCAATATTATCAAATACGTTTAAGTGTGGAAACAACGCATATCTTTGAAATACCGTATTTACAGGTCTTTTGTTCGGTGGTAAATCTGTTATATCTTTTCCGTTTAAATAAATTTTTCCTTGTGTTGGAAGTTCAAAACCCGCTATCATTCTAAGCGTAGTAGTTTTTCCACAGCCTGACGGTCCTAAAAAAGTAATAAATTCGCCTTTTCTAACGTATAAACAAATATCGTTTACCGCTGGCGTACCATCAAACTCTTTTGATACGTTTACAAGATTTATAATTTTTTGATCTGAAATTTCTCTTCTTATGCTCATAATAATATCCTCACTTTAAAACGTAGGTGGCGTTGCTATCCATAAAAATTTAGCAACTTTTACTTTCGTATTTATTATATAATGCGTTTTATCACTGACAAAATAAAAACTTTCACCCTTTTTGCAAACGTATTTTCTCTTGCCAAGATGAATTACTATTTCGCCCTCTAACACGTATCCAAATTCCTCTCCCTCGTGCGGAACGTCTTCTTGCGTTGCACAGTTAGGATTTAACTCGATTAATACGGGCTCCATTGCGTTTTTTTGCGCATTTGGAACTAACCAATTTAACGTCATTTCTTCACTTTTTTTCTCGATAAAATCATTTTCTAAAAAAACTATTTTTTCTTCTTCTTTTTCATCGAAAAACTCTTTTAAGGTTGTTCCAAGTGCCGACAATATATCTATTAAGGTTGCTATCGACGGGCTTGTTAAATCATTTTCAAGTTGAGAAATGTACCCTTTACTGAGTTCACACCTATACGCTAATTCTTCTTGCGTTAAATCGCATTGTAGCCTTAGTTCTTTAATTTTATCACCGATAACCATTTTTTTTGCCTCTATTTAGAGTTTGTAAACTTTTTGTTTAGCAAAACTAAACAAGCATATTATATAGATATATAATAGATATGTCAATTATTTTTTTACGATTTTATACATTTTTTTCACAAAAAAAATGGTGCTAAAACTTTATTTAGCACCAAATTGATATTTTTTTAAATAAATTAGCCTTTTTTTCCACCTTCTACACTATCTTGAACAAAACTAACGTTAGGATTTTTACTCTTTAATTCGTCAACGAATTCTTCATGCCATTTTTCGCAAGTAGAAACCACGAAAAAACTATCGTCTTTAAACACAAGTTCCAACTTTTTCGCTAATGGAATTAGTTTAATTTGTTTAATGGTAGATAAACTAAATTTATTTTTTATAAGCCCCCACTTCAAAATAAGTTCCGTATCGGTAATTTTATAATAAGAATTAAAAATTGCACATATTGAAATAACAACGGCACAAATTGACAACAAAATAGTAATTGCGTAAGAAATATAATTTGTTAAAGAAAGTTCAATATTTAGGCTAATATTTTTAACTATACTATAAACGTTTACCCCCAAACAAACGAGAGCCAAAACGATTAAACCTATAAGTAAACTAAGCATTAGTGGTGTAAATTTATATTTGTATTTTTTCATAATTTTACCTCGTAAATTATTATAGCACACTTTTTAATTATGTTCAATAACTTGACTTAATTTTCTAAATTATTTATTATGTTATATAGAAATTAAAAGGATTACACTATGAGTATATTAGAAATTAGAAATTTATCACACCGCTACGACGATAGAAATTTGTTTTTAAACGCAAGTTTAACAATAAATAACGGCGAGCATATAGGAATTGTTGGATTAAACGGCGCTGGTAAAACGACTTTTATTAACATATTAGCGAATAAACTATTGCAAGACGAAGGGGAAATTTTACGCCAACAAAACGTAAGATGGGGTTATTTAGACCAACACGCCGATATTGATAGGTCAATTACCGTTATGGACTATTTACGCCACGCTTTTGATTACCTATATGAAATAAACGATAAATTACAAGATTTATATACTAAAATGGGCGAAGTAAGTGATGAAAACGAACTTGATAAACTAATTAACAAGTCGTCAAAATTACAAGATTTATTAGACAATGCCGACTTTTACGATTTAGATAGTAAAATTAAAAAAGTTGCGGGCGGATTAGGTGTTAACAACTTTGGTTACGATACTTTAATTTCTCGCCTATCGGGTGGCGAAAGAGCCAAACTTATGCTTTCTAAATTACTTCTTGAAGAAGTTGACGTTATGCTTTTAGACGAGCCTACAAACTTCTTAGATATCGAGCACGTTGACTGGCTTAAAAAATACTTAAACGGCTACAAAAAAACCTTTATGGTAATATCACACGATACTCAATTTTTAGACGGTGTTTGTAAGTTTATCGTAAATATTGAAAACGGACAAATTAAAAAATATTCGGGTTCGTATTCACAGTTTTTAGTGCAAAGAGAAATGAACGCCAAACAATACGCCGACGAATATAATAGACAACAAGCAGAAATCAAGAAAATGCAAGATTATATCGATAAAAACAAAGCAAGAGCGGCAACCGCCGGCATGGCTAATTCACGCAAAAAAATGCTTGATAAAATTGAAGTTATGCAAAAGCCTACAACGTTTTACGAAGCCGTTTTTAATTTTCCTTACGTCGATTTAAACAGCAAAGATTTTCTAATTTGTAAAGATTTAGAAGTTGGATACACTTCAACGCTTATTCCACCTATTTCCCTTCATTTAAAGTCAAACGATAAACTTTGGATAAGGGGTACGAACGGTATAGGTAAATCAACTTTGATAAAAACTTTACTTGGTAAAATTCCACTTTTAAAGGGAAGTTACAACTTCCATATTGCGTCAAAAATAGCATACCTTGAACAAGAATTGTCTTTCTATTCAACTAAACAAAACGCTATGCAATATTTCAACGATGCTTTTCCTCGTTCAAACGTAAAAGAACAGCGTCAAGAACTTGCAAAAGTAGGTTTAAAAGGTGAACTTTCTACTAAACCCATTTGCAATATGAGTGGTGGCGAACAAGTAAGACTTAAACTTTCAGTTTTATGTAACACCACTTCTAACTGCTTGATTTTAGACGAGCCTACTAATCATTTAGACGTTTTAGCAAAAGAATCTTTAAAAAAAGCATTAAAATCTTATCCGGGCTGTATTATTTTAGTTAGCCACGAACAAGATTTTGCAAGTGAAATATGTAATATAATTTTTGATGCTAAAAATAATTTTTAATATTTTTAAAAACTTTTTCAAAAGTTTTTACTACGTTTAGAGTTGACTTTGTCAACTCTTTATTTTGCGCAAAATTATCGCTTTTTGCCATAATTATAAGGCATTTAAAATAGCCGATAACGTCTTTAATTGGCAAAACTTTTTTCATTTCTTCAATTTTATTTATTACAAAACTTTCAGTAATATCTTTTACTTTTAAATCGTTAAACGTATCGTGATTTTCTATTAAAAATTGTATAATTAAAATTTCATTTTGCTCTAAAACAAAACTTTTATAACTTCTATTAAAAATTTCTAAAGACTTTAAATTGTGTGTTTTAAACGAATAATATTCACCCCTGCTACCTTCTTTTAAAACGGCAGTTTGAGGTTTTCCTATATCGTGAAAAAACATAGCGTAACTAATTACTTTTTTATAGATTTTATCTAAGTTTTTTGAAAGTTTATTCGCTTTACCCGTAGCCATTAAGGTATGCTTTAAAACGTCGTATAAATGCCATATTGATTTTTGATTAAAACCAAAGCAAAGTTCAACTTCGGGAAGTATATTTAATAACCATTTTTTAAAATTTTCGTTACTATTATATTCTTTGTAAAATCTTTTTTCCACTTTATTTGAAAAAATTATACTTTCAAATAAACTTAAATTATTATTCATTATTTTTATCCTTTTTTAAAAATTTAAAGTAGTTAATAATAATTAATATTATAGCAATTACGCCCACGTACCCCGTGAGTGGATATAATATGGCAATCAATGAAGAAAAACCTATATTAGACGTTAAAAACGCACTAACGCCTATAACGATAGGCATTACGTATTTTTTATTTTTTAATAATGGACTTTTTTGTGAAGAAAAATCACAAATTGCAACGGTATTCGATACCGCCGTACCAAACATACCTATTGCCATTAAAACGACGAAAACAACGTATATAACCCCTGAAATATTTTTTGCAATTTCAAGCATAGGCAAGTCGTAAGAAGCCATGTCGCTATTTGCATAAACGGGCAAAAGTACGGCAAGTGATATAAGTAACAACACGATACTTGAAACACTCATACCGTTTAAAGAAGTTGAAGATCTTTCAACTTTTGCACCTATCGGGGCTACAACTCCTAACGTACAATATAAATTATGTACGGCAAAAAGAATTGACGAAACTATAAAGTTTGGTAGCATTACGGTTTTACCTGTAACGTTGCTATTCCATATATTTGGAAACCCTGTTTTTGACAGCGAAATCACGCTAACGATAATTGTTGAGACCGTTAAAACGGGAACTGTAAACGAAAAAATTTTTACAACGCCGGTCAAACCAAAAAGTGCGATAAAAACAACGATTATAGTAAAAACTAAGGCTGATAAAACCTTATCGAAATTAAGTACGCTATAAAACAAAGAGCCTGCACCTGCAATCATAATAGTAATTATAAAAAATATAAAAAGCACTTCACTAAACGCAAAAAAACCTTTTAAAATTTTGCTCTTAGAGTTAACTATTAAACAATCGAATTCGCTAATTTTAGTTAATCTTGCATATTCAACGACAACAAAGCCGAGTACGGCTTGTAAAATTATAGCAATTATTAAACCTACTAAACCGTAAAGTCCAAAACTACCGAAAAACTGCCATAACTCTTGACCAGATAAAAAACCAGCACCTATAAAACATCCGGCGTAAGAAAACGCTAATTGATTAGATTTTATTTTATTCATATATTACCATTATTAATTAAACGCTTATTTTATTACAAAGTAAAACGCTTTGAAATTTCAAAGCGTTTTTCGTTTATGGTTTTAAAGAATTTCAAGATTTTTCTTAAATACCCTTCTAAAATCATTTTTAGCGGATAAAGCATCTTTAATTTCTAATGCCCCGTCACTAACAAGTTCCGTTTTCGTTATAACACTATCGCCTAAAACGTCACAATTTATAGTAATTACGTTACTTGCCATAGACCTATCTAAACTTTCAGCAATTCTTAAAATAACGCCAAGTTTTCTAATAATTTCAATATCTTCTTCACTAATAAACTCTCTATATTTATTTATATCGTTTAAAGATAAATCATCATTTTTATAACTTGCCACTACTAATGCCGCTAAAACGATTTCCCTTTGAGTTATACCGTATAAACTTGAATTTAAAATAATGTAACTAGTGTGTTTTTGATAATCGTAATACTTTATGCTAGTACCCGCATCGTGTAAACAAGCGGCAACTTTTAATATTTTCAAGCATTGACGTGGAAATTTGTGTAAAACTCTTAATTGTTTAAAGAGTTGAACTGACAAATTAACAACTTGGTCGGAGTGTTTTTGATTGCAATTGTAATATTTAACTAAAGTTTGTAAACTATACCCTAAAACGTCCGAAATAGGTTTTTCAACGGTCAAAGGAACGGCATAGTTAAACATAATCCCTTCTCTTAATCCGCATGCAGAAATAGTAACTTCTTCAAAATTCATAAACTTTATGAACGCATGAGCAACGGCAAAAGCCGAAGGTAAAATATCAACTCTATCACTTGAAATACCTTTTATACGTTTTTTCTTGTCTAAATCAAGAGTTTTAAGCATATCATAAACGCTATCAAACTCGTCAAGAGTGATATCGTAGTTATGTATTAGTGGAAGCGGACATTTTTTCTTCATTTTAACTATTTTACATAAATTTCTAAACGAACCGCCACAACCTATAATTTTAGTTTCAGGGTCAATAGTTTTAAGCCACTCAATACCCGCTAATTGTTCAGTAATAAACTCTTCGATTTTTTGTGCTTGTTCTTCTTGAGATAAACCGTCAAGCCCAAACAAATCAGTTAAAGTAACCGCGCCGAAAGGAAGAGTTTCATAATTCAATAAATTTCTTCTATTATAATATATAATTTTAGTACTACCGCCACCTATTTCTAAAATAAGCCCCTTAGGAATATCCATAGTGTTTATTACGCCACGATAAACGTAAGTAGCCTCTTCTTCAGCGGTGAGTACTTTAAGTTTAATACCGGTATTAGCAACGATTTCATCTAAAAAACTTCTTTGATTTTTAGCCCTTCTAACAGCGGCTGTTGCAACGGCGATAATACGCTCGATTTCATACGCATCACAAAGTTTTCTAAACATTTTAAGCGTTTTAATAGTTTCAGCAATTCTTTGAGGTTTTAAAAAACCATCTCTTTCCATATCTTTGCCGAGCCTAACACTTTCTTTCAATTGGTCGATTACGATAAAATGACCGTCCCCAAGCATTTGAACGATAACAAGCCTTGCAGTATTTGAGCCTAAATCAATTATACCAATTTTTTCCAAAATATACCTCATAAGTGCCTAAGACCTAAAAAGTGGCACTAAACATAAATAAACTATTATTCACACTTATTATACAACAATATTTTTGATATTTCAATAGCAATTTTAAATTTTTTTTACCTTTTTTTACTTTTTTTTATTTTCTACGATTTTATCTACTTTTTTTTGCTGTTTTTCGCCAATATTTTTCTGTATTTTATCTTGAAAAAATTGCAAGAAAGATAGTAAAATCAAAAAGCCTCCAAAACACCTTTTTAGCACGTTAGTATCAATGCTCGTTGACAAAATACTACCTAAAACTGCGAACAAAACAGCGGGAATAATCACGTATAAAATTCCTTTAAAATTAACCAATTTGTTTTTAATATGAACAATTAAAACGACTACCGCCATAGGAATAAACGAAATTAAATTTAACCCTTGCGCAGTTTGTTGCGCCATACCAAAAAGTATGGTTAAAAGCGGAATTAATAAAGTTCCGCCACCCATACCCATACCGCCTAAAACGCCTGAAATTACCGAAACTAACACGTAAAAAATAACGTCCATATCGTTCGCCTCCTAAAAAAACAACATTTTTCCGCCAGCCAACAGCATAATAACGGCAAAAATTTTAGTAAGAACTTTTGAATTGATTTTTTTAAGCAAAAACGCCCCTATAATTCCGCCAACGAAAACGCCTATCGTAACGGGTAAAAATTTTGAAAAATCAATACTGTTTTTTATTAAGTACACCACCGTACTAACAACGGTTATTGGCAACATTATTAAAATTGCCGACGAGTGCGCTTCTTTGGGTTTATACGCTAAAATAAGCGTTAAAATAGGCACGACAACCATACCACCGCCACCGCCAAAAAAACCGTTTAGCATACCGGTGGCGCTTCCAACGACAATAAGTAAAATTTTCTTTTTAAAATCCATAATGATAAGTTTTGACAAGTTTTTTATAAATAATAACAAAAAACCACTAACTGAATAAAATTCTTTCGTTACTTTTTAAATTAACGTCAAAAAAAATAGGTAAACTTATTGCAATTTATTGAAAAATATATTATACTAAATAAGTATAATAAATAACTATACAAATAAATTGATTATTTTAAAGCATTATTGCAAATAAATTATAGGGTGGCTTATGAATTCAAAAACATCATTGATACTCAAAAAATTTTTAATAACTGCGTTGTCGGTTTTACTTGCCGTTTGCATGCTTTTTGCAACCGCTTGTAAAGAAGACGATACGTCTTCTTCAACAGATGACTCTTCTACAAACAATTCTACTTCAACTAATACGACCGAGTCTGTTACTGACTATCAGTTACTAAGTAACGGCGATTTTGAGTTTTATACAACGGATACTACCGTTTATCCATACTCGTCTTCTATTAAGTGGACTCGTTCAACTGATGCAAGCAAATCAACTGCACCAACGTCAACGGCGTCGTCGGGTATTATTGATACTGAAGAGAGCGCATACGCAAAACTTGATAGTAAACACAAAAGTTCTATCAATCCTAAAACGCCATACGCTTACGATTTAATCACGAACGACTATGATAAAGACGACGAAAAAAAGAGATTAAACGTTCAAGCCGACGGTACAAAAGTTTTAATGATACACAACGTTGTAAGTAGCAATCCAGGCGCTGGAACGGCGCAATACTTCACGGCTGCATCAACGCTTAATTTAACGCAAAACGCATATGCAAAAATAAGTGTTTGGATAAATACCGTTGACTTAAAAAGCAAGCATTTAAACGATGGCGAATATGGTGCGTACGTTAAAATAATATCTACCGTTAACGGTGTTGAATACGAAGATATAATGATAAAGAATATTGACACTAAGGGCGAGTGGAATTTATTTGAATGCTACGTTAAAGGTTCGGAATTTTCAAGCACGACTTTTGATATAGTGTTTGGTCTTGGCGAAGGTAACGGAACGGTACACACTAACTACGTTGAAGGTTTTGCTTATTTTGATAATGCTTCGTACACCGTTTACAACAAAAAGGAATTTGACGCTTTAGATAAAGAAGGTGTAATTAACCCACTTGAAATTCCTCAGTTCAACCCAGACAATAAGTCTTATATAGACAAAGATTATAAATTAACTCTTACAGTTGGCAACACTTTTGATAGCGCCAACAAAAATGCTGACGGCAGATACGTTTCAAGTAAATTACTTTTAAGTTATGCAACTAATGAAGGTTTAACTTCCGTTTCTCCATCAGTAGACCCAAATAGTTTTGCGTTCAACAAGCACGTTTTAGACGATGACACTATAACTTGGGAAGATAAAAACTATATCGGTCACGATACTGCTACAAACGTAAAAGCCAATGCAAATATCCCACAAAAAGCAAAAGACGCTTTGAACGGCATTGAAACTGATTTAGGCGCTGGCGAGCACAACTTAACGTATTTTGTGTTCGATAACGAAGCCGGCGGTACGGCGTCTTACACTACCGACATGTTTACTCTTGGCGAAGATAAAATTGACAACACTTCAAATAAAGCGTACGTTAGATACTCTTTCTATGCAAAGGTAGACGTTTATAACGATTCTATCGACCAATTTAAAGTAGAAGTTATTGATAAAAACGCCCCTACTTCAAACAAAAAGAAAGTTGCGTTTTCTTCATTTAACACCGAACTTGTAAAAGAAGGTAACTACGGCACTTGGGTAAAATACGATTTATTCTTATCAAACACAACTGATAAAGCGATAGAATATCAACTTAAATTCACTTTTGGTTATGACGGCGAAACTAAACTTAGCCAAGTTTACTTAGGCTTAACAAAAGGTCACGCATTTATTGCCGACTTAAAAACTGCTGAAGTTAGTGAAGACGATTATACTGCAATCACTTCTTCGGGCAACCCTATGAAACTCAACTTACTCGGCGATTATATACAATTTACCGAGTCAAGCGAAAGTGAAGATAATAGCACGAATAATTATCAAATTTCAATCGACCACTCACAACAAACTGAAATTGTTACAAAACCTGTTACGAATTTAGGCAATAACTATATAGTAAAAGTAGACGCAACTAAAACTAAGTTTGGCGTAATAAATTCTAAATATGCTGAAAATTACAGCGATAATTTATACGGAACAAACGTTGCAAGCGGTAAAACTTTCTTACAAGGTTTACAAACTGATAACAACGATAAACCGTTACAACTTTTAGCACTTAACAACTTAACCGACACTACGTCATACTATCAATTATATAGAAAAACTGCAAACGCAAACTCTATCACTAAAATAACAGCCACTGTTGCGGTAGACGGCTCTAATAGCGCTTATTTAAGAATTTTAGTTAAAGAAGACGGCGAATATAAGATAATGACTATAAAAGGCGATAACAACGCTTCTTTCGCCCTTGTAACAAACGCTGTAAGCGGTGACTTTGCAAAATTAGATAAAAAGTTTATAGATTTAACTATTTACTTACAAACGGGCAACAAAGAAATTGATTATAGAGTAGAAGTTGGCAATATCGGTCAAGGTATGGTGTATATTAGCAAAATTCAAACTGATGCGTCAGACTCTACCGGTTTTGATAATAAAGACTCTACAAACGAAGACTTTACTTCAATAGATACTGCCTATGCTTTTGACAAAATGGAATACACAAGAGCAACTTCAACGGTTACCTATACTGATGAAGACGGTAACGATGCTACTAAAGAAAGAACGTACTCACCTACCGTAATTTGTCAAGGTAATAAAATAATTAAATACGCATCACTTAAAACGATTGACGTTGAAAACGAAATCGACGAAAGAAAGAACGTTGAAAATGAAGACAGCGATACTGACGAAATTGCACCTGAAGAGCAAGAAGGCACGTTTGTTCCAACAAAAAATATAGGTTTAGAAATTGTTACGATAATATTATCGGTAGTTTTATTAGGTGTAATGATTACTATATTTATTAGAACTTCATTTAAAAACAAAAAGAGAAAACTTGACACTAAAAAATCATATTACGATAGAGATACTCGTGATAAAGCAATAAACGCAATCAACGATAAAAAGAGTAAAATTGACGTTAGTGACGACGATAGCGAGTACGACTATACTCTTGCTGAACAAGTAAATGAAGACCCTATAACCGAAGAAATTATCGACCTTGAAGAAATTCAAGAAGCACCTATTGATAGTAGCGAGATTGTAGAAAATCCTACGAGTGAAAACGGCGAAACGCCAACTACAAGTGAAGACGGCGAAACGCCAACTGAACAATAATTACAACTAACTAAAAATGCAATTTGCTAAAAAGCAAATTGCATTTTTTATTTATATAAAAACGTTGGCGTTTGACAAGTTACAACTTGTCAAACGCCAACAAAATAAATAATTACAAAAATAAAACAAACAATTATTTTAAATATTTTTTAAGATCGTCAACCCTATCTAATTTTTCCCAAGTGAACTCATCTCTACCAAAGTGGCCGTAAGATGCGGTTTTTGAATAAATAGGTTTTTTAAGGTCTAACGTTTTAATTATAGAATAAGGTCTTAAATCAAACTCCTTTTCAACGATTTTAGCAAGTTCGTTATCGCAAAGTTTACCCGTGCCGTTAGTGTTAACGTAAACTGATAAAGGTTTAGCAACGCCTATTGCGTAAGAAAGTTCCAAAGTACACTCGTCACAAAGCCCGCTTGCTACTAAGTTTTTACAAATGTATCTTGCCATATAAGCGCCACTTCTATCAACTTTCGTAGGGTCTTTACCACTAAACGCGCCACCGCCGTGAGGACAACTACCGCCGTAAGTATCAACTATAATTTTTCTACCCGTCAACCCGCTATCGCCGTGAGGACCGCCAATTTCAAATCTACCCGTTGGGTTAATGTAATATTTAGTATTTTCGTCAAGTAATTCACTTGGAAGAACTGCTTTAATAACTAATTCTTTAATATCTTCCCTTAATTTTTCAGTAGTAACGTTTTCAGAGTGTTGAGTAGAGATAACTACAGCCTCAATACGCTTAACCTTTCTACCTTCATATTCAACGGTTACTTGGCTTTTACCATCAGGGCGAAGATAATCTAAAATACCTTCTTTTCTAACCGTAGAAAGCCTTTTAGTAAGTTTATGGGCTAAAGTTAAAGCCATAGGCATATATTCACTCGTTTCATTAGTAGCGTAACCGAACATCATACCTTGGTCGCCAGCGCCTATTAAATCGGCAATATCGCCACTTTTTTTATGTTCAACCGAACTATCAACGCCCATAGCGATATCAGGACTTTGCTCTTTAATGCTTGTAATAACGCCACAAGTCTCACTATCAAAACCAAATTTTGCCCTTGTATAACCTATTTTAGCAACAGTTTCCCTTGCGATTTTAGGAATATCAACGTAGCAAGACGTTGTAATTTCGCCCATAACTAAAATTAAACCCGTACAGCAACTACACTCACACGCCACACGAGCGTCAGGGTCCTTAGATAAAATGGCATCTAAAACAGCGTCGGAAATTTGGTCACAAATTTTATCAGGATGACCTTCAGTAACACTTTCGCTTGTAAAAAACTTACTCATAAAAAACTCCAAACTAAAATTTAAAAATATAAAGTAAAAATATTATATATTTTTTTAATTTGTTTGTCAAGTAAAGAATATAGTGCTACAATAGATATATGAATAATTGTAATAACTGCCCGCACAAGTGTAACGTTGATAGAGTTAATAAATTAGGCAAATGCGGGGTTAATAAAAACATAAAAATAGCAAAGTACTATCTTCACCCGTATGAAGAGCCGATAATTAGTAAAAACAACTCGTCTGGCACGATATTTTTTACAGGCTGTAACTTAAAATGTGTTTTTTGCCAAAATTATGAAATTTCAAGGGAAAATAAAGGCGAAGAAATTACACCTTTAAAATTAAGCGAAATTTTTAAGGAATTAGAAAGTTTAGGCGCTGATAATATAAGTTTAGTAACTCCAACGCATTATATAACCGAAATTATAAAAGCGTTTGAGATATATAAACCAAAAATACCCGTAGTTTACAATTCCAGCGGTTATGAAGATATTGAAAAATTAAAACTAATAGATAAATATATCGATATATATTTACCCGATTTAAAGTTTAAAGATAACGCTTTAAGTAAAAGGTATACTAACACAAATAATTACTTTGAAATAGCAAGCGAAGTAATAAAGTTTATGATGCAAAGTAAAAAAACAAAAATTGTAAACGGCGTTATGGTTAGCGGAGTATTAGTACGCCACTTAGTTTTACCACTTTTGACGAGCGATAGTATTGCCCTTGTAGAGTGGTTTAGCAAAAACGCAACGAATAACGCATATCTATCGCTAATGGCTCAATACACCCCTATTAAAGCCTTTAAAACGTTAACCGAACTTAATAGACCTATAACGAAAAAGGAATATAATAAGGTTTTAAACGCCGTATTTGATTTAAACGTTAAAAATTGCATAATGCAAGAATTAACTTCAACGGGCAAAAAATTTATACCAAAGTTTTAACTTATTTTCAATTTTAAAAAATTAGTGCGTGTGACGCAAAGTCACACGCACTTTTTTGTTTTTTACGTTTTTAGCCTTTTACTTATTAAGTTTTATAGAAACCGCAAACGTGTTTGTAGAATACTTTTCCACTTGTTTCGTCTTCGTATTTTACAAGCCAAGTCATTGCTTTAGAAGTGCTTGTATTTGCTGCAAACGTAAATTCGTTATCGTTTGTTACGGTATAGTATTCGCTTAATTTTTTACCAAATACCCATTTCCCGCCAATCTGTCGAGCGTTCGAGCCGTTTGCATTAAACCATACTAACTCAAGTTTGCTATAATCAATTTCAGTTGGGTTAGAAACAGCATCATCAGTAGCGTCAATAGTTGCAGTAAGTTTAAACTTAGTTGCACCGTTAACGCTTACTTGCGTAGTACCTAAAATTGAAGTACCAGCACTTCCACCATCGGCTAAAGTAATATCAAACGAACTAAACTCGTTTTCACTATATTTGCTTACTTTAATATAGTCGATATAAATTTCTTGGTTAGCATCTCTTAAAAGCAAGCAAGATTGTAAACTATTAGTATTTACGTTCGTAGTTGATGCAAACGCATAAGCAATTCTTGCACCATTACAGTAATCCGTAATTAAGTTAATTTTATCAAATTTATATTCAAACCAAGTATTGTATGGAACTTCTATTGCGTTATAACCATTCCAACCAGAAACTAAGTGCGTATCACTCGTAGCACCTTCTGGTTTTGGAAGATAAATCATAAAGCCAACGTAATCCCACTTATCGTTTGTACTCGTTTGATAAATTAAAGTTTCGTTCAAAGGATCGCTATCATATAATAAACCTTGATAATTGGTTGAATCACGCCAAATTGACGACCTTAAATATATACCGTTAGCACCTGCAACACCAGCCATAGCCTCTTGTGGTTTAGTTTTAATTACACCAGTTTTAGTAACGCCATCTAAACCAGTAAACGCAGGAAGCCATTCTGTGTTTGGAGCGTGAGCATCGTCACCACTATAAATGGTCTTATAGTTAGTATTATCAGATGTTCTCTTGTAAGCAGCAATAACGCTGTCAGCACTATTAAAGTCTTCAACCACGCCTGAACTTACTACAGTTTTATTTTTAACAACAAGTTTAAAGTCTTGTGTGTTTATAACTTCCGTGCCTGCTTTAGCAGTTACTCTTATAGTGTATTTTTGCTCGTCTTTATAATTAGCAATAGATTGATTTATACCACTTGTATAAATAGGAGTGAACGCATTACCATCTACTATAAACGAGCCTGCGCCGTATGGTTGAATTACTTCGTAAACGTAATCATAATCATCAGCGCCATCGCAAGAAGCGTCTAATATTACTTCGTCACCAAGAGTTACCGACTCAGCCATATTCATTTTTATAGGAGGCCTTGTAACTTCAATAGAAACTTCTTTAGAAGTTAATATAGTATCATTGTTATATGCTACAACTAATACTTTAATTGTTCCTAATTCGCTTGCAGTGAACGTATTGCTTGTTTCTACTCTTTCGCCGTTTTCACCTATTAAGTAATACTCAAATCTTGTAGCGTTAGCGCTTGTAGGTGTTGTAATTGTAACTTCACTACCTCTAACAACTGAAGTAGGTGCGTTAACCGTAATAGTATCAGTTGGAGTATGGTAAGCACCTATAACGTGTTTATAATATTTTTTATCAGTAGCCTCGTCAGTATACTCTAACGATATTTTTATTTTCCTATAACTTGCATTATATGCTGTTACAGGTATTTCATTGCCGTTTGTAATAGTTACTGCT
Organism: Christensenellaceae bacterium; assembly: GCA_045536405.1. Classification (GTDB taxonomy): domain Bacteria; phylum Bacillota; class Clostridia; order Christensenellales; family Borkfalkiaceae; genus HGM11412. The sequence goes on from JAZSNM010000021.1 coordinate 25,485, forward strand.
TCTGATAAATATTTACCAGCCATACTCATAGGTATTAAATTTATACCATTATCATCAACGTGTAAAAGTTTAAGTTTAGCATAATCAATTTCAGTTGCTATTCCGTCCCCGTCAGGGTCAATCGTTGCAGTAAATTTAAACTTAGTAGCACCAAGTGTTTGAGCCCTTGTTGTGCCTAAAATTGATTGACCGGCATTTACACCATCAGCCATAGTAATATCAAATGAACTAAATTCGTTTTCACTGTATTTAGCAAGTGAAATTCTATCAATATAAATTTCTTGCGTTGTGCTTGAAAGACATATTGCAGACGCTAATGAGTGACCACTATTTAAACCCTTGAAACCACGTGTGTCAGTACCACCAGCAAATCTTGTTTCGTAATAAATTTTATCTAACTTATATTCAAACCAAGTGTTGTACGGTACTTTCATAGCGTTAAAGCCGTATTCTACTGAAACAGTATGCGTTTCGCCTTCAGTTGCCCCATCTTTTGGAAGATAAATCCAGAAAGATACGTAGTCCCAACTATCAATTCTATAAAGGTTGTTTGCAAGATAAGGGTCATCTATAGAATTGTCAGAAGTTACTCCAGTCATTACCCCAGCATACTGATATTGTCTATCATCACGCCAAGTGTAACTTCTTAAGAAGATACCTTTATCTAATCCGTTTGCTAAACCTGATGCTGTTGCTTGTGGCTGAGTTTTAATTACACCCGTTTTAGTAACGCCGTCTTCACCTTCAAAATAAGGAAGCCAAGTTGTGTTTGGAGCGGAAACAGTATAATCATTTTTATAGTTTGTACCGGCATTATCTCTAAGGTAAACTGAACCAACAGTTTCAGCATAACCAAAGTTTTCAATATC
>JAZSNM010000027.1:0-4813 GCA_045536405.1 Christensenellaceae bacterium
GGGAAGCAATGCAAAATTCTTGTCAAAGGATATAATTACTGAGTTTCGTGGGCGTGGAGATGAAATTCACGTTTCTCCTCTTTCTTTCAAAGAGTTTTATTCCGTTTATGACGGCTCGAAAGAAGATGCTTGGAAAGAATATTGTCTTTACGGCGGACTACCTAAGGTCTTGGGATATAAAACTGACGAAGACAAGGTCGCCTATCTTAAGAATATTTTTGAAGAAACGTATTTAACGGATATTAAAGAACGTCATAAGATTCGTAACGACGCTGAACTTGCCGAACTTTTAGATATTCTTTCTTCTTCTATCGGTTCGCTTACCAATCCTAAAAAGCTGTCCGATACGTTTAAGAGTGTAAAGCAAGTTTCGCTTCACCCGGACACAATTAACAACTACTTAGAGTATTTAGTTGATTCTTATTTGATTGCACAGTCTAAACGTTACGATATTAAAGGTAAAAAGTATATCAATACCCCGTCTAAATACTATTTTACAGATATGGGTTTAAGAAATGCAAGGCTCAACTTCCGTCAATATGAAGAAACTCATATTATGGAGAACGTTATTTATAACGAGCTTAAAATTATGGGCTTTAATCTTGATGTGGGTGTTGTTGAATACAGTAAAGCGGTTGACGGGAAATCGGTTAGAGTTCAAGCGGAAGTTGACTTTGTGTGCAATAAGGCAGACAAGCGCTATTATATTCAGTCGGCGTTCTCTATCCCCGATAGAGAAAAAATGCTACAAGAACAAAACTCGCTTACTCGCATAAACGACTCGTTTAAAAAGATTATAATCGTTAAAGACGCTATAAAAACGCATTACAACGAAGAAGGCGTTTTGATATTAAACCTTTTTGATTTCTTATTAGAAGAAAACAGTTTGGAGAATTAATGGAAGAAAAGAAGGAATTAACAACTGAAAAATCTGAAAAGACTTCGGGATATAAAGTTGGGTCTTTATCACCATCTATTTTATCGGCAGTTCAACTAGCCCAAATGAATATAGATAGTGTTGTAAAAGCTAACGCTGCTTTAACTAGTCCGGTTGTAGATGCTATTTTAAAACAAACGTCTATGATTTCAGCATATACTAGCCCTTTAGTTGAACGTGTTCTTAAAGAAACAACTATGTTGTCTGCGATGAGTTCAACCTTGACAAAATTAGCATTGAATTATACTTCAAATTTAACGGCGTTAAGCAATGCAGTTCAGTCAATGCTTGGCGTTTTTGGCAAAATAGACTATAGCCCTTTATGGAATATACAAAGTCTTATACAGGGATTTGATTTTTCTAAGTATCGTAAAGAGTTAGACGATATTTATTTACAAGAACTCACTAAAGCAAAGTGGTTTCCGGTACATATTACTATGGTAAATGCAGGCTTTTTTGCAGATATAATGAACGTTATAGACACAACAAAGTCAGATACTAAAAGCCGTGTAAATAAGTTGAATAAAGTTTTCTTTACTTACTATAATGAAAAAAATCTAAATGAGTTGAAAAAGTATTGGAAAACGCACAATATTCCTTCTCATTTAAAACGAATTTTATATGAAGCAATACAAGCATATAAACGAAAACAATATGCCTTAACTGTCAGTGCTTTAGCACCTTTGTGGCAAGGCATTATACAGGAAAAAGCAAAAGGCAAGCAAGAAGCAAAATACGACAAAGAAACAAAAAAAGAATTTCAAGCACTTATTACTGAAAATGATTGCAACAATTTTGTTCAGTATTATTTTGAAGAATATGTCTTTTATGCTTGTTATAGTGTTGAAGAAGTTAAAGATGACGTTCCGGGAAGAAACAGTATTTGTCATTCTTGGTATAATAAATATCCGTCAAAGAAAACAGCATTAAATGCAATAATATTTACAGATTTCTTATTGGAATTAGAACCAATTAAAAAGGAGAAATAAAAATGAGAGCTGTAATTTATGCACGGTATTCTTCCGATAATCAACGTGATGAATCCATCGAAGGTCAACTTCGTGAATGTATGCAATATGCCGAATACAACGATATATCCGTCATTGATACGTACATTGACCGTGCATTGACGGCGAAAACGGATAATCGACCTAACTTCCAAAAGATGATAAAAGACAGTTATAAAGGCGCTTTTGATATGATTCTTGTGTGGAAGTTAGACCGTTTTTCTCGTAATCGTTACGATTCAGCTCACTATAAGCACTTACTCAAGAAAAACGGCGTGCGTGTTGTATCCGCAACGGAAACGATAAGTTCGGGTTCGGAAGGTATATTACTCGAATCGGTGCTTGAAGGTATGGCGGAATACTACTCCGCCGAACTTTCCGAAAAGGTTAAACGCGGTTTAACGGAAAACGCCTTAAAGGGGCTGTGGAATGGTGGGAATGTTCCATTCGGCTATGTCATCAATAAAGAACGAAAGCTCGAAATTGATCCCGTAACAGCGCCTATTGTAAAAGAGATTTTCCAAATGGCTTACGACGGAAAAACGGTTAGAGATATTCATAAGAATTTGGAAGAGCGAAAAATCATGCGTAACAACGGCAAACCGCTTCGCTATAACGCCGTAAGATACATATTAACGAACCGTGTTTATATCGGCGAATACAATCATTCGGGTATAAAGATAGAACATAGCGTTCCGCAACTTATCGAATTGGATATATTCAACGCGGTTCAGTTGGAAATTGCTAAAAATGCGCAAGCGCCAGCGCGCCATACGGCAGATGACGATTATTTATTGACAACAAAACTTTTTTGTGCGAAATGCGGCGCTATGATGGTAGCGCAAGCAGGTACGAGCCATACGGGTAAAGTTCATCGCTATTATGCTTGTGTTCGTCAAAAGAAACATAAGTGTGATAAGAAGATGCTCCATAAGGATAAATTAGAAGCATTTATTGTCTATAAAACGATGGCGTTCTTACAAAAAGACGACGTAATCGAACAACTTTCCGAAGCCCTTTACAATCTTCAATTTGCGGAAAGCACGATGTTGCCGAAATTAGAAGAACAGTTAAAGGGTAAAAACCAAGAGATAGAAAACATCGTCAACGCCGTTCAAAAAGGATTTGCAACGCAAACGCTATTACAGCGTTTAGGCGAACTTGAAAAAGAACGTGACGAAATTGGCGAAGCAATCGCAAAAGAAAAGATAAATACGCCTATCTTCTCGCAAGACCATTTTAGAATGGCACTACATAATTTCCGCAAGATAGACGTAAGCAAACAAGACGGAAAAAGAAAAATCATCGACACGTTTATCAATGCGATATACGTAAGCGACGACGATTTCAAAATAGTATATAACGTAAACGGAAAAGAGGAAACCATTAAAATTGAAGAGCTTGAAAGTTCAACCTTGTTTTCAAATGGTGCACCAAATCAGTATAATCCGAACCAAATACTTATAACGAGTGAATGGTTCGGATTTACTTTTACTTTTTTAATCATTGTAACGGTAGGAATTTATGTTCCTGCCGTTTTTAATTTTAGCCGTCATATTATATTGATTTTAATAAAAAAGTATAGCACACTATACTTCGCAAGGCGAAGAAGTGTGCTTTTAAATTACATTAAAAGGAGGTATTATGAAATATAAAAATTGGTTAAACGAGTGGCTTGCTTTGTACGTCAAGCCCACCACGAAGATAAGAACGTACAAGAAATATCAACGGCAAATAGAACTACATATACTCCCCGCGCTTGGAGAGTTTGAACTTAACGATTTAACGGCAACCGTTTTACAACGCTTTACCGTGGTTTTATCTGAAAAAGGTCTATCTGCAAACACCGTAAATGGCATTATATCCGTGCTTAAATCTTCTTTACGCCGAGCAGTTTTGCTTGGCGTAACGGACAAAGAGTTTACTAATTCAATCGTGCGCCCTAAACAGCGAGAAAAACAAGTAGATTGCTTTTCTAAAGAAGAACAGAGAAAAATTGAACAATATATCTTTGAAAAGAAGAAAAACAAGTTATTCGGCGTAGTACTTTGTCTTTACACGGGCTTGCGTATTGGAGAATTGCTATCTCTTACGTGGGATGATGTAGATTTACAAAAAGGCATTATAACTATTTCTAAATCTTGCCACGATAGTTGGGAAAACGGCGAATACGTTAAGGTTATAGATACACCGAAAACGGACTTTTCAGAACGTATTATTCCTTTACCCAAGCAACTGCTTTTAAGGCTTAAAGGATACAAAAAATCGTCAGGCGGAAACTACGTTGTTGAGGGTAGAAAAGTACACGGTGCGCAGGTGCGCTCTTATCAAAAGAGTTTTGAACTGTTATTGAAACATTTGAAATTACCGCATAAAGGCTTTCACTCTCTTCGGCATACGTTTGCAACGCGCGCTTTAGAGTGCGGAATGGATATTAAAACGCTATCGGAAATTTTAGGGCATAAAAACCCTACGATAACGTTAAAACGCTATGCCCACTCTATGCTCGAACATAAAACGGAAATGATGAATAGGCTTGGCAAACTCCTATTATAAACGCGCTAAAAACACAAGAAAACGGCGAGATATGTGATGTGAACCCAAAAGTTTAGACAAAAAATTAAATTAAATATATTGTAAATGAGTTCGGTATTTAACTGGACTCATTTTCAATTTTAAAGATATTCTTTCATTGTTGTAATAGTAAATATATTCGTGTAGTTTTTCCATGAAAGCGTTAACGCTTTCAAAAGTTTCGCCGTAGTACATTTCTACTTTAAGTCTACCAAAAAAGTTTTCCATAACGCTATTGTCTAAACAATTACCTTTTCTTGACATACTTTGCGTTATGTTACGTTCTTTAAGTAAG
>JAZSNM010000001.1:0-5803 GCA_045536405.1 Christensenellaceae bacterium
ACTTGAAAAAAAATAAAATATAGGGTATAATCAACAAGGCTGTATGTATTATAAAATAATAAACTAAAAAAATACGCGTAAAAAATGGAGTCAAATGGATATTTTACAAAAAATAAAGCAAGAATTTAATTTAACTATCGAACATACGAATAATATTGTAAGTTTATTAGACGAAGGCAATACAATTCCTTTTATTGCAAGATATCGTAAAGAGTTAACGGGGCATATAGACGATCAAGTTTTAAGAAATTTATCTGATAGGTTAACTTATTTAAAAAATTTAGAAAAGCGTAAAGAAGAAGTTGTAAAATCAATTGAAGAGCAAGGCAAATTTAATGAAGAAATAGCGTTAGCGTTAGAAAACGCCGTAACTTTAACGGAAGTTGAAGATATATATAGACCATACAAGCAAAAAAAGAAAACGAGAGCAACGGTAGCCATTAGTAAAGGATTATCTCCACTTGCCGATATTTTTGAAAGTCAAAACGAAAATGGCGAAGATGCATATATACTTGCTAAAAATTACGTTAATAAAGATTTAGGCGTTGAAAGCGTAGAAGATGCGATAAGCGGTGCGTTAGATATTATTGCTGAAAGAGTAAGTGATAACGCCGATATTAGAAAAAAATTAAGATATTTTTATTTAAAATTAGGCGTAATAACAACGACGTTCGTTAAAAATTTAGATGATGAAAAAAAGATGGGCGTTTACGAAATGTATAAAGATTATAGCGAACCTGTTGCAAGTTTAAAAGCACATAGAATACTTGCTTTCGATAGAGGAGAAAGCGATAACGCTTTAAAAGTTTCTTTATCAATTGATAAAGAAATAGGCATAAAAACTTGTGAATCTTTTTATATTAAAGGTAATAGTCCTTATAAAGAATTATTGCAAAAGGCTATATTAGATTCGTACGATAGGCTTATAAAACCTTCTATTGAAAGAGAGGTTAGAAACACGTTAACCGAGTCGGCGCAAGAAAAAGCAATTAAAACTTTTGAAATTAATTTAAAGCCGTTACTAATGCAACCGCCGGTTAAAGGAAAAACGGTTTTAGGTTTCGACCCAGGTTATAGAACGGGCTGTAAACTTGCCGTTGTAGATAAAACGGGTAAAGTGTTAGATAAAGGCGTAATTTATCCAACTATAAATAGCGAAAAGTTAAATATTGAAGCAAAGAAAATTATAAAATCTTTAATTGAAAAATACAGCGTTGATATAATTTCAATAGGTAACGGAACGGCGTCGAAAGAGTCTGAAATTTTCGTAAACGAAGTTATAAAAGATTATAACGGAAAAGTAAGTTACATAGTGGTAAGCGAAGCGGGAGCGTCAGTGTATTCAGCGTCAACGTTAGGTGCTAAAGAGTTCCCTGATTTTGACGTTTCTGAAAGGTCGGCGGTTTCAATAGCGAGAAGACTTCAAGACCCATTAAGCGAACTTATAAAAATAGACCCTAAATCAATAGGTGTAGGGCAATATCAGCACGATTTACCGTCAAAAAGGCTTGACGAGGTTTTAGGCGGAGTATTAGAAGATTGCGTTAATACGGTAGGCGTTGACTTAAATACGGCGTCAATATCGTTATTGACTCACGTTGCAGGGTTAAATAAAGGAATTGCCGGAAAAATTGTAGAATATCGTGAAAAGAACGGCAGTTTTAAAAATAGAAAGCAACTTTTAAAAGTTGCAACGCTAGGCGAAAAAGCGTATATTCAATGCGCTGGCTTTTTAAGAATAGCAAACGGCGACAATATATTAGATAACACGGCAGTTCATCCAGAATCTTATCAAGGTGCTGAAAAACTATTATCAATGTTTGGATATACTGACGACGACGTTAAAAACTTTAAATTAAGTGAACTTGCAAGTAAAATTGAAAAAACGGGATATAGTAAGGTTTGTGAAGTTTGTAATTTAGGCGAAGATACCATAAAAGATATAGTTGCTGAAATAATAAAACCGGGTAGAGACGTTCGTGATAGTTTACCAAAACCTATATTACGAACTGATATTATGAGTATTGAAGACTTAAAAGAGGGTATGATAATAAGTGGAACAGTTAGAAACGTTACTGACTTTGGTGCGTTTATAGATATAGGCGTTCATCAAGACGGGTTAGTACACTTATCTCAAATATGTGAAAGATATATAAAGCACCCTTCGGAAGTATTAAGAGTAGGCGAGCCTGTAAAAGTTAAGATATTAGGGGTTGACGTTAAGAAGAATAGAATATCGTTAACAATGAAGGGATTGTAATATGTGTAAAAATTATTGACAAATAGCATTATATTTGTTAGAATAAGTAAGATATTTATTAAGGAGGACGTTATGAGCACGTTTGATAAAGTAAAAGAAATGTTAGTTGAAAAACTTGGCGTTGAACCAAGTAAAGTTACTCTTGAAAGTGAAATAATTAAAGATTTAGGTGCTGACTCACTTGACCTTGTTGAAATGTTATTTTCTATGGATGAAGAGTTTGGCATTACGGTAACTGATGAACAAACTGAATCTATTAAAACTGTTAAAGATATAGTTGATATAATTGATAGTGCAAAATAATTTAATACGTATTATGATAAATTGAGCGTTACAAAGTAACGCTTTTTTTATTTTTAAAAAACTCGGTAAAATAAAAGATTTTTAAAACGTAGTGATAAAAATCAAAAAATAAGATAAAAATATACAAAATAATGTAGATAGAATTTAAAAAAATCATTGATTATTTATATTAAATATGTTAATATATATAACAAGAGGGTAAAAAATTGAGTAACGGAATAACGGCAAAATCAAAAGAAAATAAATTTTTCACTATTGAATTTTTTGGTGTAACGCTAATCGTAACAACTTTCGTATTGTTAATAGCGTTACTTTTTGGTGAAGACGTTTTATTTGAACTTGGCTTAGAAGTACAATATTTCTTGCTTGGTGCTTTTGGTTATTTTTCATATCCACTTTTAATTAGTGTAAACTACGTAGGGTTTATGCTTTTATTTGGTAAAAAAATTAACTCTCAAACTTCAAAGCGTAAAATAACAACCTTAATTACAATTTTGTTTTTCGTTTTAACGTTACTAACCATAATAACGGGAGAGAAAACGGCAACGAGTTTTAAAGAGTATACGCATTTAGCGTATTTATCTGGAAGAAACGGAGTTCAAGGTGTCGTTGCGGGCGGATGGCTTTTTTCGTTAATTACTTTCGTAATGGTAAAATATTTAAAATACGTTGGTGCAATAATAGTTTTTTCGTTATTATTTTTAGCGTATATAGCGCTTAAAATTAAAAATTTTAAAAAGAACGCAAAAACTGAAAGTGAAAACGTTCAAAAGCAAGAAGTTGAAACTAATCAAAGCGTAGCAACACAACCTCAACCTCAGGTAATAGTAGTTCAACAACCTTATCAACCGCCACAGCCGCAGTTTACAGGGTCAACTTACTCTCAGCCACAACAAACGCCTTATCAACCTACCGAAAGGGAGATTTTCGAGGCTAACAAGCAAGAAAAAATGCAAATTTTATATGGAAGAAATCCATACGAACAAAATGGTTTTACTTCACAAACGTACGCTGAAGGATACAATTCATCTTTTGCTCGTGATAGGCTTAATTTAGATAAGCCAAGCGTAACTACTGATTATTCTTTAAACAGTGGGGGAGACGTTTCAAGTCCAATATCTAAAAACCCAAGTCCAAATTTTGAAATGCAAGATAATTCAACCTTAAAGCAAGTTGATATCGATAAAGATTATAACGTAAACCCTTCGATTGAAGATAGTGAAGAAGATATAACTTTTTACGAAGAAGAAACTACTTTCGATGATAACTTTGAACAAGATACGAAAGAAGTTGAAGAGCCTATCGATATTAAAACGGAAAGTACGATAGTTAAAGATAGTCAAACGAGTGATAATATTATTGAAAATATTCCAAAAGATTATAAATATAAAGCGCCGCCTGTAAACCTACTTGAAAATAGTGAACTTTATAGTGACGATTATCAAATTGAAGTATTTAAAGCCGAAACAAAAAAGAATATTTTAGATACTTTAAAGAATTTTGGAATAGATACTACTATTGCAAGAATTTATAAAGGTCCTGCGGTAACGAGGTTTGATATAGTAGTGCCTTTCAATCTTCGTATGGAAGAAATTACAAGGCTTCAAAAGAACATCAATTTAAGAATTGCTGCAAAAAGTGAAATAAGAATGATAGCACCCGTACCGTCAACGTCTTACGTAGGTATAGAAGTGCCAAACCAAAGTGTTGAAACGGTAAAAATAAAAGATATAGTAACGTCAAACGAATTTTGTGACGCTAAAGACAGTACGCTTACCTTTGCATTAGGTAAAGACGTTATAGGTAAACCCGTTTCATTAGACATAGTAGATATGCCACACTTACTTGTAACGGGAACGACAGGTTCGGGTAAGAGCGTATGTTTAAACAGTTTAATTATAAGTTTGCTATACAAATATAGTCCGCTTGAATTAAGGTTTATTATAGTAGACCCTAAGTTCGTTGATTTAGAGCCTTTCCACGGCATACCGCATATGCTTTTCGATACTATTATTGAAGACGTTAAAACAACGAGCGCAATGCTTACGTGGTTAGTAGATGAAATGGATAGGCGTTATAGAGTATTAGCAACTGCAAGGGCTAAAAACTTAAAAGAATACAATAGAAAAGCAAAAGAAAACAACGAAAAACCTATGCCAAGGTTAGTAGTTATTATAGATGAGTTTGCCGACATTATGAAGAGAGATAAAAAGGGTGTTGGCGACAAAATTTGTTTATTAGCGCAAAAGGCAAGGGCTTCGGGCATACACTTAATACTTGCTGCGCAAAGACCGTCGGTAGATATAATCGAAGGTCCTATAAAGTCCAACTTATCAGCAAGAATAGTATTTAAAGCGGCATCACTTGTCGATTCAAGGGTAAGTTTAGGCGAGTCGGGTGCTGAAAAACTCTTAGGTAGGGGCGACTGTTTATATAAAACGAATAATATGCCTGCATACGAAAGGGTTATGGGCGCTTACGTTTCGGATGATGAAATGTATAAGGTTATCGACTACGTAACTGATAATAACGAGGCGTATTTTGATAAAAATAACTGGTCTAAAATTATGGCGACTTGCACAACGCCGGAAGACAGTCAAGGCGTTCAAGCAAAGCCTATGGTTAACGTTGACGGAAAGAGTGTAGACCCATTGTATATAAAGGCTTTAAAGTTAGGAATAGAATACGGCTCAATTTCTACTACGTTTTTGCAACGTAAACTTGCGATAGGGTTTCCAAGAGCGGGTAAGATTGTCGATTGGTTGACTGATAACGGCTATATTTCTATTGATGCCGGTGGCAACGGAAAAAAGAAAATACTGATAACTAAGGAAGAATTTAACGAAAAATTCGGTGATTGTGACGATAATGAAGACGATGCTTAAAGATAAGAAAATAGGCTTAATTTCTCTTGGTTGTGATAAAAATAGAGTTGACTTAGAAAGAATTATTTTTAATATTTCTAACTTTGGATTTTCTATTGTTAACAACACAGATGAAGCGAATATTATTATTGTAAACACTTGTTCATTTTTGGAATCTGCAAGATTAGAATCTATTGAAAATATTGTAGAAATGGCTAATCTAAAAAATACAAATTCACTTGAAAAACTAATTGTTACAGGTTGTCTAAATGAACTAAATTATCACGATTTGAATGAAAGTTTGCCAGAAGTTGATGCATTTGTTAATGTAAAAGATAACGATCAAATAGTAAAAATTATTGCTAATCTTTATGAT
>JAZSNM010000050.1:0-7102 GCA_045536405.1 Christensenellaceae bacterium
CGTCTTTAATATCTTTTTACTTAGATCTTTCTTACAAAAATTCATTAACAAACTTGTTTAATACTTTCTTCGTATTAACCTTTTTTGATATTTGTTATTTTTTGCCTTCTGTACTTTTAAATTTCGCATTAAAACTTTTCGTTTTAATACTTACACTATGCAATTGTCAATCTACGGGACTTGCAACAGCAAGCCACTATCATTTTAGACAGCCTAAATATAATATCATTATTAAAAGCATAAGTCAAGCGTTTTTTCAATATTTTTCATATTTTTTTGAATATTTTTTTTATTTTAGTAAATACTAATTTTAAAGGAGATTTATTATATGCATAATTGTAATTGTGATTCAAATTGTAACGTAAAATGCAACGTTAGTGAATGTATTCATAACGCAAACTGTGAAAGTTGTTTATTAGAAACAATCGAAATTACTCACGAATGTACGGGAGATAACTGTGTTAGCACTCCGCACTTTTGTAAATCGTTTTGCAAAAAGTAATTAACTAACAAAACGCTTGATTAAAAACGGAAAGCACTTTAAAAAAAAGTGCTTTCCGTTTTATTTTTAAGTTTTAATTGCATACCTTTTAATAATTTTAAAAAACCTAATTAATATTTTATAATATAACTGTGCGTCAGTAATAATTCCTATTACTGACGCACAAAACTTAAAGTTTTATTCTTTATATTACATATTAAAGGTTTTTAAGATAATCAATTTTTTCCTTAATGTTGATAGTCTTACCCGTAGCAATACTTTCGTTAGCGCAAATACCTATTAACGCAGAAACTAAGCCTTGCATATAGTCGGCACATTGATGAAGTTCGTCAGTTTTATCATCGCCAAACAATTTGGCAATAAGTCTTTCATCGCCACCACCGTGAGTTCCTACACCTTTAGGACTATAAACAACTTCGTGCACGCCGTTTTCAAGGTAAATATTAAATATATCTTTATTTGTTGGATTATCTTCTGGAGTAATATCTTCAACAGTTAATACACCTTTATCTCCGGTAATTGTCATTCTATAACCTTCGCCCCTTATTGAGAAAAGATTTAAAGAGTAAGTTAATAAAGTGCCTTTTGAATACATTACTGAAACACTCATATTATCGTAAATATCAGTATCGGCTAAATAGCAACATCTATCCCTAATATAACCGTCTAAATGCTCGGCATCATAATACATTTCCTTAAAACTTTCTAAAACGTCAACTCTGTTTGAAGGACATACGTTTGCTTTTGGACATTCAGTACATCTTTTTGCAAAAGATTTGTTTTCATCACCATAAAATAATCTATTGCCTAATGCCGATACCGTTTGTGGTTCGTCTTCTAAAAACCAGTTAACGATATCTAAATGGTGAGTCGATTTATGCACAAGCATACCGCCTGAATTTTCCATAAATCTATGCCAACGCTTAAAATATTCGCCACCGTGCCAACGATTTAAGAAATATTCGTAGTTGATATTTAAAATATTACCAAGTTTTCCACTTAAAATTATTTCTTTGATTTTTGCAAATTTAGGCATAAAACGGCAATTAAACGTTGTAGCAACAGAGTGCCCGGTTTCTTTAACCGCTTTTGCTATTGCTATACAATTTTCATAATTTTGCGTTATAGGCTTTTCACAAATAACGTCATAACCTTTATATAACGACCTAACGATATATTCGTGATGATATTTATCAGTAGTAGTTACTAAAACGCCGTCTGGCTTTTCAGTGTCAAGCATTGCGTCAAAATCTTCATATATGTTAAGACCGTCACCTATTACTTTTTTAAAAAGTTGACTTCTAACTATATTAGTATCGTAAACACCAACAAACTCAATCGTGTCTGCATAATTTTTCATTATACGGTCAACGAACATACCTTTACATCTTGAACTTGCACCTACTATAACGTATCTTTTCTTTTTCATACTAATCTCCTTTTATTTATTAACAGTTAACGATACTGTTAATAAATTTTGCGTTATTATATAGTAATAATCAATCTTGCATTAAAATTATACAATAAACGCCACCTATTGTCAATTAATAAAATCATAAAAATTTCACAAATATAGAGAATTAACGCCTCACTTAAATGAAGCGTTATTCTTTCCATATATATTATTTATTAAAGATTTTTAAGATAGTCTATTCTTTCCTTAATATCAATAGTCTTACCAGTAGCAATACTTTCGTTAGCACTAATACCTATTAACGCAGAAATTAATCCTGCCATATAGTCGGCACATTGATGAAGGTCATCAGTTTTATCATTTCCAAACAATTTATCAATAAGCCTTGAATCTCCGCCACCGTGACCACCTTGACCCTTAGGGAACAACATGATTTCGTGAACGCCGTTTTCAGTATATATATCTAATCTATGTTGATTTGTTGGATTATCTTCTGGACTGATATTTTCAACGGTTAATACACCTTTATCTCCCGTAATAGTCATTTTATAGCCTTCGCCCCTTATTGAGAAAAGGTTAAGAGAATACGTTAACAAAGTACCTTTTGAATACATTACTGAAACGCTCATATTGTCGTAAATATCAGTTTCAGGAAGATAACAACACTTATCTCTAATATAACCGTCTAAATGTTCAGCGTCAAAATAGAATTCTTTATCAATAGTTCCTGATTGTGAACTATATGATGGACATTGTGCTCCCTTTGGACATTGAGAACATCTTTCACCGAAAGATTTAGCAATATCGCCATAGTAAACTCTATTACCAAGTGCTGAAACCTTTACAGGTTCGTCTTCTAAAAACCAGTTTATAACGTCAAAGTGGTGAGTTGATTTATGAACGAGCATACCACCTGAATTTTCCATCATTTTATGCCAACGTTTAAAGTAGTCGCCACCGTGTGAACGATTTAAGAAGTATTCATAGTCGATACTTAAAACGTTACCTATTTTGCCACTTAATAAAACTTCTTTCATTTTTGCAAATATAGGCATAAAACGGCAGTTAAACGTTGTGGCAACAGAGTGGCCAGTCTCTTTAACCGCTTTTGCAATTGCTATACAATTTTCATAATTTTGTGTTATAGGCTTTTCGCTTACTACGTTATAACCCTTCTTTAACGCTCTAATAATATATTCGTGGTGATATTTATCAGTTGTCGTAACTAAAACGCCGTCTGGCTTTTCAGTATCAAGCATTACGTCAAAATCTTCGTAAACGGTCATTTCATCACCAGCGATTGCCTTAAAATGTTCAGCACGCACTCTATTTACGTCATATACACCCGTAACTTCAATAGTGTCAGAATATTTTTGCTTAAAAGTCATTAAAAACATTGCTCTGCAACGAGCACTTGCTCCTACTATTACGTATCTTTTCTTTTTCATAACTCTGTCTCCTTAAATTTAAACGTTTCGCATATCTTCAATATATTTTTTAATATCTATAGATTTATTAGTTGCGATACTTTCGTTAGCACTAATACCTATTAACGCAGAAATTAAGCCCGCCATATAATCGGCATTTTGGTGAAGTTCATCAGTTTTGTCATCGCCAAATAATTTAGAAATAAGCCTAATATCGCCACCGCCATGAGTACCTGTTGATGCATTTGTAAATATAACTTCGTGTACGCCGTTTTCTAAATACAAATCAATTTTATTTTTACCAGCAGGAACACCCGTTCTATCAAATTGATTAACAACTAATACGCCTTTATCTCCGGTAATAGTCATTCTATATCCTTCGCCCCTTATTGAGTAAAGGTTTAAAGAATAAGATAACATAGCGCCTTTTGAATACTCAACGTTAACGCTCATATTATCGTAAATATCTGTTTCAGGAAGAAAACAACACTTATCTCTAATATAACCGTCTAAATTTTCGCCCTTGAAATAGAACTCTTTATCAACGTCACCCGTTTGAGAAACGTATGATGGACAATTCTTTTGATTTGGACAAACTGAACACCTTTCAGCATAAGACTTATTTATGTCACCATAATACAATCTATTACCCATTGCTGAAACTGTTGTAGGTTCATCTTCTAAAATCCAGTTAATAACGTCAAAGTGGTGAGTTGATTTATGAACGAGCATGCCACCTGAATTATCCATAATTTTATGCCAACGTTTAAAATAATCTCCACCATGCGAACGGTCTAAACTATATTCATAATGTACTTTAAGTACATTACCAATTTTACCACTCATAATAATCTTTTTTATATCAGCGAATATAGGCATATAACGGCAATTAAAAGTAGTTGTTACACTATGCCCCGTTTCTTTAACAGCCTTTGCTATAGCAACACAATTTTCGTACTTGTTAGTGATAGGTTTTTCACTAATAACGTCATATCCTTTCTTTAACGCTCTAATAATATATTCGTGGTGATATTTGTCAGTAGTAGTTACAATAACTCCGTCTGGCTTTTCAGTATCAAGCATTACGTCAAAATCATCATAAATATTAAGCCCGTCACCTACTAACTTTTTAAAATATTCACAATGGTGCCTATTTAAGTCATAAACACCTGTTAAGGCAACCGTATCTTTGAAATGCTCAGTCAAGTTGCCAACAAACATTATACTGCAACGATAACTTGCGCCTACAATAACATACCTTTTCATAAAACGTACCCTCTTGTATATAAGATTTTGTATATAAAATTATAGTTGCAATTATTTTGCAAATTTAGCCAAAGTAGCAGCATCTGTTAAACTTGCTGAATCTGGATCTACGTAAACCGTACAATCAGCGTGTTTCTTCATTAAAGTTGCTGGTACAAGATTATTTTCTTCTTGTGTTAAAGTATCGTGAATTGCTTGTGCTTTTTGAGCGTATGGAACTGCTGAAATAATAACTTTACAATCCATAATTTTTGAACATGTCATAGAAATTGCTTGTTTAAACACGTCGTCCTTCGTTGCAAACCAACCTTCACGAAGTTGTTGAGCCTTACAAGTATCAGAAAGGTCAACGATTTTGTAGAATCTTTGGTCGTTAAAATCTGCTGGTGGATCGTTAAACGCAATGTGACCGTTTTCACCGATACCGATAAGACCAACGTCAACTTGCTTTTGATTTAATAACTCAGTAAGTTCAGCGATTGTTTCTTGTGGGTCTTTAGTACCATCAATAAGGTGATAATTTTTAAGACCTACAACATTGATAAATCTTTCAGTTAAATACTTTTTGAAACTTGCTGGGTGTTCAATTGAGCAACCAACGTATTCATCAAGGTGGAACATTTCAACTTTATCCCAATCGATATCTTCTTTTACAAAGTGTTCAAAAAAAGTAAATTGTGATGCACCCGTTGATAATAATATACGTGCATTTCCTGTTTTTGCTATTGCTTCTTTAATACAAGCCGTTGCTTGTTTTGATGCTTGAGCACCGAGGTCGTTACTATCTTTACATAATACAACTTTCATTTTTAATTCTCCTAAAATAAAACTTTTATTTTGGCGTATTACAAAATATGCCATTGTAATCATTGTATCACACTTATTTAATATTGTAAATATTACTTTTTGCAATTTATATTAAATTTCTTGCAATTTTTTTTGCAATTCATTTAAAATACGTTTGAATTACTTAAAAATCTATGATATAATGCGCATATGGACATAATTATTAACAGCCACAACGAAGCAAAGGACGATTTTTTGTTTCATCATACTAAAACTACCGATAAAGATATAAATGCAATTTCAAAGCCTGAAACTCATAGCCAATTTGAAGTTTTATATCTCATAAAAGGCGAAATTGAATATACTATTGAGGGTGTTGTATATTCCGTAAAGGAAAATGACGTAATAATAGTCCCACCAAACGAAATACACTCTTTAAAGGTTAAGAATTCATTAGAATACGAGAGAATTGTTATTTTATTTAATTTTAGTACTATTAAGTCAATGTTAAAAAGCGCTAATATTTTTATTGATAAAGAAGTTTTTACAAACAACAACTTATATAGAGTAATTCCAAAAGAACTCGTTGAAAAAAGCAATTTAAAAAATATTATATTTGAAACTGCAAACTTAAAGGACAACCCTTTGATTAGAGTTAATCTAATTTCACATATTATGCAATTACTTTGTGAACTTCACTCGATAATAACTCTAAAAAGTATTACTCCCGTTACGCCTATAAACGTCAACTCGGTAGTAAAGCGCACAATTAGTTATATAAACGCAAACATAACTAAACCTTTAAACTTAGACACTATTGCAAAAGATTTAGGCGTTTCTAAGTCGACAATATGTCATCAGTTTAGTAGTTTTATGAAAATTTCAATAAATAAATATATAACTATTAAGAAAATTTATCTTGCAAAATCTTTAATAAAGAAAGGTATGCCTATTACGGAAGTAAGTTTAGCCGTTGGTTATGAACAATATACTACTTTTTATCAAAATTATTGCAAAATTTTAGGGCACAGCCCTTCAACGAGTAAACCTCAATAATTAAGGATTATATGATTAAAATTATGTTTGTTTGCCTTGGAAATATTTGTAGAAGTCCTATGGCGGAATTTTTAATGAAAGACTACGTTATAAAAATGGGTAAAGAAAAAGATTTTTACATATCGTCAAGTGCCACCAGCACTTACGAAATAGGTAGCCCGGTTCACTATGGAACTAAAAAAATTTTAGATAGGTTGAATATAGACTGCTCTAAAAAAAGAGCCGTTCAACTTACTAAAAACGACTATGATAATTATGACTTATTTATAGGTATGGACGATAGAAATATCTCTTCAATGCTTAAAATTTTCGGCAATGATAAAGACAATAAAGTTAAATTACTTTTAGACTACTCTCCTAATTCCCGAAACGTTTTAGACCCTTATTATACCGGCGATTTTAATTCTACTTATAACGATATTATAGAAGGCATTAAATATCTTTATAAATCGCTTATACAATCGTAACATTATTTTAAATTCTCTTGTTTACAAGAGAATTTTTTATTGTAAGGGTGAATTATACTATTAAGTGCAACACATGAAATAAAAAAGACAGTTCATATAAATCTATGGTAAAATAGTAATAACGACAAAACAAATACCAAGGAGAAATATATGAACTGCTATCATCATTTTAGCATAGAAGAGC
>JAZSNM010000034.1:0-30394 GCA_045536405.1 Christensenellaceae bacterium
TAGTTTAGTAAACTATTTTATTTCCCCGGCGTGATAGCAACTTGTTGCGGAGCGAGTCCCACTACCGGCACCATATTAAAGTAAGACGTTTCGTCTTACTTTTTTATTTAGTTTAAAGTGGGCGAAAACGGGAAATCTTGCGACAAAATACAAGTTTATACTATACGTTATTTTGGCGCAAAATAGTTTAGTAAACTATTTTATTTCCCCGGCGTGATAGCAACTTGTTGCGGAGCGAGTCCCACTACCGGCACCATATTGAAGTAAGACTTTGGTCTTACTTTTTTATTTTAACATAAACAATTAAAAAAGTAAATAATAATTCAAAAGGCAAGGTACTAATTTTATCCTTGCCTATTTTTTATAAATTATTCTTGCATTTTTGCTGTAAAACTTCCGTTATATTCGTTTAAGAAATATTCTGCAACTTTTGCCATTCTAACGTTTACTATATCGCCCTTAAAATCAAAAAACATAGTAAGATTACCAAAATATTTATCAATAATTTGAACTAATATTGCAAATCTATTACCATACGTCCAAGCACCCGACACCGCACAATCATACATAAAATCGCCACCTGCGGGTATGTTACATATCATATCACTATATCCAAGTTGTGGAAACTTTTGGTAAGCGTTTTCGCCATACTTAAAGTCAAGTTTCTTTTTGCCTTGAGCATTTATATAGTTGAACGTGCCACTGCCATCAGCATTAAACGAAAGAGAAAATTCCGTTATTCCTTGTGGATTTTCATTTAATGGCTTAAATACTTTGCCGTTAATTTTGTTTACTAATTCGTGGTCTTTTTTGCCCCTTATAGTCCTAAGCGATAACCTACTTATATATTCTTGAAGTTGATTATACGCTTTATCATTTTTAGGTAAAGAAGTAACTGATATATCGTCGTAAATATACGTTTTAATAAGGTTAAATAAAACGTCTTCATTATAACCTGAGCCTTGAGTATCCATGTTACATACGAAAATAACGTCGTTTTTAGTATTGCAAATAGTCATTTGATTGCCCATACCTAAAAAGGCAAAACAATCTTCGCCTACACGCCAAATTTGATATCCGTATCCGTAAACGTGATGAAACGATGGATGATTGTTTAATGAATTATCTACAAGTGGAGAAGTTGCTTCCTTTAAATACTCTTCACTCATTAAGCGTTTGCCGTTCCACGTACCGTAATTTAACACGAAACGACCAAAAGTTGCCATATCTCTTGCAGTACATATCATAGCGGAATCGCCCCAAGAATCGCCATTTTCAATTTTTAATACTTGCGCCGTTTTAAACGAGCCGATATGATTGAAAATTCTTTCCTTCATAAAGTCAAGTAAAGGTTTTTTAGCCACTCTTTCAACAAGGCTACATAATACCTGAGAACCTGCACTATCGTAAGTCCAAGTCGTTCCCGACGGTTTAGTAATAGTGTGATTATTAAAATAAAGATGCGTTCTATCTGGATCTTTGCTTAAAAAATGATTGTAACACGAAACGCAAGTAGTCATAGTAAGCATATCACGAATTGTTTGCGCTTCTAAATATTCGTGAATAGGACCATCTATTTTATCTCTAAAATAATCACAAATTTTATCATCTAAATTAATAAGTCCGTCTTCAACAAGTAAACCTATTGCAACACCTACGAAACTTTTTGTTTGAGAGTACATTCTATGACCAAAATCTTTGTGAAATGGCTTCCAATATGCTTCAGTAAAAATACTATTACCCCTAAGCATTAATATACTGTGCGTTGCTAAACCGATTTCTTCTAATTTTTCATAGAATTTTTTAACGTTTTCACTCTTTATACCAACCTCTTCAGGTCTAACCGTTTTAAAAATTTCTTGCATATAAACCCCTTTTAAAAATAATTATTCGGCTAATTTTGCAGTAAACATACCCATATATTCTTGTAAGAAATATTCGGCAGTTTTTGTCATTCTTACGTTAACAATATCATCTTTAAATGTAAATATCATTGAAAGGTTACCAAAATACTTATCTATAATTTGAACGTACATAATAAACGTGTTTCCGTACGTCCAAGCACCCGACACCGCACAATCATACATAAAATCGCCACCTGCGGGTACGTTACATATCATATCACTATATCCAAGTTGTGGGAACTTTTGGTAAGCATTTTCGCCATATTTAAAGTCAAGTTTCTTTTTGCCTTGTTCATTTACGTAATTGAACGTGCCGCTACCGTCTTCGTTAAACGAAATAGAAAATTCCGTTATGCCTTGTGGATTTTTTTCTATTGAAATAAACTTTTTACCATTGATTTTATCAACGAGTGGATGGTATTTCTTACCCCTAACCGACCTAAGTTTTAAATTTGATATAAATGCATCAAGTTCAGCGTTTGTTTTTTCATTTATAGGTAATACTTCATCAACAACCGTATCAAAAATATACGTTTGTAAAAGGTTAATAATCGCATCATAATTATAACCAGAGCCTTGATTATCCGAATTGCACACGAAAATAATATCGTTTTTAGTATTACAAATGGTTAATTGACAACCCATACCTATAAACGCAAAACAGTCTTCCCCAACACGCCAAATTTGATAACCGTAACCGAAAGAGTGTTGTTTTGATGGATGATTACTTAATGAATTATCTACAAGCGGAGAAGTTGCTTCCTTTAAATACTCTTCACTCATTAAGCGTTTTCCGTTCCAAGTACCGTAATTTAATACGAAACGACCAAACGTAGCCATATCTCTTGCAGTACATATCATAGCGGAATCTCCCCAAGAATCGCCGTTTTCCATTTTTAATACTTGTGCCGTTTTAAACGAGCCGATATGATTGAAAATTCTTTCCTTCATAAAGTCAAGTAAAGATTTTTTAGTTAGTCTTTCAACAAGATTGCATAATACTTGCGAACCTGCACTATCGTAAGCCCAAGTAGTACCTGCAGGCTTTGATACAGTTTCAGCATTTAAGTATAAGTGCGTTCTATCTGGGTCCTTACTTAAAAAATGATTTCCACTAGGAGAACAAGTCGTCATAGTAAGCATATCACGAATTGTTTGATTTTCTAAATATTCGTGAATAGGTCCATCAATTTTATCTCTAAAATAATCACAAATTTTATCGTCTAAACTAATAAGTCCGTCTTCAACAAGTAAACCTATTGCAACACCTACGAAACTTTTTGTTTGAGAATACATTCTATGGCAAAAGTCTTTATGAAATGGATGCCAATATGCTTCGGTAAAAATACTATTACCCCTAAGCATTAATATACTGTGCGTTGTTAAACCGATTTCTTCTATTTTTTCATAGAATTTTTTAACGTTTTCACTCTTTATACCAACCTCTTCAGGTCTAACCGTTTTAAAGATTTCAGTCATAATCAATCCTCCAAATACGTTACGTTTCCTAATTTTAAATTTTTTACGTTTTTTATTAAAATTGTTTGATAAGGAACAAAATTCCTTTTAACAAACTTAATATCGTTTATTTCTACGTCTTCAATACAGTTTTCACCCTCGTAACCTTGCAATACGATGGCAGACCTTGTAAGCGCTCTATTATTTTTTGTAAAATATTGTATACCTGCAAGTTTTATATCGTTAAAATAAAACCTCCTTGCCTTTGGATACACCGGCGCTGGTTCGCCATCATCATTAATTGTATAGTATGCTATACTAACGTCTGTAAGCGTACAATGATTTAAACTAATGTTTTCAATAACTCCACCACGTTTTTTGGTATACTTTACTAAAAAAGACCCGCCTTTTCTACCTAAGAAATGTACGTTATATATATTTACGTTTTTAATTCCACCCGAAAGTTCACTGCCTATGCCTATACCGTAACCGTCTACTGCCGTACAGTCAAAAACCGTTATGTTATCACTAGGTCTGCCAATTAGATAACCTTCTAAGTTTTTACCCGATTTAATTGCAACGCAGTCGTCTCCCGTGTCGAACGTTACACCGAATATCGTGCAATTTTTAGAAGAATCTGGATCCCAACCGTCGCCGTTTGATATGCCATGAGATACGATTTTAGAGTCACACGTAAAAACGTCTTCACAATATATGAAATGCAAGTTCCACGCTGGAGCGTTTCCCGTTTCACAATCGGCAATAATTACGTTTTTAACGTTTGAAAAACAAATAGTTCTTCCCCTTCTTCTACCTGGTAAAATTGAAGAATAATACCCCGGCGGATTTGGATGATTTTCTAAACCGTTTTCTTTGATAATTTCAACTTTTTCAGTGTCAATTGTATCATTTCTAAGTTTAGCACCACCGCCTAAAATTTTACCACCGTAAATTATTATATTTTCACAGTTTGGACCACCTTTACTATCCATAACGCCTGCATTTAAAAGTGAACGATACGCTATAACTTCGTTGCCTTCAAAACGGCTAAGCACCTTTGGTAAATAGTCGGCACATTTGTCACTACCTTGTAAAACGGCTTCATCATCTAAATATATTTCAATATTACTTTTTAAATCTAAACCGCCCGTTAAATATACACCTTTAGGAAAATACACCAACTCGTCAATCTTACAATCGTTAATTGCTTGTTGAAGGGATTTAGTGTTAAGAGTAACTCCGTCGCCAATAGCGTTATATGGCGATTTAGTTACGTCAATAACTTTTTTACGTTTACAAGTTTTAAGTGTAATTTCGCCAAGGTCTTTTAGTAATTCGCCGTTTTCGTTTTTGTGTTTTACGCTAAAAGTATAATTAGTATCAAACTCTAAATCGTAAAACGAGTAGTGAAATTGGTTAGTTGAATACTTTTTATCGCCACAAGTTATTTCAAACACGTGACTTTCATTATATCCTTTAATAAAATCCCAATATATCTTAATTCTATTTGAATAAACTACGCTTTTTAACATAATTACTCTCCTTTAGAAACTATATTAGCGTCGTTTTCAAATTGAAACACACAGTCGCTATTAAAAATTATACTACTTGTAACGTACGTTCCCATAGGAAATAGTAAAACGTCGTTAGGTTTGCAGTCACTTATTGCCCTTAAAATAATTTCAGTGTTATCAAATTCACCATCGCCGATAGCGTTATATGGCGGTTTTGTTATATTTATAAAATTAGTTACATTTTTAAGCGTTCTATAATACTGAATTTCAGGCTCTGTTTCGGGTAAAGGATTTTTGTTATTATCACATATTTGAACTGAAACTTTATATTCCGTATCAGGTTGTAAATTGAAAAAATCAAACAAATAATTCTTTACGTAAGCCACGCTTGTATCGTTTAAAGTCACTTTATAATAGTAACCGTCTTGATACAATTTATGTTTGTCCCACCATACGTGTAACGCAGTTGTTTTAACAGTTACGTATAACATAAAATCCTCCCATGCATATATGAAAATATTTATTTTATTATATCAAGGTATAGTATACATAATAAAAAAATCAAAATCAAGCAATTTATAAAAAAAAAATTAAAAAAGTATTGACAAAATTTTAGTTGCAATATATAATTTGATTAATTGAGTCTTTAATTAAAGTACCGTGATACTTTCAAGGCGATTTTACTTTTGCCCAACTTATAATGCCTTGCAGTATTGCAAGGCTTTTTGTTTATGGTGATATATGATTGAAAAAGCGCTTTTGATGGATGAAATTGCTAAAAATCGTGCATTATTTAGAATTTCACACGAAATTATAGAAAAAAATAAAGGTACAAACGATATAGTTTTGATAGGTATAGTTACTCGTGGCGTTTGTATGGCAAACCGCATTAAAGATAATATTTTTAAAATTGAAGGCGTTTCACTTCCTTGTGGTTTTATTGATATAACTTTATATCGTGACGATTTAACTGAAGTGGCTGATATGCCTAACGTTAATAAAACTAATATTGATTTTGATATTAAAGATAAAAAAGTTATACTTTGTGACGACGTTTTATTTACGGGTAGAACGGCAAGAGCCGCTATCGAAGCCGTATTAAGTCTTGGTAGACCAAAATTAATTCAACTTGCCGTTTTAGTTGATAGAGGTCATAGAGAGTTACCTATTAGGGCTGATTATGTAGGTAAAAACGTTCCAACTTCTCTAAATGAAACAGTTTCGGTTTATTTTGATGAAATTGACGGTAATGACAAAGTAATATTATATGAAAAAGATTAACAAATGATAATGTACGGTTTAATACCGTATTAATAAATTTAAAGGAGTTAAATCTTATGAAATTAACTTATGACGTTCATGAGAAAGCACCATTTGGTAAAAACCTTGTGTATGCTTTCCAACAATTGCTTGCAATTTTAGCGGCAACTGTACTCGTGCCAGTTTTAGTTGACCCTAACGGCACATATTTAAGTCAAGCATCTGCTTTGATAGGCGCTGGCGTTGGTACAATAGTTTACTTACTATTTACTAAATTTAAAAGCCCTGTATTTTTAGGTAGTTCTTTTGCTTTTATTACTCCACTTTGTACAGGTGTTTTATACGGCTACTGCGGTATTATTTTAGGTTCTATATTTGCAGGCTTAGTTTACGTAATTATTGCTTTAATTGTTAAATTTGTTGGCACTAACTGGATTACTAAACTTATGCCACCCGTTATTATTGGCCCAACGGTTGCGTTAATTGGTTTAAGTTTATCTGGCTCAGCAATAAATAACGTTATGAACGTTTCAGTTGATGCGGCTAATTACAACCTTTTACATATTTTCGTTGCTATTGTTACTTTCCTTGTTACTGTTGTAGTTTCAGTTAAAGGCTCTAAAGGTATGAAACTTATACCTTTCGTTATCGGTGTTGGCGCTGGTTACGTAGTTGCTACGTTATTTACGTTAATCGGCTATCATTTATTTGATAATAATTATTTTAAAATAATTGATTTCTCAGTATTTGCTAAAGTTGCTGATTTTAAAAATTGGATTCCTAATATAACGGTTGTTGGAGCATTTAAAGAATTATTTAGTATTGACGGCGCTAAATTAGTAATAGACGGTGCTGGTATACTTTCACTTTTCTTGGCATTTGCTCCTGTTGCTATGGTTGTATTTGCTGAACACGTTGCCGACCATAAAAATATTTCTTCAATTATCGAAAAAGATTTACTCGTTGAACCTGGTCTTCATAGAACGTTATTAGGTGACGGCGTTGGCTCTATTGCCGGTGCTTTAATGGGTGGTTGCCCTAATACTACTTACGGCGAATCTGTTGGTTGCGTTGCTATTACAGGTAATGCTTCAATTACTACAATATTTACAACTGCTATTATGTGTATTATACTTGCGTTTATCTACCCTATTATGTTATTTATTCAATCAATTCCTGGTTGCGTAGTTGGTGGTATTTCAATTGCTCTTTACGGATTTATTGCTGTTTCTGGTTTAAGAATGTTTAAAAACGTTGACCTTGATAATAGTAAAAACTTATTTATCGTTGCTTCAATTTTAGTTACAGGTCTTGGCGGTTTAACTCTTAAATTTGGTCCTGTTACAATTTCTTCTATTGCTTGTGCTTTAATTTTAGGTATTATCGTTAACCTTATTTTAAAACCAAGTAAGGCTGAAATTAATAAAGAAGTTAAATATGAAGGCGATACTGAAGAAACTATGTTTGGTACAGTTGCTAAAAAATAATCGTATTTAAAAAAACAATTAAGGGGTGTATGCTAAGCTTAGCATACACCCCCCCATTTTTTATTTATAGTATTTTATTTTTCAAAATATTCTTTAAAATTAGGAAATCTTGCACCACTATCAAAAAATCTATCAATTAAATTACCCATCATTTTAATTATAGGCGAATTTATAAAAGTAGTAACTATTGTTCCTAAACCGATTGAGTGAAAACTACTATATAATATAGTTGAAAAATCAAAAGTATTTATATCACCAAAAAGCGTTAAGGCTAAAATTAATGAAATTATTAGTAAACTAATATCAAACGACCATTTTACCTTGTTTATACTTAGTTTAAAGTTTGATGAAACCTTACTAACGAAAAGTTCATAAACTTGCAGTGGCATATAAGTTCTAAAATAGCACGCAACGCCAAACGCCGTAATAACGTCACCCACAATAAGCATTACCCACCTAAGCCACACGTACGAAATAGTAATATCTTTAAAAATAAATAAAAATAAGTCTAACACAAAACCATAAATTATCGCCACTAAAAAGGCAAATAAAAACTTATAATTAAATTTTCTTAGTATAATACATAATACAACTAATAAAATTCCTTGTATTAAATATTCAACCATACCAACGCTAAAACCCGACCATAAGTTTTCAATAGCCTCATAAACGATAAACGCTGGTGCGGCTATCATTGATACTCCTAAATTTGCTTTTGAACATATTGATACGCCTAATGCTACGAATATTATTCCAAAAAGCCATAA
Organism: Christensenellaceae bacterium; assembly: GCA_045536405.1. GTDB lineage: Bacteria > Bacillota > Clostridia > Christensenellales > Borkfalkiaceae > HGM11412. Next base: position 8,391 of record JAZSNM010000034.1, read on the forward strand.
TAATTCCGCCGATTTATTAACTTTTTTCATAATTTTCCTTTGTAAATAAAATAGGTTTTACTTTGAATAGTAAAACCTATAACATAATAATATTTTTTACTTTAATTGTCAATTAAAATTTTTAATTATGCACGTGACTCGTGACAAGTAAAATAAACTATTTGATATTCTTTTGCAACGTTATTTAATAGTTTTATAGCATTTTGCAACTTTTCGCCGTCTAAATTAACGAACGGGTCGTCTAAAATAATAAACGGCTTTTCATTTTCAAATATGCACTCAATTAAAGAAAATCTCATACATAAATCAATTATACTTTTATACCCCTCACTAAGATAATTAACTTCTCTTGACACGCCGTATTCTATAAGCGATATATCTAAATCGGTGTTAAATTCAACGTTGTCAAAATTATTTCCCGTAACAATTTTTATATATTTTTTAAAAGAGTCTTTTATAGGGTTTAAAAACCTTGAAGTTAATTCTTCACTTGCATTTTTTAAGAATTTTTCGGCACTTTTAATTATTGCTAACTCTTCTTGATATTCTTTGAGTTTTACGGTTAATTCATCCTTTTCACTTTCTAAATCAACTAAAACGTACGTTTCATCTTGTATTTTACTTATATTTTGCAAGTGTTTATATTTAATTTCTTTTTCTTTATCAATTTGTTCTTGATAATTTTTACTATCCCTTTGTAAAACGTCAAAATCAAGCGTTTCTAACTCTTTTTCATCAACGTTAAAATTCTTTTCTTTTTTAATATTTTCAAGTTCTATTAAGGCGTTTTTATATTGTTCTTTAACTCTAATTAGATTGTTTACCGTTTGTTTTAAGTAATAAAGTTTATCTCTATCGTTATTTAAATAAATATCAAAATTAAAATTAGATAAAAAGCCTTTTAACTTTAAATTTAATTCTGCAACTTGACTATTTAATATTTCAAGTTCTTTTTCTTTACGTGAAATTTCACCGCTGAGAGTATTATACAAATCAATATTCTTTATAATTGCATTTAAACCTAAGGTAAAATTAACCGCACTACTTTCATATTTACTTATAAATGAGTTAAGTTCTTTTTCAAGAGATAATATTAAGGCGTTTTTACTTAATAATATAGATTGATTATCTCCACTTTTTTGAGAAGTTTTTTCATCAATCATTTTAGAAAAATAAGTAAATGCAAAAAACAAAATAAATAAAACAGATGCAATAAAACTTATTATTGAAATAATTAAGTTTGAAGTAATTGTAATACATCCTAAAATAATTAAAATTATAGATGGTATAAGCAAAAATAAACTTTTTTTACTTGAGTTTTTATTGCTTTCATTTTTAGTAGGAATAATATCAACTTCACTTTTAGTTTTATTATATTCGTAGTTTTTTTGCTCGTAATAATAAAGTTCTTCACGCGATGGAATTTTACTTTTATCTCCACCGAAGTAGTTAATTACTTGGTTTAATTTTTGCTCGCTTTCAAAAGTGTTTTTACTTTTAATTTCACCATTTTTTTCATTTATTTTTTCTAATAAATCAACGTACTCGTCAATAGTAGACGTGGAAATTTCGCTATTATTTAATATGCTGTTATATTTTTTTATTTCACTACTATAATTATCGCAAATTTTTTGCTTTTCTTTAACGTTATCTACGTACGCAAGTTTTGTTTGAATTTCATTACACTTTTTAATTTTTATATCAACTTGCTCTTTTAAACTTTGAAGTTTTATAATCTCTTTATCTTCTTTATCTACGTACTCTTTAAGTATTGATATTGATTGACGTTTAGTTTTTAACTCGTTAATTTCATTGGTTAAACGAGTTATCTCGTTTTCAGTAACGTCAATTAAACCTAATTTGTTTTGCCTTTTTAATTCCGCCCTTCTACCGTCAATAATTTTAAGAGCATCGTCAACGCTATATGAAACGTCAGTTCCTTGAATTAAATTTACAAGTTTATTAGCCAAACTTTCTCTTTTACCGGTTTTAGATAAGTTTTGCGGTATAAAAGTACTTCTTTCGTATCCATCACTATCAATTTGAAATATTTCTTCGCCTATATTTTTCGTGTAATCGTTAGAAATTTTGCCTGTTTTTAAAGATATTAACTCAAAAGTGTCTTCACTTTCTTTTGAGCCGAAAAATCTTGTAATTTTATACTCTTTGTCATTTATACTAAACGCTAAACTACCACCGTAGTTTCCTACTTGCCATGGTTGATATTTTTTTCTAATATTTTCATTTAAACTTCTTTTTGAAGTTACTTCAAGCCCGTAAAACATAGCCTTAATAAAGTAGGCTAACGTTGTTTTACCAAATCCGTTATCTTGTAAAATAGTGTTTAATCCATCATTAAAATTGTATGAAAAATTGCTGAGTTTTCCAAAATTTTCTATATTGCAATAAAGTAATTTCATTATTTTACGTCCTCCCCGCTAAGAGCCTTTAAACCAACTAAAATTACTTTACTTTTCTCTTCGTCAGTTAATGATGACGCTAATACTTGGCGAATAAATTCACCTTTTAAAGAAACGTCGTTTTCGTAGTTTTTATGGTCAATTTTAAGCGTAGTATTGTCTTTTATTTTAGCAAAATAGAATATGGAATTTAATTTTGAATTTAACACGTCTAACTGCTTTTCAAAATTTAAATTAAAACTGCCTATTAAGGTTACTTTTATTAAATTTTTACTACTTATTGCACTTACTTTATCTAAAATTGCATCTTCTACTTCAAACCAAGAATTATATGAAGTTATATCAAACTCAATTTCAATAAGTTTTCTACTTGCAAATGGTATAAAAGTTGAGTTAACACCGTTTTCTTCTACGTCTAAAACAACAAATCCTTTATCGCCTATTTCATCAAACCCCCTACCTTCTAAACAGCCACTATATGCGTATACACCCCTTTTATCAAGCGACTCTTTTACGTATGAGTGAATATGACCAAGCGCTAAATAGTCAACGTTTTTATTTTTTAGTTTTGAAATGTTTACAACTTCAACGTTTTGCTTGCTGTTATATTTTGACGTTTGACCGTGTAATACAACTATATTAACTCTATTTTCTTCTAAATTAAGAGTGTCGTAAATTGATTGCTTATTATCGCTATTTAAGGTTGTGCCTACGATTGATACGTTATCGTAACGAAACTCAGTCCAACTACTTTTAAAAATTTTTAAATTAGAAGGCAATTCATTTAAACTTGAAAATACGCTCATTTCATCGTGATTTCCCGATAAATACAAGAAATCAATAGTTTTATATTTTGTGATATCGTTAATTACCCTTGCTTTTGTTGATGCTGAAACCTTATCCCCATCAAACATATCGCCCGCAATAATAATTGCTTTAATATCGTTTATTTTTGCATATTCTAACATTTTTTCAAAAGTTAAAAGAATTTCTTTTCTTCTTTCTCTTGCTTTTGAAGTTGTTAAATTAGTTTCCATTTTAGAATCTAAATGTAGGTCAGAACAATGTATAAATTTCATAATAATTTCCTTAAAAAATATTTTAAAACTTTTATAATTATAACATTTTTTAAATACAATTTCAATAGTTATATCTACTTTACTAACAAAATTTGTATATAATACTTGATTTTTTATAAAAATCAAGATATAATCACAAATAAAGTTGGAAATAATCAAAACGAAACTCTACTAGTAGTAGAATTTTGTAAAATCAACCAACAGTTCGTGGTTTTTACTAATTTTCATTGATATAATAATTTCGAAGGAGGCAAAAATGAATCAAATTAAAATAGGCAGGTTTATTGCCGAACGCAGAAAAAAGAAAAATATAACACAGTCACAGTTGGCTGAAAAGTTAAACGTGACAGACCGAGCAGTATCAAAGTGGGAAACGGGAAAGTCTATGCCCGACACTGCTATAATGCTTGACCTTTGTAATATACTTGATATTACAGTAAACGAATTATTATATGGAGAAGAAATTATTATGGAAAATAAAAATGATAAAAACGAACAAATTTTAATTGAAATGGCAAAAGAAGTTGAACATAAGAATAAAACTATTTGGACGGCTATGTATGTAATTTTGATAGTGAGTATCATTGGATTGCTTGGAGGTCTTGCAATTGTTGCATTTTTTGTGCCCGAAGGAGTTTGGCAGATTATCGCAATTATTGGTATTTGCATCATGTTTTTGATACCGTGTTTCTATGCATTAAAACTTGAAGTGAGCGTAGGTGCTTACAAGTGCAAAAATTGCGGTCACGAAATAGTGCCTACTTATAAGCAAGCAATGAATGCAATGCATATGGGATTTACCCGTTATTTAAAGTGTCCGAATTGCAACAAACGTACTTGGTGTAAAAAAGTGTTGAAGTGATTTTTAGGAAGATTTTAAAAAGTTCAAAAAGTTAAATCATTATTTAATAGATGGTGACATTATAAAAGACTAACGAATAATGAAATGAACCTCAAAAGTTTGTCCAACTTTTGGGTTCACATCATAATTTTTGTTAGTCTTTTTTTTGCTTTGCCGAACACACAACTTTACTCGCAAAGTATAGTGTACTACAATTTTATCATGCATAAAGTACTTATAGAAACTTTCCTATCAAACGATATTTATTAAATTTTATTTATTTTGATTGGTCAATTTTCTATTATAACTTGTAGTTATAGAGCATAAATGTTTTACTATCGCTTGACCTTCTTCAGCAAGAACACGCAATTTTTCAGTAGTTAATGATTGCTTCATTAAAGCATGAATTATGCGATTACGTTCATCCTTCCAAAGTTTTACCCTTTCAAAAATTTCTTGATTAAAATATTTACATACAAGTCTTTTCTTTTCTCTTGCAATATTTGCCATTTTATTTAATTTAGCATTTAAACTTGCAAATTTCCCGTCGTTTATTACGCCACTATGACAAATTGCAGAGTCAAACCTATCTTCAATTATGGCATATTCTATAAAAACAGCTTCTAAATAAAACTTAGCGTCTATTGCCTTTTTAAGTCTATTCATTTGTACTTTATAATTTTCATGCTTTTGCATGTTATCTATACAGTTATTCAAAGTTTTAATATACTCCTCATATAAAAAGTTGTTAAATTATGCGCCATTATAATTCCAAGTAACACTTTCATAGTAGCCAAATTTCCAATCCGAACTCCAAGTACTTGGTTCACTGCTTGCCCTACAATATATATTATGTAAACCATCACAACCTCCGAACGCCCATCTGCCTATTCTCGTTACGCTGTTTGGGATTACTATGCTTGTTAAACCTTTACAACCATAAAACGCATCAGAGCCAATACTTGTTACACTGTTTGGGATGGTTATACTTGTTAATGAAGAGCAAAACATGAACGCACAATCACCTATACTTGTTACGCTGTTACCTATTGTTACGCTTGTTAAATTAGAACAAGAAGAAAACGCATAATCACCTATACTTGTACCACCTTTGATAACTACTGTTTTTAATTTGGGTTGAGATATATGCTTTATAGCAATTGTAGGCACTTTTGCAATAACTATTGGGCAATCATAGAACGCACCTTGACCTATGGTTGTTACGTTGTTTGATATTTCTATACTTGTTAAATTAGAACAAGAAGAAAACGCATATTCACCTATACTGTTCACTCCATATTGAATTTCTACAATTTTTAAACTTTCACAACCATAGAACGCATAATCATTTATTTTAGTGGCAGACGTTATATTTGCTTTAGTTACTAATTTATTATTTATATATAAGTTTTTAGCATGTGTTAAAGGATTTGATTTATCATCAAATTTAATTTGCGCCCACTCGTCTATAGTTCCTATGTAATTAACTTTTTCTAAATTCTCACAACCCCAGAACGCCTTATTCCCTATACTTGTTACAGTGTTTGGTATTGTTATACTTTTTAAGTTTTTAAACTCTTTAAATAATTCTGGTTTTATAGTAGTTACGTCGTTCGCTATTTTTACTTCAGTTATATAATCACTTGGCACTTCAAGAGGATTATAATCTTCTATTTTATCAATTAAAAAATAAGCGCTATTAATATCGCCAGCCTTTATATATTTAGCAATTTTTTTATAATTATTATTATATATAATACTTGGTAAACAAGATAAAAACACTATTACACCCACAAACATTACCAGCGATAATATTATTAATAAATTACGGCGTTTATTTTTCTTTTTAAGTGTTTCAGTTTTTATTTTACACTTTTCAATATACTTCCTACTTTCTTTATAATTACCCAATTTTTCAAATATACTGATTAAAGACTCATAATCTTCTATAGTTTTGCAATTATTAAAAGTATTTATTGCAGATAAGTAAGTTTTTTCAGTATTTATTGCTTTTTCTTTTTGCTCTTTCGCTATTAATTCAGATAATTTTTGTTTATTAATGTTTTTTAACGAAGTATCTTTTTTTACACAACATGCAATACATTTTTCGTTATTTTGTAAATTTAAAGCACTACAAGCACAATACCATAAATTACTAAATTCTTTTGAATACACTATTGCGTTAGGCACTATTTTTTTAGCAACGGCAAGCTCTTCTTTAGTTTCAATTTTCGTTGCTAATTCTGTAACTATATTAGTAGGCTTATTAGCAATTACAGTTCCGTCTTCCATTAAACATTCTAAAATATAAACTTTAATATCTTTAGTGTCGTTATGTAAGGGTAAATTAACCGTAAGTATATTAGATTTCGTACTATTTTGTATAATTTGCTCACTTTCTTTAACAATTTCACCAAAAGCAGAAATCATTTGATATTTAATTTTTACAACATTTAACGCATTAGTGTATTTAGTTAAATTTAAAATTGCATATATTTTATTAATATCTATAATCTTTCGTATTTCATAACTACTAACACAAATAGGATATGCTACGTCAATCTCATTATAAACTTCTTTTTTTACGATACAACCTATATTTTTATCCATAACACTCCTTTTTAGCCTAGTTTAGCAATTTCATTATCGTATTCTTCTTGAGAAATAACACCAGAAACAAGTAAATCTTTATATCTTGCTTTTTTTTGTTCTATTATTTTACTTTTTTGTTCTGCTTCGGCTAATTCTTCTTTAGTTAATTTTTTTTCTAAAAACTCGTTTAAATCGGCATTATCTAAACCGTATAATTTATTACGAATAAGTTTGACGTCAACCATTTTAGATAGAACTAAATTACCTACAAACCATATTGTACTAGCAACTAAAACACTGCCAGCTAAAACAACTAAGCAAACCCATGCATCACATTCTTCTGCAATAAGTACAAACATAGCAATAATACCTGCTATTAATTCAAATAAAGCAGAAATGTTTACAATTTTTTTTGCCATTTTTAAAAATTTGTCAAGATAAGAAAACATAAAAATACCTCCAGTAGTATAAAATATTGTTTAATGCTTAACGCATATAAAATTTTTTACATATTTGTTATTATTTAACAGCGATATAACTATATCACTATTCCTTCCTAAATATATTAATTTAATATAAGACAATATTTGCGACATTTATCATTCTGCCCAATACTATTAAAAAATGTATGATAAATTCATACTTTAACAATATATTAGTATGAATTATTAATATAGTCAAGTAATTTATGGAAAAAAATCGTAAATTTTCATACAAGGGGAGATATTATGTTAAAAATTAAAGAATTAAGAGAATTAAAAGGCTATACGCAACAAGAATTAGCAGAAATGCTTTCAAGGAAAAAAGCAAGTATTTGCGACTGGGAAAAAGGTCGCTGTGAACCATCAATATTTGACTTAATAAAACTAGCCGATATTTATAATTGCAGTATAGATTATTTATTAGGTAGAGAAGACGAGTTCGGCATTATTCAAACTAAAAATGAATTAACGCAAATTGAAAATCAATTACTTGCATTATTTAAAACATTAAACGAAAGAGACCAAAACAAAGTTTTAGGCTACGTACAAGCGTTAGCGTATTATAAGCGCTAATGTCTATGCATATGGGTACTACAAGATATTTAAATGCCCGAATTGCAACAAACGTACTTGGTGTAAAAAAGTATTAAAGTAATTTATTACGCTATTTAACGTTTTGATACTAATACTAACGTTTTCTAAAAAAATTTTAATAATTAAAATACTAATCCCCACGTTTAACGTGGGGATTAGTATTTAATATTCATATTATTTACGTTTTATTATCAATTATCAAAAACTTCTCCTGTGTTTTCCATTTTCTCATAAGGAAAGTCATAAACTAAATAGTTAAGTTGATTTTTGATTTGCTCAACTTCTTTAGCGTATTCTTCTTTTAGATTAAATATTTGCGTATTATTTATAGATTTTGATGGGTCGAAGAATTTTTTAGCATTTATATGGTCTTCTCGTTTTAACCCGCAAAAATCAATTATCTTTTTAGTAGTTTCATCATAATTATAAACTAAATCTTCAAACTGAACGAACATTACGTTTTTTAATTTTGATTTATCTATGGTTTTTATATATTCATGAGTTTTATCCCAATGACTACAAAAGCCTTTCTCCCCTTCGGGATATATTCCTGGTTGCGCACCAAACTTTAACGTAGACCAATAATGTTCGCTAAGTAAATATACGTCTCTTGGGTCCCTATCAACTACTATAAGTTTAAAATCATCGTCAAAAAACTTGTTTATAATTCTTGCCTGTTCTGGCAAAATTAAATGGTCGTAAACCATATTAAAATTTTCAACCTGACACATTTCAAAATATGAATTTATAAACTTTTTGGCATGAATCATAAACTCATTATGGTCAACAGTTAAAAATCTAATAGGATTTTTATCATAAACGTATACCCTACCTAAGTCATATATCTTTCTTTTTAAAATTATTCTTGCACCAATTTGTAATATCGCTTTTAATGGAGTATGTTTTATCTTTTTTACTTGAGTAAACGATTTACAATTTTTAATTGTACTAATTGCATCAACAAATTCATTAACACTATTCATAAACTGATTTTTAAACAACTTTTTATAAGAACCAAACCAACCAAAATTATGGTCGTTTTGCCTTTTCATTTCTTTAATAAACTCGTTTATTGCATAATCTCTAATCATATAATTTGAATTTTCATCAAACAATCTATTTTCTAAATCAAATATGGCGTTTTGACCTAAAAATGGATAATGTTCATATCTATTGCCTATTGCACACTTTACGCTTTTAAATTCACTTAAAAAATCAATTACTGCTGATGACCCAGTACCATAATATCCTGTAACCGCTATTTTCATTTAACTTTCTTTCCTTTATCAGTTTTAAATATTATATAAAATATAAATGGTCAAAATATTAAAACAATGTTATCTCATACGTTCTTTACTTAAATATTTTTACAAACTATATGATATTATTATAGCATATCTATTTAAATTTTGTATTGATTTTTGAAAATTTTTTATAAATAATAGGTAAATATAATATTAAAACCAATTCTTAATAAAATTAACTTTCTTATTTATTACCCTTATATGCAATAGTTTAATAAAGGTTTAGTTGACTTAGCCCATCGTAGTTAGTCCGTCATTGACGGCCGAACTATTCTTACTCCGTTAACTTAACGCCATAAAAATAGTTGACAAAATGAAAACAATAATATAAAATACAATTACAGTTTCTTAAATAGCGTATGTAATAATTTACGCTAAATTGCTTGACAACAATTTTAAGAATACCGAGAAATCTTTCTCGGCGTCTGACCGAACGGCAGGCGGACACAGTAAAGAAAATATTTTTTTCTTACCTCTGACCAAAAGGCAGGGGCTTTTTTTATTTTCTTTTATATTTAGCAAAATTATAAATGTTAACCTTATCACCCATTTTAAAGAAAAAATAAAGAAAATAAATTCTTTAAAAAAATAGTTGACTAAATAGTATTTATATAATAAAATACTAACATAGGTTGACGTTCCATTACGAGGGGCGTGCAAATAGCAAAAGCGTCTTAAATTACTCGACCTTAAGAACGGTGGCTGGTGGTTAGTCCGTGAGCCTTGCTAAAAAAGAGTGATACATAATGTATCACTCTTTTCTTTATTAGACAACTTATTAAACAATATGTATCTTACTTTAGCAGTACTTAACCGACTTAATTTATCTAATATTACTTGTTTTTTTCTATCAGTAAATTGTAAATCATTTATTTGCTTTAATAATTTAGTTAATCTAAAATAAAAAAAAGGCTAAATCATTAATTTTTCAACAATTTAGCCCATTTTGGCGGAGAGTGTGAAACGTAAAACTTATTATTTTGCAATCATGGCAAAATAAAGATATTTAGAAACATTAAAAGAATATAACTTGATATAATTATACTAATTATAACGCGTGTCTTTACTTTTGAATACAGATTGTCCTTTAATATTTTTTTGTATCGAAAAATGATTACAACACTAATAATAAAGGCTAATAAACATAAAACAAGCGAAACAATGAAAAAAATTTCCACAACCAAAAATAAGTCTTTTGATAATGCGAAAATGCCAACAAAACCCAACACGCTAGCAACGCCGGACAAAACAAAACTAACCACGCTAAATAATAAGCACAAGGTAGCCCAAAGTATCTTTTGATTATAATAACTATTATTCTCTTTATTTGTAACCATAATCCCCTCAATTTTCTATGATAATTTATTTAAAATTATAGCATACTATGCTAGAAAAATCAATAAAACACATTAGATATAGCCTAACACAATTGGAACGAAAAGAAAAAAGCCCTTACAAAAGGACTTTACATAAAGAAAACAACCTAACCCGGAACTAAAGTTCGTATTAGGTTACGTTTGGCGGAGAGTTAGGGATTCGAACCCCAGGAAGGCTCCCACCTTCAACGGTTTTCAAGACCGCCGCCTTCGACCGCTCAGCCAACTCTCCGTAAATTACTTGATAATTATATATTATATTTTTCTTTTTTGCAAGCAAAATAATGTGCTTTTTTTAACTTTTTTTATTTTTTCAAGTAATTTGTTATTTTCTTATATCTATTTTTACTTTTGTTGCTTTGTCTATTATTTCTTTTGCGTTCAATATCGCCGTTTCGCCACTTCCGCCCGTTATTCTTACTATTTCTCCTACCTTGCCGTTGTAATCAAGTTCTTCTACCGTTGTGTACGTGCTTTCATTGTCACTGTATTTTTTAATTAAAAACGACTTGTCTGAAAAACTTACTATTTGTGGTAAATGAGTAATTGTTATTATTTGATTTTGCTTTGATAATAAAGCAAACTTTTCGGCTACGATTTTCGCAACTTCGCCACTTATTCCCGCATCAATTTCATCAAATATGTACGTTATAGGCTCTTCAACTACGCTTGAAACTAATTTTAATGCAAGCATAAATCTACTCATTTCGCCACCACTTATTACTTTTGACATTGTTTTTAATGGCTCGCCTTTGTTTGCTGAGAAATAAAACGTTACGCTATCTATACCCTTATACGATAAAATATCTTCACTATTATTAGTACTTATTTCAACGCTAAAAGTTGCATCTTTCATACCCAAAGTAGTTAATTCTTTTTGTATGTTTTTAGAAAATACAGCGCTGTACTTTTTACGAATTTCACTCACTTCATTATAGTGTTTATTTAACGCTGAATAACTATTAGTAAGCGACGTTTCATACTCGGTTGCAAGTTTTGTAAAATTTTGCAAATTTTCAAGTTCTATCATTGATTTTGAATAAAATTCCATAATAGAATTATAGTCGCTACCGTACTTTCTTTTTAAATTATAATACAAGTCTAATCTTTCTTCTACACGCTGTTTTTCTTGCTCGTTATAATCTAAATTATCAAGTAAATTTTCCGCCTCATAACCTATATCTTCTATTTCGCTTTTTACCGATAATATCCTTTCGTATAAAGCGTTATACTCTTTATCATAATCACTTATTTGCGACAACTTTGAAGACGCTAAATTTACCCTATCAACCGCGCCTTCATCATCAGTTATTGATAAGTGAACAATCTTTAACGCTTCCCCTATTTTTTCGATATTATTATATAGTTTACGCTTTGATAAAAGTTCTTCTTCCTCGCCCTCATATAAATTTGCAGTTTCTATTTCATTTATTTGATAGGTAAGTAAGTCAATTTTATCAAACCTTGATTTTTCGTCGCCACCAAGTGACAATAATTTTTCTTTCGTTATTTTTATTTCATCAATTATTTCTTTTATTTTATCTAACTTAACTTGTAATTCTTCGCCACAATAAAGGTCTATCATTTTTAACTGAGCACTTTCTTTTAATAATGAATAATGCTCGCTTTGACCATACACGTCACATAAAAGCGAAGTTATACTTTTAAGCATTTGAAGAGTTACGCTCTCCCCGTTAACTCTTATATCGTTTTTTCCTTCTACGTTAAGTTTTCGTTTAATAATTAACTCGTCTTCATCAATATTTATATCGTATTCATTTAATACGATTTTAACTTCATAGTTTTTAGACACGTCAAAAACAGCCTCTATAAAACAACTTTCTTCGCCTCGGCGTATCATTGTTTTATCGGCTTTTGCACCTAATACAAAATTAAGTGAACTAATAATTACCGTTTTACCCGCACCCGTTTCTCCGCTAAGTACGTTTATGCCGTTTGAAAAATCAAGTTCGGCACTTGTAATTAAGGCAATGTTTTGTAAACGCATCCTTTTTATCATTTATATACTATTTCCTTTAAGATATCAATTATATCTTCAGCATCAAATTCATCATTACATACTATTAAAAGCGTATCGTCACCCGCTATACTTCCTACAATTTTATCAAGGTTAAGTTTATCAATAGCCATACCACACGCTGAACCGTTTCCTTCCAACGTTTTTATGACTATTAAATTTTGAGCCCTTTTTATTGATACGACAAACGTTTTTAACAACGTTACAACCTTTTGCTCACTCAAAATATTATGCTTATTCTCAGGCATTGCATATTTAAACTTTTTAACTTCACCTTGAATTTTTATTAGTCCTAACTCTTTAATATCTCGTGAAACCGTTGCTTGAGTAACTTCAAAACCCTCTTTTTTTAAATATTCAACAAGTTCTTCTTGCCTGATTATTTCATTTTCAGTAATGATTTTTATAATTGCATCTCTTCTATTTGTAGTTGCCATTTTACTCTGTATAACCCCAACTATTTAATTTAATAAGTAATCTTTCAAAAAAATTATCGTTAGTTTTAAAGAATTTTACACTCTTTTTACTTTTTAAAACTTCTACGCTCTCGCCAACTGCTAATTTTTTAATAAATTTTCCATCAACGTATAAAGCGCATTTTGTTGAGTTTTCATTTAACGTAATTTTTGCGCTTAAACTATCGCTATATACGATAGGCTTTATATGAAGAGCGTGTGAACATATCGCCGTTACCGAAAAGGCGTTTATATCTGGCGTTAATATTGGACCGCCCGCAGATAAAGAATATGCCGTTGAGCCTGTTGGCGACGATATTATTATACCATCGGCAACGTATTTATCTACAAATTTTCCGCCGATTTCTAAGTTTAACCTTGCAACTTCACTTTTTGAACCACCGTCAATTCTTCTTTCAACAACAGCCTCGTTTAATGCGTAGTATTTATTTCCGCCTGCATAAACTTTCATAACCGTTCTCTTTTGATAATCTTTGCAATTTTTAATTATTTCAACAGCCTTTTCAACTTCATCTGCCTCTAAACTACTTAAAAAACCAACGGTTCCTACGTTTATTGCTAATATTGGTATGTCGTACGAAATTGCATATTCAACTACCCTTAATATTGTTCCATCTCCGCCAAAAACTGCTAAAACGTCTATATCTTTACAATCTTCTTGTAAATGAATCACTTTCGTATCTATGTTGATATCTTGAAGTAAATTAGTAAACGTCCTTGCTTTTTTGTTGGCTTCAGTTTTTGTTGAATTTATATATATTCCTACCTTCATGCTTCACCTTTAAATACAATTTTTTTAATATAATTTGTATCAATAACTTTTTTATTTTTATCTTTAACCAAATGAACTAAATATTCAACGTTTTTTCTTTCTTTTATAGGCGCTGTTGTTAAATTTACAGCATATAACCCGCATTTTTGAGCATATTCTATAACTTTTATAACACCTTTATACCTATCGTTTGCATCAGTAACTATTCCCGTTTTTGATAGGCTTTTTTTACCGCATTCAAACTGTGGCTTTATTAGCATAATTGCAAAACCACTTTCTTTAAGCACCTTTTCAACGTTTTCTAATATATACGTTAACGATATAAAACTAACGTCGCACACAACAGCGTCAATTCCGTCACTAAAAGTGCTTTTCGTTATATACCTTGCGTTTGTATTGTCTAAAACGACAACCCTACTATCGTTAGCAACTATTTTATCAAGTTGACTTTCGCCAACGTCAATGGCGTATACCTTTTTAGCGTTATTTTTAAGTAAACAATGCGAAAATCCACCGTTTGACGCTCCTATATCGCACACGATAAGACTTTCAACGCTAACGTTAAAATCTTTTAACGCTTTACTTAGTTTATAACCACCGTTAGATACAAAAAAATCTTCTTTTTTTATTATAGTTATATCTTCTAAACTTTCAATTTCAAAAGATGGCTTTACTGCTACGCCTTTATAAAAAACTTCGCCTTTTAAAACACTTTCTTTTGCTTTATTTCTTGAAGAATATAACCCTTTTTCATAAAGTAAACTATCTATACGCATTTTAATTTTTTCTATTTTTTACGTAATCAACAAGATCGAGTAAAAATTCGTTATTAGTTATTTCACTTATTGATTGTTTTGCATTATTATAATATTTCTCTAATTGCTGTTTAGCACCATCAAGCGTATACGCTGTAACAAAGGTAAATTTTCCGCTATTAGCATCTTTATTTATACTTTTACCTAATTCTTCCTTTGTTGAAACAACGTCTAATATATCATCGGTAATTTGAAATAATAAACCTAAATTATATCCAAAATCACGCAATTTATCTATATATTTATCTTTTGCCAAACAACTTGGTATTAACGTACTTGCTTGAATAAGTTTTACCGTTTTACCTTCGTGCATTTTTAATAACGTATCTATATTGCTATTAGTTATAGAATTTATATCTATGGCTTGTCCCCCAATCATTCCTAAGTAACCACTATACGAAGACAAAAGTCTTGCTGAATTGATTTTATAAATACTATTTACGTTTCTAAAAGCAATTTCGTACGCTAAATTTAAAAGAGCATCACCACTAAGTAGCGCCATAGCCTCGCCATAAACTTTATGGTTTGTTAAATTTCCTCTACGATAATCGTCATTATCCATACAAGGAAGATCGTCGTGAATTAAAGAATAAGTGTGTATTAACTCAATGGCAACGGCAAAAGGTAAAACTTCTTTAAAGTCTACCCCAAGCGTTTCACTTACGGCAAGCATTATTACCGGTCTTATTCTTTTGCCACCGATAAATACGCTGTATTTCATTGAACTTATTAAATTTTCTTCAACGTTTACTAAATTATCTAAATATTTATGAAGTTCTTTTTCTACTATTTCTTTGTAGTGTAAATATTTTTCATTAAAGTTCATCTTGTAAATGCTTCCTTATAAACGCCGTTACCGTATTATGCATAAGCATTGTTACGGTCATAGGTCCAACTCCGCCCGGAACAGGTGTAATTAGTGATGCTACTTGACTTGCTGAATTAAACTCAACGTCACCGTAAAGTTTACCATCAACTCTATTCATGCCTACGTCTACAACGACTGCACCTTCTTTAATCATTGAACCGTCAATAAACCTATCTTTACCTATCGCAACAACTAAAATATCAGCGTTTTTAGTGTAAAATTCTAAATTTTTAGTCTTTGAGTGACACATTGTTACCGTACAGTTTTCACTTTGTAATAAAAGAGCCATTGGCTTTCCTACCATGTTACTTCTACCTATTACAACGGCGTGTTTACCCGTAAACTCAACGTTATATTCTTTTAAAAGTTTTATAATACCGTTTGGCGTGCAAGATATATGGCATTTTTCACCCATAAGTAATCTGCCTAAGTTTGTATCAGACAACCCGTCAACGTCCTTTTCAGTAGGAATATGTTGTAAAATTTTACCACTATCAAACTTTTTAGGAAGCGGAAGTTGTACTAAAATACCATCAATATCTTCATCAACTGCTAATTCTTTTATTACGTTTTCGGCTTCTTGTTGAGAAATGCTTTCGTTTAATCGAAAAGTTTTAGAAATTATACCAACTTCTTCACAAGCCTTAATTTTATTATTAACGTAGATTTTTGATGCAGGATCTTCACCTATTATAACTACCGCTAAGCCTGGTACTTTATTTAATTTTTCTTTTAAACAAGCAACTTTTTCTTTTAAAATTTGCCTATATTTTATTGAAAATTGTTTACCGTCTAATATTGCCATTTTAAGCCTCCAACCTCTTTTTGTATTCTGCCAAAATTCCATTTACAAAATTAGGGCTTTCTGCCGTTGAGTACTTTCTAACGAGTTCCATAGCCTCGCTAATCGATACTATGTATGGGATTTCTTTGATATAAGTCATTTCAATAATTGCTATTTGAAGCGCACATTTATCAGTAGCGTAAATACGCGCCAACTTATACCCTTTTGCAAGTTCAGTAATAACCCCGTCAATTTCCGCTTTATGCTCGTTGTATAAATTTATTAAACTTTCGGCAAATTCTCTATCTTCTTTCGTTAATTTTTCTTCAATGAAAATTATTTCTTTAAACTCATTATCAAAAGCATCGTTAAAATTGTTTGAAAAAAGCAATTTGTATACAGCCTCTCTTCCGTTTCTTCTCATATTACCTCTTTTAACAATACAAACCGCCATACTAATAGTATGGCAGTTATATTAATTTAATTTTCTTCAAAAAATACTCCGCTAAAATTAACGTTTACGTTTTTAACTTTGTATTTTGACATAGACTCAATATTTCTTATAACGTTTTGTTGAATATTAAACGCCTCTTCAGTAACGCTATGACCGTATAATATATCAACCGTTACTTCAACGACAACTTCATTTCCATTAAATTCAACTTTTATAAGTTCAAACTTATCTTTTTTTCTTCCCTTTGTTAACGACACGCTTTTTACTTCCGAAACGGCAAGCGCTACTATACCTTGAACTATACTTTCATTGTATACGACCTTACCCTTTCTTTCTTGATTTGTGTTACGCTTATAAATTGCCATAATAACCTCTTAAAATATAATTTTGAAATTTTTTATATTTTATATAAAGTGTTCTACACTTTTATTTATTATATCACACAATTTAATTTTTAGATAGCGTTTTTTATGTTAATTTTTATAAATATGGGATAATATTGATGTTTTCACAGTCAATATTGCTTTCTTGCACTATTAAATTATATATTTTTATGGCGTCGTCTTGCATAAATTCGTCTTCTTTAACTACAACGCTTACGTTTGGCGAATCTAAATTCATTGTTACAACAACCTCATCGTAACCGTACGCCTTTATTAAAGACTCTAATTTTAACTCTTGTTCAGTTAAACTTAAAAGTTGCATTTTTTGTAAAAGTGCTTGTTCTTTTATACTTGATGCTTCTTCACTTTCGGCTATTATTTTATCAAGTTGCAATATTTGTTCGTTTCTCTTAGAAGATAATTCCGTTCTATATTGACTAAAATAACTTGTTTCTAAACTCTCTTCATTATAAACGGTATTACCTGATAACAAAAAGTTACACACAGCCGTTGCAACAAGCAACGCTATCATACAACTAAGTACAATGATTTTTTTCTTTTTTGACATAATTTACTCCTTATTTCATTTTATATATTTGAATTTTTTCATACGGCACTTCAAACGCCATATTTATCATATTTGATATCGTGTTTTTTACTTGTAAATTATCAGCGCCTTCACACACCACGACAACCGATTGAATTTTTGGATAGGTTTCTTTAAGTAGATACGGCTTTCCTGAAATTAGTACTACTTCTTCGCTATTAATTCCACCTTCTTCACTTTTGCTACTTGTTAAAAACTCTTTTTCTGACGTGCCAACAAACGTCAACATAACGCTAACGTTACCAACACCGCTTATTTTTGAAAGAGTTTTTATTATTTCGTTTTCAACGGTTTTCTCATAAGAAGTTGCAACTTCACTTTCACTTGTTTTAGTGATATTTCCACTAAATATTAGAATTATTACGCAAATTATAATTATTAAAATAATTATAAATTCGCTTTTAAACTTACCTTTTTTAGTTTTTTCTTCTACCTTAGCCAAACTTAATAACAACCTCCTTTAAAATGCCTAAACTCTTTTTTAAAATTTCATTTTTGCAACTTTCTATGCTATTTATATGCTCTTCATTTTTACCATATTCCGCATTATGAAAAATTATTTCAACACTTTTTTCACTTAAAGAATTTTCTATTATCTTTATATCGTAATCTTTTAAATCGTATTGATTTAATATTAGTTTAGTCTCATTTATTAGCGTATTATTTTCAACGACGTTTAAATGCTCGTAGTATTTTTCATCAAAAGTAATTTCGCTTGTTAACTCTTTATTTTTTATTATACTTATAAGCGGAACGGTTAACGTAAACACACAAATTAAAGAAATTACGCTTTTTGATACGTTCTTCATACTATTTGTTGGTAGTATTAATTGTATAAACGTTAAAAAAATTATTACTAACATTGAAATTTTTATATAATTTTCCATAATAACCTACAATAGCGAAGTTGATAAAATTACAAACAATATTGTCAAAATAAACATAAAACCCGAAAGTAAAATTAGTGATGCTAAACCGTTGATTATTTCGCCTATTGAATTAAATACGTTTATAAACCGTCTATCTAATAAAGGCTCACTTAAAGATGAAATAAATTTAATGGCAAATGAAAAAATTATTAAGTTTAACGCACTACTTACGCTAATTAGTAAAATATACAAAAGTGAAAATATGCCAAGTGAGTTTTTTATCAATACTGATGATGCAAGTAAGACGTCTATACCACCACTTAAAAAATTACCAACGATAGGTATAAGCGTTCCGCTTGCGTATTTTAAAATTTTTACGGATATACCGTTATACTGTATATTTGAAAATCCTTGACAAGTTAGTAATATTGAAAATAATGCAGTAATTATTCCTATCGACCACTTAAAAAATGATAAAAGCGTCTTCTTTAAATTATCAAACTTTATATCTTCGTTAAAAGATGAAACGATTGTTACTAACGAAATTATTGATAATAGTGGAAAGAAAAAACTTTTTGCTACGCTAGACGAAAAAAAGCATAAAAAAGCAGTAAAAGGTTTAAACAATTCTATTCCAAAATTTCCTATTAACATAATTAATGAAAACATACTTGGAAATATTATCGTTATTAAATTCGATACGTTATTTAAGTTTGTATACGTATAGTTAAAAAGATAATCTAACAGTTTTATAATTATTAAAACAGACAATGAATAGCAAATGAAAAAAATTGTATTTTTCATTGAATTATCGGAAATTTTAGGAATTATTATATTTGTAATCGTGTAGATAATTCCTAGTAAAATTATTAGAATTATACTGTAATACAACTCGTTTGTTAAACTTAAAAACTTATTTTTAAAATATGAAAAAATTAGGTTAGAATCAAGTTTTACTTCGCCCGTAAAAAAGTCAATCAATCTTTCTTTTAGTGTTTTTTCGTTATTAAAAAGCAAGTTTAATTCATCAACCGCATTGACGTAATCTTGCTCGTTTATGCCGTCTATTAGTTCGTTTACAATTTTGTCAATCTCTTCATTTTCATTTGCTAAAACTATCGTTTTTTGAATATTTAGCGTGGCAAATGCTACTATGAAAACAGCAAAAATTAATACAATTTTTTTCATTTTATTAAACCAATAAGATTGTCTATTAAACTATACAATATAGGCGAAACTGTTATAAAAATACATATTTTACCTGCAAGCACAACTTTATTTCCTATTGAACTAACACCCATATCATCGCAAAATGATTTTGAAAATTCAGTTAAATACGAAATTATTATAGTTTTAATAACGACAACGAAAATTTCCCCGTTTATTCCCGTTTTTACGGCTATATCTTTAAATAAATTTAATAAAGTTACAGCGTAATCAACAAGCAATACTATTATTACGAGCCCCGTTGCTATTAATGATAATCCTGCTATTTCAGCGTTTTCTTTTCTTAAAAAAACGTAGCAAATTGCACCAATTATTCCTATTATGCAAAACTTAAATATTTCCATTAATATAGTCCAAATATATCTTTTATTTTTATAAACAATTCAGAAATCATTCCTATTACTAACGACAATACTATAATCAGCCCCGCTAAACTTACCAAAGTGGCTATATCGTCTCTATCTGACTTTTTTAAAACTTGACATATAACCGTTATTAATATTCCTATTGCGGCTATTTTAAAAATTATATCTACACTAAACGACATTTATATCACCATTATTAAAAACATTAACCCTACACTAAATGCTATTTTTACATATAATTTTGAGTGCTTTTTATATTCATTAAATTTTTCTACGTATATCTTATTGAATTTTTCTTTATAAAACTCAACTACGTTTTTTTGACTTTCACTATTGCTTTTACCAAGTTCATTAAATAAACTTAAAATAAAATTAGCCTCATCGTTATTTAATTTATTTTTAAAACAACTTACGTCTAATTTTCCAGACAAATAACTATCTATTATTTCATTTAAAAACTCGCTTTTATTATACGATAATAAAAAATCTTTTAAGGGCGTTTTTCTATATAACATTTCGTTATAAAAACCTTCGATTAAACTACATAATTCAAAATAAAATTCAACTATTTCCTTTTTATTTTGATTTTTGTTTTTTGCTATTTTTACAAGCAAAATAATTACGCTTACACCTAAAATCAATTTACATAAGAGCATATCTTTTTAAAATCCTTTGAATAAATTTCAACTTCTCTACCCTTTTCAACTTTATTTAAAAAAATATAATACTCGAAAACTTTTTGCTTTATTAAATTTTGCATTGATTTTTTATCTATTAGTTCATCAATGCTATCACTATGTATTGAAGCAATAATTTTTAAACCCGATAAATGAGCGTTTAAAACACCCAAAAAATCGTTTTCGCTTATCAACTCGTCAGTTACTACAACTTCTGGATTTAACGTTCTAAGCGCCACTTTAAAGCCGTAATCTTTACTTGAATACGTTAAAACGTCAACACTTTCCCCTAAATAAAAACTATTATTTTGACTTTTACACGCTATTTCGTTTCTCTCGTCAATAACAACTATATTTTTTACGTATTTATTAGAAATATTATAAGTTAAATCACGTAAAAAAGTAGTTTTTCCTACACCCGTTTTAGATATAACTAATATGCTTTTTTCATTATAATATTCATTAAAAAATTTTAGGCTAAAACCTTTTATTTCCTTTGGAATTCTTATGCAAAGCGACGTAAAATTTTTTATTGTTAATATTTTATTATTTTCGTACACAAATTCGCCTGCTAAGCCTATTCTTTCGCCGTGTTCAGTAGTTACGTAGCCTTGCTTGATTTGTTCTTCAAAGGAATAAATTGACCTTTTACAAGCGTTAAAAACTATATCGTTTACGTCATAATAAGTAAAGACGTAATTAAATTTATATGTTTGTCCATCATAATAAATATACGAACTCGAATTTGCTCTAATTCTAAGTTCGGTAACGTTATTTGGCTTTAACTTTTCTATCTCTTTTAAAGGAATTTTTGGTAAATATTCAAACACATTATATTTTATTAAAAAGCCTACTATTTTAGAACTTATAAACAGAAAAAACCCGGCATAGCAACGTCTTGCTATGCGGGGGAAAATTTATTATGATTTTACTTACTAAAAATATTTAATTTTATTTTTTAAACTCAAACCGTTAAGATTA
>JAZSNM010000032.1:0-45402 GCA_045536405.1 Christensenellaceae bacterium
ATCCGTCATATAAGCGTGATTTTCTCTATATTCAAGTTTTTCAACGATTGCTGAAATAACAGGTGTTTGTAAAAGCAATATAGGTGAAACGTGTTCGCCTTTTGATTCCATATCTTCAACAACAAGAGCCATTTCGCTATCAAACCAGTCGGCACAGTAACTAAATGCATACATACCTTGTAATAATAATGATTGTAATTGCATATATTCCATACCGATATATCGAGCATCATAATAACCGTTAACAGGCGCCATATATTGCCCCATTACTTCTAACGCTTCACGTCTACCAGTTAATTCATAAATTTTATGAGATAAGTCTCTTTTCCCAGTTTCTGGATCAGTATAATAACCGTCCCAGAAATCTTCATACGCTTTAATACCGTCGTATTGAGCCCACCATCCAGTAAGTGCAGCGTTATCATAACCGTTTGTACCACAAGTACCAACAGCATAACCCATATCGTTACCACTCTTACTTGGATCATTTTTAATAGCCTCACAAATTGCTAAAAACTCGTCAGTCGTGTTAGGTGCAAGGTTGCCGTTAGGCATTTCATCACTTAAATCGTATCTTGCTAAAATTTCAGGGTTGTAAATAAAACCCTGGTAACCTGTTACCCAAGGAACGTCAAAGTTAGAATATTTGTCTAATTTTTTTTCGTAAATCGTACAATAATCTTCAAACTCTGGTAAAATTTTATCTTTGAAAAGAATATTTTCACCTGGAACAGTTGAATTGTAAACACTTTCAGTAAGGTCACAAATTAAAGCCTTACCGTTTGCGTCTCTCTTCATATGAGGCCTAAAATCTTCAATAACAAAGATAAGGTCAAAGTTATTGTTTGAAGGTGAAGTTAAACGAGTTATACCGTAGTTAGGTGTTCTTGAAGTGTAAGGTGTTGGTATTACAAGATTTGGATATTTTGCTTTAACCCAATTTTGCTTAGCAAACTCAGTAAGAGCAGCTTTAAGACCAAGCGTACCGTAACCTCTATCAGCAATAAAAACTTCAAGTGTTTGGTCGGCATCCCTATCCGCCATGTTTTGGTTAGTATTATTGTTCCCTCCACCAGTTGTTCCATTGTTGCCGCCATCGGTTGTTCCATTGTTGCCAACGTTGGTTGAACCATTGTTACCACCGTTATTAGGAATTTCAATATTAATCGTACAACCGATAGTTACACACATTACCATAAGCATTGATAATATTATTGTAATTACTTTTTTATAAAACGTTTTCATAATCCACCTAAAAGTATTTTTATATTGCTATTGTTTTAACTATAAAAAGTTAGTCCTTTGCGGAATTATTGCACTTTGCAAGCAAAGAACTAACTTCTTGAATTAAATTAGTCGTTATAAATATCTGACATTTTTCTGTCGTGATATACGTTTTCAATAGCCGTAGCAAAAAGTTTAGCACTTGAAACAATTTCAATTTTATCAATTCTCTTTTCTTGTGGTAAATTAATAGTATCTAACACAACGAGTTTTGTAATGTGTGAATTTTTAATTCTTTCAATTGCTGGACCTGAAAATACTGCGTGCGTACAACAAGCGTAAATTTCAGTTGCACCGTTTTTATATAAAGCCTCAGCGCCTTGACAAATAGTACCTGCAGTATCAATCATATCGTCAACCATTAAGCACTTTTTGCCTTTAACGTCACCAATAATATTCATAACTTCAAGTTGATTTGCTTTAGGACGACGTTTATCTATAATCGCCATTTGACAATTTAATTTTGACGCTACGTTTCTTGCTCTTGTAACCGAGCCTACGTCTGGAGAAACAACAACGAAGTTTTCGTCAACTTTATCAGTAAAATACTTGAATAATAATGGACCGCCTACTAAATGGTCAACGGGAATTTTGAAAAATCCTTGAATTTGTAAAGCGTGTAAATCCATAGTTAAAACTCTATCAGCACCTGCTTCTTGAATAAGGTCGGCTACGAGCCTTGCTGTAATAGGGTCACGTGGTCTTGCCTTTCTATCTTGCCTTGCATAGCCAAAATATGGTAAAACCGCTGTTATTCTTCCTGCTGACGCTCTCTTTAATGCGTCAATACAAATAAGAAGTTCCATAAGATTTTCGTTTACAGGTTGTGACGTAGATTGAATAATAAAAACGTCTCTACCTCTTACCGTCTCGCCTACGTGGACACTTATCTCGCCATCGCTAAAACGAGTACACTCAATAACGCCAAGTTGCATATTGAGTTTTTTTGCAATAGCCTCTGCTAAAGGCTTGTTAGAGTTGCCACTAAATAGTTTTATCTCTGTACCGTGTGTAATCATAACTCCTCCAAAATTGTTATTTATCAATTCGAGCACGCATTTGTGCTAATTATATTGTATATTTAACTTAAAAATTAGTCAACCAAATTACCCACCTATTCTTTTCTTTTTCTTGCTAAAATGAAAAAATCTTTTAACAATTTACTACACTCGCTTTCTAATATTCCACCTTCAACTTCAACCGTATGATTTAACCCGCTATTAAATAGTATTCTATGATTTGATAAAACTGCGCCACTTTTTCTTTCATACGCACCAAAATATACCTTTTGTATTCTACTATTTACTATCGCACCCGCACACATAGGACAAGGCTCAAGCGTAACGTACATTTCCGCACCGTCAATTCGCCAATCGTTAAGTTTTTTGCAAGCCTTTTCTATTGCTATAATTTCAGCGTGATGGGTGGCGATTTTTTTGCTGTTTCGCATATTTTTGCCCGTTGCTATTATTTTACCGTCTTTCACTATTAAAGCACCTATCGGTATTTCCCCCATTTCACCCGATTTTTTAGCAAGCGATAAGGCTTTTCTCATAAACTTTATTTTTTCTTCCATTTTAACCTACTTGTGATATTTTGAATTATTCATTATCATAAACGCTCTATATATTTGCTCTACTAACATAACTCTAAACAACGTGTGCGGAAAGGTCATATTAGAAAAAGAAATTTTGTGCTTGGCTAATTTTTTAACGTCTTCACTAAGTCCGTACGAACCGCCTATTACAAACGTTATTTCTTCGCCACTATCAACCATTTTAGATACAAAAGATGAAAATTCGCTTGAAGAGTATTGTTTAGATAAAATATCCATAATAACAACCGTACCCTTCAATTCTTTTATTACGTTTTCGCCCTCTTTTTTTAGTATAGTTAATATCTCTTTACTATCGGGGTTTTCTACGTAATTTTCTTCTTTTACTTCTTTGATATTAAATTGACAATACCTTGATAATCTTTTAGCATATTCGCTAACTGCTTCACTAAAATACTTTTCTTTAACTTTACCAACGCATACAATATTAACCTTTATCATTAGAATAAATTAACCACCCAAAATAAAATACATACGCTAACGCCCGCTAAACTATAAAGCAATCCTTTCGCCACAACACCCTTTTTTGTTTTAACAATTTTAGGTTTATTTTTATAAAATAATAAAAATATTCCAAAGACTAAACAGCCTAAACCTAACAACGCTAATATAACTTCGTAAATTAGAGGTAAATTTAGTTGTAAAAAGTAGTAATTTGCTAACACGAAAGCGTTATTTATAAAATGACTTAACGCTGTTAATAAATAATTTCCGCCACCTAATATTATTAAAGAATATAACACGCCAACTATAAATTGATATATCGTTTGCGATAACGACATATGATAAAACGAAAACATTAAACTTGAAAGTATTATTGCGCCGATAGTACCGTATTTTGAATAATTTCTAAACAAAATATTTCTAAAAATAACTTCTTCAAGTATAGGCGGTAAAACGCATAACAAAACAAAC
Source organism: Christensenellaceae bacterium (assembly GCA_045536405.1). GTDB lineage: Bacteria > Bacillota > Clostridia > Christensenellales > Borkfalkiaceae > HGM11412. Next base: position 3,815 of record JAZSNM010000032.1, read on the forward strand.
AACGCACCTACGAAAATTAAAGAATAAGACGGAAGTTGTGGCTCGCTTGGCGATAAACCTATACTCTTTGCTATATTTACAATAAAATCGTTTATATAACCAAGACAAAACATCATACCAAAAGTAATTAAAAGCGTTGCTAATAAACTTCTTTTACTTGCCTTTTCACACTTAAAATAATTAAAAATTTTAACGTTTTCTTTTTTAGATATTGTAAACAATGCTAACGTTAACGCTATGCTTGGAAGTGCGTAAGAAATTAAAATATAATAATCAGTAGAAGTAACGGCTGAAGTTTCTTTTTTAGTTACGATTGAATATGCCCCAAGAAGCACGCTTGCAACTAATGATACTAAAAGTATCAAAAAAATAGTAGTATTAAATACTTTGCCCGTGCTTTGTAATTCTAAGGTGTTTAATTGATTGTCTTTTTCTCGTTTCATATTTCTCCTATTAAGAATAAATTTGCAATTTATTTAACACATATTTAGTTTACTATTTTTTACTTAATATGTCAATATAATTGTTATTTTATAAATAACAAAAAATTAAATAGCCACTTGCAAACTGCAAGTGGCTAAACTCAGTATATATTCAATAAATTTAACTAATTCTATTTTTCTTTACTTAATTTTTTAAACGGTTTAAAAACGTCTATTTTTAACTCGGCTATAAGTTCGGCTATAAATATTATAACAAAGCCCATTATTATTAAAAGAGTTAATTTTTCGTTGCCAAAAATTACAGAAATAAGCGTTCCAAAAACGGCCTCTAAACTAAGTATAAGCGAAGTTTGATTTTCACTTATTTTATCAAGCGAAACAATTATAGCAAGTTGCGTTCCAAGCGTACACGCAACCATTAAATAACCGATTTTTAATATTTGTTCTAAGTTTAAAGCGTATGCTTGAATTCCCCTTGACGGCAACTCTACTGATAGCGACAATATAAGCATAAATATACCAACGGTTATAAGTTCAACAACAAGTAAAACTATTCCGTCATCGCCGTTTTCGTTTTCATCGCTTTTTTGATATTTTTTCAAATATATAAGTTGTAAAGCAAAAAATATCGCACTAATTAAAGTTAACGAGTCGCCTAATAATGCATTTGACGCTATGGTTGTGTCCGAACTTGAAAATGCAACGAAAGCAACGCCCGTAATACACAAAATTGCAGATACAACGTTGTGGCTTTTTAATTGCTTTTTATTGATAAAAAACGCAATAAACGGCGTTAACACACAATACGATGCGTTTAAAAAAGAATTTCTTGCAGGCGTTGAAAAAGTTAAACCCGTTGATTGTAAGGCATAACCCATTGCGAGAATAAGACCTACTATTATACCGTGTAAAAGTACCCTTTTATTAAAATTTTTATTAAATCTTTTAATAAATATTAACATTATTATTAAACCAGCCGGCAAAAATCTTATGCCTAAGGTGTAATATAATGGTACGTCTTTCACCGTTTCTTTCATAATTAAAAAGGTTGAGCCCCAAACAACAGCCGATATAAATAATATAAGTTTGTAAAGAGATTTCTTAGTTTTAGTCATAATTTCACTTTTTAATCCTTCTAAAAGGCTTTAATACGTCAATTTTAAGTTCGTTAATAATTTCAGCAATAAATATAATTACAAAACCTACCACTAACAATATAGTAAACTTTTCATCTCCAATAATTACCGAAAATAACGCCCCGAAAAACGCTTCTAAACTAAGTATAAGCGACGCTTCGTTTTCTTCAGTATATTTTTGACCTATCATTTGACCTAATTGTGCCATTAACGTACATATGAGCATTAAATACGTTATCTTTAATACTTGCTCTAAGTTCAATGCGTACGCTGTAATTCCTTGCGCTGGAAGTTCGAAAATTAGAGTCGTAACCGTGCAACAAACCCCTGTCGTCAACAATTCAAACACTAACAAAGTTAAGCCGTCATCACCGTTTACGTTTTGATATTTATTAATCATTATAATTTGTAAAGCATAGAAGATTGCACAGCCTAACGTTAAAGCATCGCCTAAAATTAAACTATCAGCATTTGCTTCAAGTCCACTTGAAAAGACAACGAAACCAACACCGGTTAAACACAAGACGGCAGAAACAACGTTATGGCTTTGAATTTTAGTTTTATTTATAAAATATGCTAAAAAAGGAGTTAATACGCAATAAGATGCCGTTAAAAAAGCGTTTCTTGAAGCAGTTGTATATTTAACACCCATAGTTTGTATAGCGTACGCCGAAAACAAAATTAAGCCTATTATTACTCCGTGCAATATACTTTTCCTATTAATTTTGTCTTTAATTTTATTAAATAATATTATAAACAAAAGAACACTTGCTGGTAAAAATCTTAAAGCCAAAACGTAAAAAATAGGAACGTTAGTTACCGTTTCTTTTAAAATTATAAATGATGATCCCCAAGCAATAGTTATAAGTAATAATATTATTTTGCTTATTACGTTTAAACGTTTTTCTCTTTCCATATAATTTCTCATAATAAACCCCTAAGTAAAAACTTAGGGGCTGGAATTTTATTCTTCTTCTATTTTTTCAAGAAGTTTAAGGTCTACGCCTTTTTCTGAAATTTTAATAATTTCAACTTTAACGGTATCTCCAACCGATAAAACGTCTTCAACACTCTTAATTCTTTCTTTACTCATTTTAGAAATGTGAATCATACCGTCTTTATTTGGAGTAAGTTCACAAAAAGCACCAACCGTTGGTAAAATTCTTACTACCGTTGAAATAAACATATCGCCAACTTCAAGGTCTTTTGCTATTGACATAATAATTGCTTTAGCCTTTTCAGCCATTTTGATATCTTCATCATAAGTAGCAATATATACTTTACCACTTTCTTCAATATCAATTTTAACACCCGTTTCTTCAATAATTTTATTTATAGTTTTACCACCTGAACCGATAACGTCTTTAATTTTTTCAGGATTAATATCAAAAGTAATAATCTTTGGCGCATACTTAGAAAGGCTACTATTAACTTCTGGAAGAACTTCTAACATTTTATTTAAAATGTGTTGTCTACCTTCGTTTGCTTGTGAAATTGCCTTACGAAGTATTTCTTCATCAATACCTTTAATTTTAATATCCATTTGAATTGCCGTAATACCTTTCGTAGTACCTGCAACCTTAAAGTCCATATCGCCAAGGAAATCTTCTAAACCTTGAATATCACTCATAACTGAAACTTTACCAGACTCAACGTCTTTGATAAGACCCATAGCGATACCGGCAACAGGACGAGAAATAGGAACACCCGCATCCATAAGTGCTAAAGTTGAACCACAAACCGAGCCTTGTGAAGTTGAGCCGTTTGAAGATAAAACTTCCGATACAAGCCTTATAGCGTATGGGAATTCTTCAACAGGTGGAATAACAGGTTCTAACGCTCTTTCAGCAAGTGCGCCGTGACCGATTTCTCTTCTACCTGGGCTCTTTAATGCTCTTGCTTCACCAGAAGCGTAACCTGGCATATTGTAGTGGTGAATATAACGTTTTGCTACTTCTTCATCTAAACCTTCGAGTTTTTGAACTTCGCTAATCGTACCTAACGTACAAGTTGTCATTACTTGTGTTTGACCTCTTGTAAATACGCCTGAGCCGTGAACTCTTGGAAGTACGCCGTGCTCACACCAAATAGGTCTAATTTCAGTTAACGTTCTACCATCTGGTCTTACGCCGTTGTTAGTTATTTTTGCTCTAACTTTTTCCTTAGTAATGTAGTATAAAGAATCTACGATTTCTCTACCCATATCAGGATAAATTTCGCTAAAATGTTCTAAACAGTCTTTTTCAACTTCATCTTGACGTGCTTGGCGAACTTCTCTATCAAAAGTATCAAGCGCATAGTCAAGTTTTTCACTTGCGTATTCTCTAACGGCATTGTCAAGTTCTTCTGGAACGTGATATAAATCCATTTGAAGTTTTTCTTTACCACATTCTTTAACGATACCTTCGATAAATTCGCATTGACGCTTAATTTCTTCGTGACCGAATAAAATGGCCTTTATCATTTTTTCATCTTCAATTTCCTTAGCACCTGCTTCAACCATCATTATAGCGTCTTTCGTGCCTGATAAAGAAAGATGTAAAAGAGTTTTTTCTCTTTGAGCAACGTTTGGATTGATAATAAACTCATCATCAACCATACCAACTACTACTGAGCCCGTTGGACCTTGCCATGGAATATCCGAAATTGCTAATGCAACTGATGAACCTAACATTGCAAGTGGTTCTGGACTAATATCTGGCTCTACCGATAAAGCGGTTGCTATAACGGTAACGTCATTAAAAATACCTTTTGGGAAAAGCGGTCTAATAGGTCTATCAATTAAACGAGAAACTAAAATAGCCTTATCGCTTGCTCTGCCCTCTCTCTTTTTAAAACCGCCTGGAATTTTACCTACGGCATACATTTTTTCTTCGTAATCAACGCTCAATGGGAAGAAATCCATACCCTCACGGGCTTTTGGTGCCATTGTTACGTTAACCATTACAACTGTTTCTCCACATCTAATGACGCATGAGCCGTTTGCTTGTTGAGCGTATTTGCCAACTTCAACTTTAACTTCACGACCACCGATTTGGGTTGTAAAAACTTTAAAATTTTCTAACATACCTTACTCCTTTTTGTTCTTTTTTAGTTCTATAAATTGAAAAAATAGGGCGATATAAATTATACGCCCCATTTTATTATTACTTTCTTAGACCGAGTTTAGCAATAAGAGCCCTGTACACTTCGATATCTTTATTTTTAAGATAATCTAATAAACCCTTTCTACGACCAACCATTTTCATAAGACCACGTCTTGAGTGATTATCGTGTTTGTTGAGTTTAAGGTGCTCGTTTAAGTGGTTAATTCTTTCAGTTAAAAGAGCAACTTGTACTTCGGCAGAGCCTGTATCTCCGTCATGTGTTTTGTAATTTTCAATAATTGATGCTTTTAATTCTTTTTCCATTTTTTTATCCTCCATTATGGAAATTTATTTGCTTATAACCAAGTACAAGGTAGAGTATTCCGTTGCCCTAGTTAAAAGTATAATGTAAATATAGCATAAATTTTGCTAAAAAGCAAACGTTTTACACCATTTTTACGCTTTTTTACCTATTTATTTAAAAATAATTTTTCTTTATCTAAAATTATCTTATCAACCTTGTTTATATACGTTAAAATATCTTTTGGCGAGCCGTATCTTTCTATTCTGTTTTGCGATAAAAACACTACTTTTGATACTGCGTTTGCTCCAAAGGCTATATTTGAAGAAGTTTCTTCCATAACGTCAACGTTATAAATACACTCTTTACCTTTCAACGAATACCCCGTATTTTCTAAATTACCAGCCATATACTTTTGACGATATAAATAATACGGATTATACCCGCTTTGCTGTAAATACTCGTGAGAATAATCTATCATTTTAGAAATTTCACTAACTTCTAATCTCTTTACTTTTTCTTTTAGAGTTGAGCCCTTTTTTAAACATAAAGTGTGTACGGTAATATTTTCAGGTTTTAAACTTACGCATTTTTTAAGCGAGTTTTCAAAATCGATAAACGTTTCGTTATCAAGCCCTGCAATTAAATCCATATTTATATCAAAACCTAAACTTCTACAAATTTCAAATTTATCTAAAATATCGCTTGAAGTATGCTTTCTACCTATAATTTTTAAAGTGTTATCGTTAAAAGTTTGCGGATTTACACATATTCTCGTAACGCCGTATTCTTTTAAAATTTTTAATTTTTCTAAAGTTATAGCATCTGGTCTTCCCGCCTCGAAAGTAAACTCTTTAACCTTGCTTATTATGGGCTTTAAACTTTCTAAAAGCAAAATTAAATACTCACTTTCAATACATATAGGCGTTCCGCCACCAACGTATAGTGAACGTGGATTTTTTATTAAATTATACCCACCTTTTATTTCCTTTATAAGCGTGTTTATATAATTTTTTACCATTTCTTGTTTGGTTATTTGATTTGATATAAACGAACAATACAAACACCTTGTTGGACAAAACGGAATACTTACGAAAACGTCACTATATTCTCCATTTAAATCTATTATATCCTTTTGCGTTTGCAATATTTTTTTCGTTAAATTTATCTTTTTATCAGTTACCGAAAAAACTCTTTTAAATTGCTCCTCAAAGTCTTCTCCTATACTGTAAGCCATTTTCGTTGGTCTAATTCCCGTTAAAGCGCCCCACTCGAGTTGAACGTTATAATGCTCGCTTAATATTTTATAAAGACCTAATTTTGAAAACCTTTTTTCATAGCGTTTTAACTCTAAATTATCTCTACATTTAGCATTGTTTTTATAAACGTATTCTTTACCGTTAAATAAAAAAGTGTCAATAAAATTATATCCGTCGTTTTCTTCATTATGAACGATAGAAACGTCGTCACCTTCGCTAAACATATAAATAACTTCTTCAAGTTCTTTTTTGTAATCTTCTCTATTAGTTTTAATCATAATAATTTATCGGGTTAGTAGCCTTTTCACTAAACAAATTCGTTCTTTCGTTATGCCCTGGCAAAACTACGTAGTTTTTATCTAAATTAAATAATTTATTTATAGACTGCTTTAACGTTTTCATATCTCCCGTAGGAAAATCAGTTCTACCAAAACTGCCTAAAAATAAAGTGTCTCCACTTATTAAATAGTCCTCGATAATAAACGAACAACTACCCGCCGTATGACCTGGGGTTTCTATAACTTTAAATGATAAATCATTTAAAATAAGAATATCGCCGTCTTTAAAATAGTTGGTTATTTCAAAAGGCTTAACGCTTTCTCCAAACTTATTTGACAAATTTAAATTATTATTTAAAATAAACGGCTTTTCATTTATACATATGTGAATATTAGCATTTCTTTTATAAAAATCATACACTCCGCCTATATGGTCAAAATGCCCGTGAGTTAATATAATATCAGTTATTTTAAAGTTGTATTTCAACTCGTTTAACATTATAAAAGAAGCGTGTCCCCCTATATCGAACGCAACCGCATTACGAGTTTTTTCGTTGACAAAAATATAGGTGTTTACACCCATTGGTCCCGTTTGAAAAGTGTATAATTCCATTAATTTGTGCTCCTAAACACGTCGAAAATAGTTTTTTCTTTCTTTAAATCTCTAATTAAATTGTCTAAGTCTTCTTTTTTATTTATTTTTAAAGTCGTATCTACTATGGACATATGATTTTTATTATCAATTCTTCCGTTAATTGCAAGAATAAATATATTATACCTTGAACAGCCGTTAGATAAATGCGATAATATTATACTGTCTTCTCTTGCAAAAATTCTTAAACTTACGGTATAACCTTCTAATCCAAGTTTACCCGTCCACTCGGCTTCTAAAAGCCTTGCAGGGTCTTCCCATTTCATATTAGGACAATCTTTTCTATGAACGGTTACACCTCTACCCCTTGAAACGAAACCTACTATTTCATCACCTGGAACGGGATTACAGCAACCTGCAAACCTAATTAATAAACCTTCAACGCCTTTTATAGTTATATCACCCGTAGAGTGAATCACTTTCGTTGATATACTTGACGGATAATGATTTGTTTCGGCTGGCGTTTCTTTTTTATAATAATCAATTAGTTTTACTAATACTTGCCCCGCTGTTACAGCGCCTATTCCTACACCGGCATACATTTCTTCAATAGAATTAAATAACAGTTTTTGAGAAACTCTTTCAAAAGCACCGTCAGTCAATAAAGTTGATAGAGTATAGCCTTTACTTTTCGCTTCGTTTTCAAGCATTTGCTTACCCATTTTAACTTTATCTTCTTCACTCATAGCCTTTTTATAGAAGGACTTGATTTTTGCTCTAGCACCGTTTGATTTTACAATTTTTAACCAGTCCCAAGAAGGTCCTTTACTATTATTAGACGTTATAATTTCAACAATATCGCCAACTTGTAAAACCGTTGATATAGGCACGATTTTTCCGTTAACCTTTGCGCCAACGCACTTGTGACCTATTTCAGTATGAATACGATAAGCAAAGTCAATAGGCGTACTATCTTTAACTAAACTTATTACTTCGCCCTTAGGAGTAAATACTAAAAGTTCAGTATTATAAACGTCGCCTTTTAACGACTCTAAAAATTCTTTACTATCTTTTAATCCGCCTTGCCACTCTAAAACTTCTCTTATCCATGCAAGACGTTTATCAAAATTATCCGCCGTATCTTTGTTTTCTTTATATTGCCAGTGAGCGGCAATACCGTATTCAGCGGTAGTGTTCATTTCAAAAGTTCTAATTTGTATTTCAAAAATTTGACCAAAACTCGTTACAACCGTAGTGTGCAAACTTTGATACATATTTTCCTTAGGAATTGCTATATAGTCTTTAATTCTTCCCGGCATAGGAGTCCATCTCTTATGAATTTTACCTAATATTTCATAACACTCGTCTACCGTATCAACTAAAATTCTAACCGCCGTTAAATCGTATATTTGGTCAAGCGACTTATTACGCTTTTTCATTTTTTTATAAATGCTATAAAAATGCTTTGGTCTACCAAAAACTTCGCCCTTAATTTTACTTTCGCTTAATATTTCTTTAATAGCGTCAACAGCCTTTTGAACAAAAGCACGCCTTTCTTCTACCTTAGCGTTTATATTTACTGATAAATATTCGTATGCTTCGGGGTCGATATATTTTAAACATAAGTCTTCAAGTTCACATTTAACCGACGATATACCAAGCCTACCCGCAAGCGGAGCAAATATATCTAAAGTTTCATTTGCTATTTTTAATTGCCTTTCGTGTGATAAAAAGTTTAACGAACGCATATTGTGAAGTCTATCGGCAAGTTTTATTATTATTACTCTTATATCTTTTGCCATTGAAACGAAAATCTTTTTAAAATTTTCGGCTTGCTCTTCTTCTTTTGACTTAAATTCAATTTTATCAAGTTTCGTTACACCTTCTACCAACTCTAATACTTCTTCACTAAATTCTCTTCTTATATCGTCGTCTGAAACGGGCGTATCTTCTAACACGTCGTGCAAAAAGGCAGCCGTTATAGTATTTGCGTCCATATGAAGATCAATTAAAATTTTTGCAACGGCAAGCGGGTGAGTAAAATAATCCTCACCTGACGCCCTTTTTTGATTTGCGTGCGCATCTTTACTGAAAAAATAGGCTTTGTGTATTAATTCAAATTCTTCTTTACTATATAGTTTTTCAACACTTTCAAGAATACTTCTATCCGCCTGTTCCATAATTCACCTACTTACTGAATTTTTTATATATTTTTGAAGTCGTTAAATCTTTCTTGGTAGTATTATCTATATATAAAAAACTGCCCGACTCTTTTATTATGCCAAGTTCCTTAAAACTCTCAAACGCCATTACTACTTGTTGCAATGTAAACTCGCCTTTTATTTCTCTATATATGCCTATCGTGTTTATAATTTTACCACCAGCAAAAAAATTAACTATTTGCTTATATAGTTTAATCATATCTTCTCTATCTAAACACGGCTCATAACTACTTATGCTTTCATTTACTTGGTTTATAACTCCCCTAAGTTTAGGCAAAATTAACGGCTTATCTAAAAATATAACTCTCTTATATAAAAACGCCTCTTCATCGGTAACTCCACCAACTTTAACGACGTTTTTACCATTTAAGTCAATTACGCTATTTGCCGTTATTTTAAAGCCTTCTAAATCAAATTTAGTTAAGTTTTCACTATTCGTTACGACTAATAACGTGCCGTAACCTAACGTATTGATTTTAGACAAATCTTGTAAATCAAACGGCTCGTAATCTCCGCTAATTTCATTACTTAAAACGTCCTTACACGCCTTTAAAAGTGCGGTTATAGTTAGATTTTCGTTTAAATCAAATTGTTCTTCTATATTTTTTACGTAACCTACTACACTTTCTTTATTATTAAAATAGTTAACGCCTATTTCAAATACGATATTCTTAACGCTACTACAAGCAAGTAAGTTTAAATATTTCTCTCCCGAAAAAGCAATTAGTTCAAAATTTTTAGTTGGAATTATTAAATGCGGTGAACCGTTTTTCATTCTTCTTACGGCAGTATTAACCACGCTCGTTGCAAATAAGGGTTTTGTGTTACCTATTCCAAACGGCTCTAACAACGCTATTTCTTTTGCAAATTTTAAAGATATTTTATCGTTTATAAAATCTTCAACTTCTATAATTTTTTCAAAAGCCTTCTTTGAGCAATTTTTAGCAATATATTCTTTTAATCGTTTTATTAAATTGTCAATATTTTCTTCTTTTACGGTTAAGCCACACGCTTGAGCATGTCCCCCAAAATCAACGAGCAAGTCTTTACTATCGCTAATAATTTCAAATAAATTCATGCCTTCTATCGACCTTGCCGAGCCGTGATATATGCCGTTTTCTCCAGCAAGCACAATGCTTGGAAGATTATATTCTTCGGTTATTCGAGCGGAAATTATACCTACTACACCGCCTTGCCAACCCTCTTTATATACTACTATTATTTTATCGGGGCTTTCGCCTTTTGTAATTATCTCTTTTGCTTCTTTATAAATTTTATCGCAATATTCTTGCCTTTCTACGTTGTACTCTATTAGCCTTTGACTTAAATATTGCATTTCATTTTCATCTTCACTAATAAAAAACTTCAAACAAGAATACGCATCGTCCATACGACCAGCGCCGTTTATTCTTGGAACTATTCCATACGCTATTGAAGACGTTGTTATATCTTTAATATTAGCCTTTTCTACTAACGTTTTTATTGCCTTTGCACAAGTGTTTGTTCTTATAATATTCATACCTTCAATAACGATAAATCTATTTTCATCTATTAAAGGCATACTATCGGCAATTGTTGCTATCGCTACGTAATCTAAATATTTATTTGCTTTTTCGCCTATTAACGCATACGCTAATTTGTAAGAAACGCCCGCTCCACACAAACCGTCAAACGCATATTCTTGTTCTTTAATTTTACAATTAATCGTTATGGTGTTTGGAAGTTTTTCTGGAATTTCGTGGTGGTCGGTAATAATAACGTCTACACCTAAATCTTTTAAATACTCTACTTCGTTATATGCACTAATACCACAGTCAACCGTAATAATTAAATCGGGATAATATTCGCCTACTATCTCGTCAATAGTTTCTTCTCTTAACCCATATCCGTTTTTTCTTTCGGGAACAATTGTAATCGCTGATATTCCATATTCTAATAGCGCTTTATAAAGCAAGGTTGTAGCACATATTCCATCAGCATCATAATCGCCGAAAATAACGACTATTTCGTTATTATCTCTTGCCTTTTCAATTCGTTCAACCGCTTCGCTTACGCCTTTTAATAAAAACGGAGAGTGTAAAGTTTGCTTGGAAGGATTTATAAAATCGTTAATATCTTGCAAGGTCTTTACACCCCTATTGTATAAAAGTGTGACTGTTTCTTTTAAAAGTCCACTTTGCTTAGCAAGATTTTCTATTAAATTGTACTCACTTTCTAATAACGTAGACTTTTTAACTATCATACTTTTTCCTTTAAAAAATATCGGGCGGAAATTTCCGCCCGAAAAGTTTAATTTTTGCTTTTAGCGGTATACAATTTATATCGCATTACGCTTTTTTGCTTTTAAATTTTAAGTTTTTTATAAATTTGCCAAACTTACGAAGGTGTACCCAAATAGGTGCTGATAAGAATACTGAAGAATAGAAACCACCTATGATACCAAATATAATAGGAAGGGCAAACTCTTGCATTGATGGAACACCTAATATAGCACAAACCACTGATAATGCAATAATAGTTATTAAAGTAGTTACTGACGTAAGAATTGACCTTGATAACGTGTTTTCAATAGCCTTGTTAGCAATTTCACTATCAGTAGCATTAGCCATTGACGGTAATTTTTTAAGTTCCCTAACCCTATCGAATATAACGATAGTTGCGTTGATAGAATAACCTACTATGGTAATAATAGCGGCAATAAACGTAGTGTTTATTTGTATTTGGAAAAACGTTACAAGTGCAAACATAAAAAGTACGTCGTGAACAAGTGCTATAATAGCCGCTAAACCAGATGAAATTGTAAACCTAAACGCAATATAAATTAAAATTGCAACGACAGCAACCGCCGTAGCCCATAAAGCGTTTTTAAGTAACCTATTAGCAGTAGTTGAATGTACTATACGGCTTGATACGTTTTCATTAACAACTAAATCTAATTCTAAACCTTCGTTTAAATTAAGTATAAGTTGTTCTTCTAAATTTTCTTTAATATTTTTTAAAAATTCTGTTTGAGCGTCCTCGTTATTGGCATTAACTTCTTCGCCGTTTAATTTGTATTCTAAGCCAATTTCTAACGATTCGCTTTCGTCAGTACTAGACCAACGTTCTTGACCTATTTCAAAACCATTTTCTTGGCAAGTATCTCTAACGATTTCAAGTGCGCCTTGCTTTTGCTCAGCACTATCAAATTCACCAAAAGAAATTTGAACTTGCGCACCACCAGAAAAGTCAAGACCTATATTCATACCAATAGTAAAGATTAAAATTATACCTGTTAATAAAATTGCGAGGGTTATTGGTAAAAAGATTTTTAATTTTTCTACTATTTTGAGATTTTTAAAATTAAATTTCATCTATAACACCCTCCCTTTTTAAATTATAAAAAGCAGGTTTTTTATCATCTTGAACAAGTGGGTTAAACAATTTTATTAACCACCTTGTAATAACTATCGCCGTAAACATTGATAAAATTATACCTATAAGCAACGTAATAGCAAAACCTTTTATTGAACCTGGACAAAGAATTAAAAGAACAATACCCGCAATAACCGTTGTTAAGTTACTATCGAAAATAGTCCAAAATGCTCTACCAAAACCAGATGAAATTGCAGCACCAACAGTTTTACCGCTTGCATATTCTTCACGAATTCTTTCAAATATAATTACGTTAGCGTCAACCGCCATACCTATCGAGAGTATAATACCTGCAATACCTGGCAACGTGAGTTGTACCCAAGGAACAAGTGCAAGTAATAAAACGAGTAATAACGTGTAAATTATAAGTGCTATTGAAGATATTATACCAAAACCCTTATATCTTAAAACCATTACGATAAATACTAAAAATAAACCTACCGCACCAGCAATTAACGCTGCTTTTAAAGCGTTTTCTCCAAGAGTTGCGCTAATTTCATTAGCATCGCCAACTTTGAAATTAAGATTTGTTCTACCAGCGTTTATAACCGCTGCAATATTTTGTGCTTCTTCAATAGTTTCTAAACCCGTGATTTGAGCAGATTCGCTTGTTATCTTTTCGTTTACCTTTGGAGAAGAAATAAGATCGTCACCAAGATAAATGTATATAGGTTGATCTTTGTATTTTTCAGTTGCGCTTGAAAATTTTGCAATACCTGATTTTTCAAATTCAAGATGAACTATATAACCGTTAGTTTCATTGTCAACGTAAGCGGTTGCCCTTTTAATGTCGCTACCATCAAGTAAAGCGTCACTCTTAGGGTCTTGCTCGCCCGTGAATTTAAGACCACCAGAATAGCCTATCAATTCTTTAACAACGTCGTAATCGGTAACTTCTGGAATTTCAACACGAATTTCTCTTCCTGAGCCAACGCCTTGAACTGTTATTGTGGCTTCGGTGTATCCTCTGTTATCAAGACGAGTTTGAATAATTTCAACTGCTTTTTCATAAATATTTTCATCTTCTTCGCCATCTTCACTTTCCGGCGTTACTATAACGTAGTAACCACCTTTAAGGTCAATGCCCTTTTGTATAATACTTGCAATAGAGTTATAATCCTTAGTGCCGTTTTTAATAAATGATGGTAGAGCAAACGGAACAAATTCCATAATAGCAAGTATCACCATCATAACCGCAGTTATTGCAAGTATAATAATTGATTTCTTTTTAGTCATTATTGCCTCGCTTTAAAGGGTTTTTAATTTTTTAAAGAATTCCCCTTATAGTACATATATACTTATTTATTATAAATGTAAACTATAAATTAGTCAATAAGTTTTAACGTTTTTTTATAGATATTTTTACCGCTTTTGATATTTTTTTAATCATTTTACCTTTTAAGACAAATTTATTGCTTAATAAAATAAAAAAAGAGAATTATAAAATTCTCTAAAAAATTTCATTTTTTTAAGTTAACACTAATAATACCTGAAATTCCTCCAACGAAAACGCCGAGCAGTATTTCCCAAATAATTAAGTAAGAAAATATTTTTTCTTTACTAATTATAGTGAAAAATAGATATAAAAATACAACTATTATAAAGCCTACCAAACAACCTTTTAATAAACCTTTATCGCCTTTAACCGCAACAGTTGTCCCTATAAATATAGCGATAATTTTTATTAATTGATTTACGGGTTTTATAACTCCGTTTGCGATATCGAAAATTGAAATTATAAGCCCAAAAATTAGTATAAACACTAAGGAAAAAATTAAAGATAATAACACACCCTTAATGATACCTTTTATAAAATTTGATTGCAAAATAAAAAACCTCCGCAAAATACAAGTTATTGTATTTTATGCAAAGGTTTTTTTTAATATTCTTTAATTAGTCTTTTTTATCTTCGCTTTCTTTTACTTCTTCAACCTCTTTAACTTCTTCAACAGGTTGAACTTCTACGTCAGCAGGTAATTCCATTTGGTATATTGCTCTTTTATCAAAAAGAATTTCACTCGTTGCAGTTTTTAATACAAAAGTGTTGTTTTCGTGGTCAACTGAAACAACTTCACCACTTATACCACCGATTGTTAAAACTTTTGTGCCAGCACAAAGTTTATCTTTTCTTTCTTGGTCTTTTGCCATTTCTTGTTTACGCTTTTTGCCTGATACAATTTGCATAACAATAAATAATACTACTAAACCGATAAGTAAAATAGGCATAAGCAAGCCGTTGCCTTCTGCAAGTAAATTAAATAAACTCATTTTCATATCTCCTTTATTTATATTTTTAATTATACATTATTTTACGCCAAATAGCAAGTATTTTATGCTATCGCGATTTTTGTTAGTTGAATTCGCCGTATTTTTTATAAAATTCGTTTGTGTAATCTTCAAGATAATCGCCTATAATAGCCTCTCGCATACCGTTCATTAAATTAACTAAAAAAGTTATATTGTGTAAACTAATAAGCATACCGCCCATCATTTCGCCAACGTTTATCATATGGCGAAGATATGCTTTCGTATAATTTCTACAACAATAACAATTACACTCTTTATCAAGCGGTGTAAAGTCTTCTTTATACTTCGCATTTCTTACTACTACCTTGCCTTGACTAGTCATAGCCGTGCCGTTACGCGCAATACGAGTTGCTAAAACGCAATCGAACATATCAATACCCCTCTTTACGCCTTCAATTAAGCAGTCGGGACTTCCAACTCCCATTAAATATCTTGGAATATCGCTTGGATAATACGGCAACATTTCGTCTAAAATATCATACATTATTTGCTTTGGTTCTCCAACCGACAACCCTCCTATACCAAAGCCGTATTTTGCATAAGGAAGCGTTTCTTTAAGACTTTGTAAACGCAAATCTTTATACATATTACCTTGAACGATAGGAAAGAGTGCTTGCTCTTCGTTTTTATGAAAATTATAGCACCTATCAAGCCAATTTAAAGTTCTATGCATAGCCTTTTTCGACTTGTTGTAATCGGTGCCGTAAGCAGTACACTCGTCAAACGCCATAATAATATCAGCACCCAAATTATTTTCGATATCTATTGCCTTTTCGGGCGTTATAAAATGCTTTGAACCGTCTATATTTGAACGAAAAGTAACACCTTCGTCTTTAATAGCGTTTAACTTTGCAAGTGAGAAAATTTGAAAGCCACCGCTATCTGTTAACATAGGCTTAGAATAATTCATAAACTTATGAATTCCGCCCGCTTTTTTAACTATTTCATCACCTGGTCGCATATACAAATGATAAGTATTTGCAAGTGTTATTTGAGCACCCAACTCGTCTAAATCACGAGGGTATACACCTTTAACCGTTGCTTGCGTACCAACGGGCATATATACCGGCGTTTTTATATCGCCGTGAGGCGTATGTAATACACCTGCCCTTGCTCCGCTTTTTTTATCTTGTTTAATTGTTTCGAAATAAAATTTTTGCATAATAACGTATCTTTTTAGTTGATTTTTTTATATATAAATACTCACTAAAAGTATTTAAAAAAACTTTTTGTGAAAGAGAAAAAGCAAAAATAAAAACAATGAGATAACTTTCAGTTATTTTATGTGAAAATTATTGTGCTTTTTCAAAGACAAGGCACTTGAAATTTAGCGGTTGAAATAGACCTTGTTGGTCATTGAAATCGATAAATTTCAACGAAACGAAGTATAACGAAGTTTATAAAATCATCATAGCGTCGCCAAACGAAAAAAACCTATACCCTTTTTCTACTGCTCTTTCGTATAGAGAGAGAGTTTCTTCACGAGTGAGAAAAGCGGACACTAACATTATAAGCGTTGACTCGGGAAGATGAAAATTTGTTATTAAACCTTCAACGCATTTAAAGGTATATGGTGGATAAATAAAAATATTCGTTTCACCGCTACACTCTTTTACAAATCCGTTTTCGTCGGCAACCGTTTCTAACGTTCTAACCGAAGTAGTTCCTACGGCAATAACTCTTCTTCCTTCTTGTTTTGCTTTATTTATAATATCTGCGTTTTCTTTGGTTATTCTATATCTTTCGGTATGCATAACGTGTTTAGTAACGTCTTCAACTTTAACCGGTCTAAAAGTGCCTAAGCCCACTTGAAGTTCAACCTCACTAAACTCTACGCCTTTATTTTTTAATCTTTCAATAAGTTCTGGGGTAAAGTGTAGACCAGCAGTTGGGGCTGCGGAACTACCTAAATTTTTTGCATACACCGTTTGATAACGAGTTTGATTTTCAAGTTTTTTATGAATATACGGTGGCAGGGGCATTTCGCCTACGCGTGAAATTATATCTTCAAAAACGCCGTTATAGTTGAATTTTACTATTCTTCCGCCACTTTCAGTTCTATCTAAAATCGTAAAAGAAAGTTCTTCATTTATTGTAAAAGTTTTACCTTCTTTACATTTTTTACCAGGGCGCACCATAACTTCCCAAGTAGTTAAATCTATTCTTTTTAAGAGTAATATTTCAATTTTTCCACCAAAAGAAGTAGTCGCAAACATTCTTGCTGGTAAAACCTTCGTATTATTTACGACTAATAAATCGCCTTTTTTTAAAATGCTCTCAATATCGTAAAAATGTAGGTCGCTAACCTTAGACGTTTTTCTATCTAATAGCATTAGCCTTGAACTGTCACGAGGTTCAGCGGGTGTTTGCGCTATTAATTCTTCGGGTAAATTGTAATTAAAATCACTTGTCGATAACATATTATTTTTTACTATTATTTTGACTGTCAAATATTGACGTTTGAATATCTATTTTTTCAGGATACGGTATACCTAAATGCTCGTACGCTTTTTTAAGACATACTCTACCCCTTGTCGTTCTTGCTATAAAACCAAGTTGAAGTAAATACGGCTCGTAAACGTCTTCAATAGTAGAAGTATCTTCGTTTACAGTTGCACTTAAAGTGTCTAACCCAACGGGACCGCCGTCAAATTTATTTATAATTGATTCTAAAATCTTTTTATCTATACTATCTAAACCAAGTTCGTCTATTTCCAAGCGGTCAAGCGCCAAATTGGTGTCCGCTAAACTAATTTCGCTATGACCTAATACTATTGAAAAATCTCTAACCCTTTTTAAAAGCCTATTTACTATACGTGGAGTTCCACGACTTCTTTTTGCTAGTTCGATAGACGCCGTAGTTTCAATATTTATACCTAACGTATTTGCCGAACGCCTTGCAATTTCAGCAAGTTCGTCAATAGAATACATTTCAAGCCTACAAAGTACGCCAAATCTATCACGGAGTGGCGAAGAAAGCATACCTGCCTTTGTAGTTGCGCCAACTAAGGTAAACTTTTTAAGAGGAATTTGAACGCTACGTGCCGACGGACCTTTTCCTATGATAAAATCTAATGAAAAATCTTCCATAGCGGGATACAAAATTTCTTCAACGTTATGATTTAAACGGTGAATTTCATCAATAAATAGCACGTCGCCTTCGTTTAAATTAGTTAAAATTGATGCTAAATCGCCAGATTTTTCAATAGACGGACCAGAAGTTACTTTAATTTGTGCACCCATTTCACTTGCTATAATGTGAGCAAGCGTAGTTTTACCTAAACCCGGTGGGCCGTAAAGTAATACGTGGTCTAAAGCCTCGTTACGCATTTTTGCCGACTTCATAAATACGGTTAAATTATCTTTAACCTTATTTTGCCCAACGTAATTTTCCATTGATTTTGGACGTAAAATATTTTCTATGTCGTCATAAGACGTTTTGTCACTACTGACAACTCTATCTTCGCCATTATCAAAAATTATATCTTGTTCATCAATCATAATACACCTATTTTATAGTTTGAAGTGCTATCGTTATAACGCCTTCGATAGTATCCGCACCTCTTGCAACGGCACTTTTTACGGCAACCTCAGAAGTTGAACGATTAAAACCTAAACTCATTAAAGCGATAACCGCATCGTTTTCAAGTGGAGAAAAACTCTCTTTGATTATTGTTTGAGATTTTTTATCTTCAGGTAAATCAAGTGAAGAAATATTTTCACGAAGTTCTAAAATTATTCTTTCAGCAGTCTTTTTGCCTAAACCTTTTACTTTTGATAAACTTTTAACGTCTTGTGACGCTATTATAAAAGCAAGGTCTTTTAACGGCATTGATGATAGTATAGTAATTCCCATTTTAGGACCTATACCCGATACGGTTATTAGTTTTAAGAACATATTTTTTTCTTCTAAACTCTCAAAACCGTAAAGAGCAACTCCGTTTTCCGAAACGTTAAGATATGTAAATATTGCTCCTTCGCCTTTTGCCGTTAATAAACAAAATGCCGAAGATGAACACGTTACTTCATAACCTATTCCGTTACACTCTAATAAAATACACGGGCTGTTTGCGTTTATAACCCTTCCTTTTAAATACCCTATCATAATTACCTACTTTATTTCAAAACTTCCCCTTAATCTATTTGTTTGCGAGTGCGTTAAGGCAACCGCTAACGCATCTGCAGCATCGTCAGGGCGTGGAATTTTACTTAATCCTAAAAAAGTCCTCGTCATTTCTTGAATTTGATGTTTTTCAGCCCTACCGTAACCCGTTAAGGCTTGCTTTATTTGCAGGGGCGTATATTCAAATAAATTTTTACACTTCTTTAAGCAAGTTAATACTATTACACCCCTTGCGTGCGCTACGTTTATACCCGTAGTTATATTAGTATTAAAAAACAATTCTTCAATAGCAACTTCATCAGGAGAAAACTTATCTATAATTTGATTTAAGTCACTTTCTATAATTTGCAATCTTTTAGGCATAGAAAGTTCCTTTGGCGTTGAAATTACACCGAAACTTATAACTTTTGGCTTAGATTTATCAACGTCAATTACCCCATAACCTATCGTTGCTAACCCTGGGTCAATACCTAAAATTCGCATACTACACCTATTATACTTTATACTTATTATATTGTAATACATATTTACAATTAAGTCAAGAAAATACTAATTTTCTTATTGATAATAAAAAGGCTTTTTTTAATAACTTTATAGTTTACTTATAAAAAAGTGGGAAACTTGAAAGTTGCCCACTTTTTTAAGTTATTTAAAAATCAATAATTTTTATTCAATACCTATAATAAATCTGTAAACCTTTTGACCGCCGTCAAAAACAGTCGTAATAAGGTCGGGATAATTTTCTTCTAAAAGTTGTAAAAACTTTTGCTTTTCTTCGTCAGTAACGCTTTCGCCAAAGAAAATTGTTAAAGATTCTTTATTTTCAATATCGTCAACGAGTGAAATTGCTTTTAATACCGACGTAATTTCATCTTCGTCAGTGCATACTAAATTTGAGTTAATAAACGACATAAAATGTCCTTTTTTAATATCTATGCCATTTATTACAGCGTCTCTAACGGCGTAAGTCGTTTCTAAACTCGTAACGCCATCAATAGTCGCTTGCATATCACTTATTAGCATTTCAGTATCAGTTGTATCGCTGTCAAAAACCGAAAGTGCTACGTAACCTTGCTCGAAAGATTTAGTTTTTAAAACTATAACGTTACATTTTTTATATAGTTTTTTTGCTTGGTTTGCCGCTAAATATATATTGCTATTGTTTGGTAATACGAAAATATTATCAGCATTTAAAGTGTCAAACGCGTTTATAAAATCATCACTTGACGGATTACCCGTTTGACCGCCGTTTATAATAGCATCAGCACCAAATTCAGTAAACACTTCTATCATACCTTCGCCGTTTGCTACCGTTACTATTGCGTTGGTCTTGTGTTTTACTTTTTTGTTTTCAGCCTCATTGTGCTGTAACGTCATATTCTCAATTTTTACCGATAAAAACTCGCCGTATTTTTGACACTCAGTTAATACCAAACCTGGATTTTTTAAGTGAACGTGAATTTTTACAACGTCTTCATCTTTATAGCATACGATAGATTCGCCGTCAATGCTTTTTAAAAATTCTAAAATTACGTTTGCATCAAATGTTTCTACGTTTACTTTTGAAGTTTGTAACCTTATCATAACTTCAGTACAGTAACCGTACGTTAATTGACTATCTCTTGTAAATAAAGAATAGTTTATTTGCGAAGTCGTTTCAGTTGAAAAGTCTTCCGTTACCGCAATTTCTTCACCTATTAAACCCCTATACATACCTTCAACAAAACATACGTAACCAGCACCGCCACTATCTACAACGTTAGCGTCTTTTAACGCTGGAAGTATTTCTTTGGTTTTTAATAGAGTTCTTTTCGCTTGCTCTAAATGTATTTTTAAAAACTCGTCTATGTATTTTACCGTATTATTAATTGCATATTCAGTAGCCTCTCTTACAACGGTTAAAATAGTGCCTTCAACAGGGTTATCTACTGAGTGATACGCCGTTTCAACGGCAACTGAAAACGCCTTTTCAAACTCTTTAAGTTGAACTGTATGTAAATTTTGTATTCCCGTACTTATACCTTTTAATATTTGCGATAAAATAACGCCTGAATTTCCCCTTGCTCCAAATAACGCACCGTGTGTAAATTTTGACGCTATTATACTTGCATCAGTTTCTTCACAAGATATTATTCTTTGTAAACCGCCCTCTAACGTTTTCGTCATATTAAGACCGGTGTCCCCATCGGGAACGGGGAATACGTTTAAGTCGTTTATATACGAGGCGTTGTTTTTAAGTAAACTTGTTCCGCCCACGTACATTGCTTTTAAATTTTCACCATTTATGCTTTCGTAATTCATAATATCACCTGATAAATCATACTAACCCATTATAAAAGTATTAACCTTTATTATTTTAATAATAAAAGGTTAAAGTTAAGTTAATTTTTTGATTGTTTTCGATATTTATCTTTTGCGTTATAATTTAAATAAAAAATAAAGACCATAATTTAATATTTCTAACTACAAAAATTTTACAATTTTTATACTTTGAATATTATAATTACAGTCTTTACAGGCTATATAAAATAAGCCTTTTTTAAACAAAGGTATATATTGAAATTTGCTAATATTACTTGAATATTTTCTCCTTTCTTCCCTTTGTACTATTAGTATTGACCGTTTTTAAAATATTATACACTTTTTTAAAAATAAAATTGCACTTTTTTAAAGTGCAAAATTATTTGATTATTCTTCTTCGCTATCGTCTACGATATTTACGTTATGATATACGTCTTGAATATCGTCGTTATCTTCAAAAGCGTCAAGCATTTTTTCAAAAGTAACCATTTGCTCGGCACTTAAATCTATTTTATCATTAGCCACCATCATAATGTCAGCCTCGTCGTAAGTATAACCCTTTTCTTCAAAGAATTTTCTTACGCTACTGAAATCTTGTGGGGCTGAAAATACTTCATAGCAATCGTCCATTGTAGTGAAATCTTGAGCACCCGATTCTAATACGAGTTCCATCATAGTATCTTCGTCTAATTCTAACGTTCTTTCAATAATTAAAACGCCTTTATTTTCAAACATATATGAAACTGAACCCGTTGTGCCCATATTTCCACCAAATTTATCAAATATATGCCTAACTTCGCCAACCGTTCTATTTACGTTATCAGTTAAAGTTTTTACTATTACCGCACTACCGCCAACACCGTAACCTTCGTAAATTTTAACTTCGTAGTTAACGTTTCCAAGTTCGCCGGCTGCCTTTTTAATACTTCTTTGAATATTATCGTTTGGCATGTTTGCTGCTTTTGCTTTTGCGATAACGTCAGCAAGTTTACTGTTTGTATTAGGGTCGGCACCTTGTTTTGCAGCAACCGCCAACTCTCTACCTATTTTAGTAAATATTTTACCCTTTGCAGCATCAGTTTTTGCTTTTTTATTTTTAATATTCGCCCATTTACTATGTCCTGACATAAAAATTCTCCTTTTTTCTATTTAGAAAATTGATACATTATTATTGATAATGCCACCGCTACGTTTAAACTTTCACTATATTCGCCCATAGGTATTGAAACCACTTTATCTGCTTTAAGTAAAAGTTCTTTAGATATTCCATTACCTTCGTTTCCTACGCATATTGCATATTTGTTTTTAGGCTCATACGCTTTTAAACTATCGCCTTTCATATCGGCAACTATTATTTCGTAGCCTTGTAAAACGTTTAAAACTTCTTCTAAACTGCCTTTATATAAGTTGACTTTATATATAGCGCTCATACTACTACGCACGGTTTTTATAGAATACGCATCAACTGAGTTGACTAAATAAATATCTAAAAATCCAAATGCGAGCGCTGAACGAATTATAGTTCCTAAATTGCCAGGGTCTTGTATTCCGTCTAAAATAACTGCGTTTTTTATTGGTGGCTTTATTGTGTTTTGTTCAATTCTTATTACTACGAGCGCTCCTTGTGGTGTAACCTCTTGCGATATAAATGCAAAAACCTCGTCAGTCACTTCAATAGTATTATAAGAATTTTTTGTAATTTCTTGCTTTTTTGAAGTCGTTACTACAATATATTCAATTGGCATATTAAATGAAATAGCCTCGTTTACGGTTTTAATACCCTCGCTAATATAAAGATTATATTCTTTACGATATTTTTTATCTTTAAGTGATGCGATTTTTTTAATTAAAGTATTTTGCTTTGAAGAATATATCATAGTACCTCAATTTTTAAAGTTAAATATTAAAAACAGGCTGCTTAATAAAACAGCCTATTTAAAATTATTTTGCAAGTTTTGATTTTGCAGTTTCAACCAAAGTTTCAAAACCTTTAGTATCGTTTATTGCCATATCAGCAAGAATTTTTCTATTAAGTGTAATGTCAGCGAGTTTAAGACCATACATAAATTTACTGTAAGAAATTCCATATTGTCTGCAACCTGCGTTTATTCTTGCAATCCAAAGTTTTCTAAAATCTCTCTTTTTGTGTTTTCTGCCAACGTAAGCATAATTAAGAGATTTCATAACTGCTTGTCTTGCTACTCTATATAACTTGCTTTTAGCGCCAAAATAGCCCTTAGCGAGTTTCATTATTTTTCTACGTTTTTTAACTGCGTTTACTCCTCTTTTTATAAGCATATCACTACTCTCCTTTATTAAGCCTTATAAGGAATTAAAGACTTAACCGTCTTTTCCTGTGTTACAGAAACGTAAGTTCCCGTTCTTAATCTTCTCTTTCTCTTAGTCGTCTTCTTAGTTAAAATGTGACTTTTACCTTGATGACCTCTTTTTACCTTGCCAGATGCTGTAACTTTAAAACGCTTTTTAGCACCACTATGCGATTTCATTTTTGGCATAATATATGTCCTCCTAAAATTTTTCTATAAGTTTACGCTTTTGGGGCTAATATCATTAAGATATTTCTACCTTCAAGCATAGGTTTTTTCTCAATTACGGCGTCATTTTCAATCATTTGATAAAAACGAGTCATAACGTCAATACCTATATCGGAATGCGCATTTTGCCTACCACGCATTCTTATTGAAACTTTTACTTTGTTCCCCGCTGAAAGAAATTTTACCGCTTGTTTTGCCTTAACGTTTAAATCTCCCACGTCAATAGTCATTGAAAGCCAAATTTCTTTTAATTCAACGATTTTTTGATTTTTACGAGCCTCTTTCGCTTTTTTAAGTTGTTCAAACTTAAATTTGCCATAATCCATAGCCTTGCATACGGGCGGATTTGCATTTGGCGAAATTTTAACAAGGTCATAACCTTGGTCGTAAGCAATTTTAAGGGCTTCACTTGAACTCATAATACCGAGTTGCTCGCCACTTGCACCGATTAAACGGACTTCTCTATCTCTTATTTCTTCGTTGATTTGATGTTGGTCTTTAATAATAGTATACCTTCCTAAAAAAATTAACGGGGCAGAAAATACCCCGTTAAATATAGCAATTTAATTTGCTTAATAACTTATTGAACCACACTGACAATATCGCGGGTGAGAAGGGTAATTTCTACTTGTTGATAGTATATTACCACTTCCATAATTTTTTGTCAAGCAATTTTTAACACTTTTATTATTCTTTATTTTTTAATTTTTCATTTAATTTTGTTATAAAATCTTCAATTTTTATAGTTTTTGTTTTTGATACTTGAAATTCTCTATAAGTTAAATATTCTTGACTTTCATTTTCACCAACGATTACCGTATATGGAATTTTTTGAGTTTGCGTTTCGTGAATTTTTTTACTTACGGTAATATTCCTTACGTCGACTACACTTTTAAAACCTTCACTTAAAAACAAGTCGTTTAACTTATTAACTTTATTAACGTTATTTTTATTTACGCTTATTATTGAAATTTGCGTTGGAGATAACCATAACGGCATTTCCCCTTTATTCTTTTCAATAAGATATGCTAATAGTTTTTCATAGCCACCTTCTAAAACTACTCTTAAAGATGCTGGCGTTAATAATTTACCGTCTTTATTAGTGTATTTTAGTTTGAGTAGTTTTGTAAGCCTTGTATCTAACGATATTGAGAAAATTTTATCATCTTTTCTAAAAGAGTTTTTAAGTAAAATATTAATTGAAGGAGCATAGTAAGTACACTCGCCAACCTTTTCGCTAAACTTTATTGCTTTTTTAGATAAAACGTCACGAAGAACGTTTTCATCTTTTAACCACTCTGTTGTACTGCCTACGTATTTAGAATTTTCTCTATTTCCCCTAATTCCTAAAACTATGGAAATATCGTCACTTAAACCTAAGCATTTCATAAAATACAAAACACTATCTAAACTCTTTAAAATTTCGCTTTTCGCATCTTTATCACTACAAAAAACAGTGCTTTCAAAAGACGTGTACTGTCTTAATTTTACTAAACCTTTTAACGTTCCGCTATCTAATTTTTTAACGATAGTACCCTCTTCAAAAAGCCTAAATGGTAATTCTTTATAACTTTTTGGAACGAGTGAATAAGTTTCGTAATGAAAAGCCATATAGCTATCTCTTAAAGCGAAAATTTCATTATCTTTCTTACCCGTTTCAATAGAGTACAACTTATCTTTTACCCTATCGTTTTGCATTGATTTTTTATAAAACGAAGGTTTTGCAAATATAGGCGTTTCAATAAAATTGTAACCTTGTTTTTCAAGGTCGTTTTCAATTGTTTTTGTGAGTTTTCTAATAACGTATTGACCTTTATTTAATATAATAGGTAATGCCTTTCCTACGCTTACTGAAGAAGCGTAAAACCCAAGTTTTTTACCTAATTTTATATGGCTATTGCTTTCGCTTTCTTTTAAATTATTAAAATATTCGTCTATTTGACTTCTTTTATCGTAGGCTACAACGCTAATTCTCGTGAGCATTTTATTGTTTTTATCGTTTTTATAATATGCCCCGCATATTTTATTAACTCTAAAATGCTTTGCTCTACCCGTTGACGCAAAAACAACGCCCGCTGATATATCTATAAACCCGCCGTGCTTATCAAATAAAAAATTCTCTTCATTACTTAGGTTAATTTGCTCGACTTTATATCTTTCTTCAAACCCTTTCATCATTTTAAGCGCATCTTTTTTTGGCAAACTTAAAGTTTCAATAGGTAAATCACTTTTTACAATTTTTTTCATTTCGTCTGAAATTTTTTGTAAATCGTCGTTTTTTATAGGAGTTTTAAACTCAACGTCATAATAAAAACCCGTTTCCGTAACTTTTCCGCTTGCTAATATACACGTTGGATATATTTCTTTAACAGCGTGTGCAAAAACGTGCATTAAAGTATTCCTATACGCCGTTAAACCTTCACTTTCTTTAATAGAGATAAAATTTACCTTATCGTTTTCTTTTAAAATATACGATAAATTTACTATTTCGCCATTGACGTTTGCTAAAACTATATTTTTATCAAACCCGCCTTCAAAAGAAGATAGCAACTCTTTTATAGATATATTAAATTGTACTTCTAACTTTTTGTCAGTATCAAGATAAATTATCATATTACCCCTCTTTTGTTTAATAATTTTAGATTAAAAAAGCCTTTAAACTAAGTTAAAGGACTTTCTAACGCATAAATTTCGGCAAATTTTTATCCCGTGTAATAATCATTATATATAGTTTTTAAAATTTGTCAACACATTTTTACGTCTTTTTTGAAGTGGAAAAATAATTATCAGATAAAATTATTCTACTTCCATACAATTCTTTAATATACTTTTCTTCACTTTCGCTAAGTGGCGAACAAAGTTCAACTTCACTCGCTCCCGACAATAAAATCTCTACCAAAGTACTATCTAATAAAGTATTATTTGTTAAAAGTTCTCGCCTTCGCAAAATATTAAATCGCTTATCGTATACGCTTCCGTTTTCAAAATATACCCTTTTGCCGTTTTTTTCTTTTACTATATATTCGATAAAGTCTTTTAGTTGCTTTTTGGCAAATGTTGATGGAATATAACTCGCTATTTCCGTCCACTTTTCCTTTAACGTTTTTAGCCTAAAATTATATATTCCGTCTATACAATATTCGCTAAACGATTTCAATCTTTTTGATATATATTTTTTATCTTCGTCTACGTCGGCTGAAATTAACGCCGTTAATAATAATTCTCTATCAACGTTACTTAAATTGCAAGTTTTTACTATTTTTTCAAAATAATCATACTTATAACTTATCGCTATAATATCTGAAATTTTATCTTCTATCTCTTGTTTTATTAGTTCATAGTAGTCTTCTAAAACGTTTATATAAAGTTCGACTCTTTTGTCGTCGTTTTTAATAATCATTTGACTATTTATTTGATTTACTATCTCGCTTAAAGTCGTATACAAATATACCACGTTTTTGTTTTTTGTTTTTGATTCTGTGATTTTAAACTGTCTCATAATATCAAGTCTATGCATTATTTTTATTTTTAATTAATATATTTTTATAATTTTTCGATAAACTTTCTTTACTATTAAAACGTCTATACAAAAACTTATAAATTTCCGACAACAATATCACGCTAAAAGCAACTAAAATTACTTTTATCCAGCAAATTATATCTAAATTTTGCGTTTTAAAAAACGCTCCTAAAAACTCCGAAATTATTATTTGCATTACAAAAGTTATAGTAAACACTATTAACATTGGTTTATTCCCAGACAAGTTTTTAAACACGCTTACCGAGCCTAATTCTCTGCAATTAAACGCATTAAATAATTGGAACAGTATAAATAAAGAAAATAATACCGTGGACATTTGATTTTCACTACACCCTATATAATTATATTTATATTGTAAAGTTAATAACAGCGTTGTTATAAATGCGTGAAACCCTATTCTTAGTAGCATTTTTCTACTAACTATATTATCGCTTCTTTTTACGGGCTTTAAATTCATTAGGTCTTTATTATGACTTTCTAATCCCAAAGTTAACGCCGGTGGTCCGTCCATAATAATGTTAATCCAAAGTAGTTGCAAGGTATTAAACGGATTTCCCATATCTAATATAATTGACACCACGATAAACACTACCGCCGTTAAATTTACCGATAGTTGAAACATTATAAATCGCTGAAAATTAGCGTATATATTTCTTCCAAACGAAATTGCTTTAACTATAGTAGAAAAAGAATTATCTAATAAAACTATATCGCTTGCTTCTTTCGTAATTTCATCGCCCGCCCCCATAGAAATTCCTATATCGGCGTGCTTTATTGCGGGCGCATCGTTTATTCCGTCACCCGTACATGCAACGACTTCGCCCATTTCTTTAAGTAATTTTACTATTCGTAATTTAGTTTTTGGCGTACTTCTTGCTACAACCGTTACGTCTTGTAGTTTTTCTTTTAACTCGTCATCAGTTAAACTGTCGATTTCCGTACTATCAGTTACGCTTATAGTACTTTTCGCAATATCTAATTGTTTAGCAATTTGATAAGCGGTGTTATAACTATCTCCCGTTAATATTTTAACTTTTATACCCGCCCTTTTACACTCTTTTACCGCATTATATACGTCTTTTCTTATGCTATCGCTTATAGCAATAAAACCATCATAAACGTAAGCGTTGCCATCTATTTTATGCGCAAAAGATATAACGCGCATAGCCTTATTTTCATAATACGCTACGCTTCTTAAAATTTTTGATTTTTCTTCTTTAGGGGTTTGACATTTTTCAAGTACGACTTCAATAGCACCTTTTAAATAAGTTACTTCTTTGCCCTCTAAAATTATTTTTGTTTGCATAAACTTATTTTTTGAATTAAATGGTTCAACTTCAACAATTTTAGCCTTTTCTCTAATAGGTAAATAATCTATTTTTTGACATTTTAAATGATATAATAAACTGCTTTCGGTAACGTTTCCTATATATATAATTTCGCCGTTTTTTTCACTTAAATTTGCCGTAGAATTTATTGCTATATTATAAATTAAATTATTATCTAAATTACCGCTTACACTATTAACTTTTTGCACTTTCATTTTGTTTTCAGTTAGCGTTCCCGTTTTATCTGAACATATAACGCTCACGCAACCTACTGTTTCCGTCGCAACGAGTTTTTTAATTAAAGCATTTGAAGATGAAAGTTTTACAACGTTTAGCGTTAACGCTATTGCTACGGTTGTAGGAAGTCCCTCTGGAACAGACGCAACTATTAAAATAATAGAATTTATAAAAGCATTTTCAATGGTATCAAAACTAACGTTATTTGTAGCATAAAGTTTAGCAATAGTTAAAATTAAAACGAAAACGGAAGCAATTCCACCTAACGCTGTTATAAATTTACCAAGCCTATCGAGTTTTTCTTGTAATGGGGCTGAAACGGAATTTTTTACTTGTAATTCTTTTGCAATACTACCTATTTCGGCATTATCGCCAACGGCAGTAACGACTGCGGTGCAACTCCCCTCAACAACGTAGCACCCGCTAAAAACCATATTTTTTCTTTCTGCTAAGGCCGTATGAGAATATAATACTATATCATCATATTTTTTTACAGGCTGACTTTCCCCCGTTAAACTCGCTTCACTAACAAGCAAAGAATTACTTTTTATAATTCGACAATCGGCAATTATTTTATCGCCACTATCAAAAAACACTATATCGCCAACCACTATATCTTTTTGATTTATAAGCGTTGTTTTGCCGTTTCTTAAAACTTTAACTAACGTACTTTCGTACATATTATTTAAAATATCAAAAGCCTTTTGAGATTTTCCTTCCATATAAATAGTTAAAAAGACGCTTATAAATATTGCAAAAACTATACCAAAGCACTCGAAAAAATCGGCGCTTTGTCCTTTTAAACTCTTACCTATATTTACACCTACCGTTATAACGGTGGCAAGTTCTAAAATTATAAGCATAGGGTCTAAAAGCGCTTCTATAATTTTTTTAAAAAAAGTTTTACCCTTTTGCTTAGTTATAATATTTCTTCCGTATTTTTGACTACTTTTTAAAACTTGACTATCATTTAAACCCTTTTCGCTTGTGTTAAAGTAATTAAAAACGTTATTTATTTTTTCCGCATATACTTTCATAATTCACCTACGCTATTATATTAAAAGGCAAAAAACAATATACTTGTTTAAAAAAACTTTACATTACAATTTTGGTGTGTTAAAATATTTATATAATAACTTATTTGGGGTGATGGTATGAATAAATTTTATTCACTTAATATTAAGGGTTTTAAAACTGATTTACCTATTTTAGATATAGGCGGCGGCATAAATATTGCTTTTTTTAATTTGCACGGCAATCAAGCATTAACCGAACACTGTGGCAAGGAACTTGCAAAATATTTAACTGATTGTGACGTTGTTATTACCGCCGAAAGCAAAGGTTTACAACTTGCACACGTAGTTGCAAGAGAACTTGGTCACGACTACTACGCCGTTGCAAGAAAAAGTAAAAAACTTTATATGCAAGATGGTATTGAAGTTTTAATTGAATCTTCAATAACAACGGGTACTGAGCAAAGTTTATATTTATCTAAGCATGACGTTGACTTGATTAAAGGCAAAAAAGTTGCAATTGTTGACGACGTTGTTTCAACGGGTGCATCTTTAAAAGGATTAGAAGATTTAATTACAAAGGCTGGCGCTATCGTTTACAAAAAGGCTTTCGTTTTAGCCGAAGGCGATGCAAGTAAAAGGCAAGATATAATATATCTTGATACAATCCCTTTACTTTAATTTTAATAACTAATTATAAAATTCGTGTTTTATATAAAAAAGAATAGCAAAAATTTGCTATTCTTTTTTTTGTTTAAATTTTTTTATTTAATTTTACGACATTCAAGATAGTATCTTTTATCTTCGGCGTGCCCCATTGAGAAAGTTTTTCTTGGAAGAGCACCATCGTACATAACCGTTTTGAAAAGTTCAGATTTTTCCATACCAGAAAAGATAAAACCTATTGAATTTTCTTTACTCGATAATTCTTGAACTGAATTTTCGCCGTGAATATAATCAACTACTGCGTCTTTGTTTTTAGAAATATAATCGTCAATAAAATTTTGAAGCGTAGCAACGGTTAATTGTAAAGTAGGTTTTTTAATAACTATTGTTTCTTTATTTTTACCATAGTAACAATCAACTATTTGCTCACTACCATTACCGTTTAAATTGCTTATATAATTTTTAAGTTCTTTTAACACTTTTTGTGGGTTTACGTTAAACATTACCCTATAAATAGGCTCGAATTTTAATGCACTGTCGTGAATATTTACAATTTCTACAAGCGCGTATCTTGCAGGGTGTGTAGACGCTTTTTCTATGCCGATTTGACTTTTGATTTCTTCATATGACGCTTTTGCAGTTGCAAGCGAGTGATTGCCATCGCCTACTGCAAAAAGTAACGGCGTTAAATTTTTATCTCCGTATCTACTTTCGATTTTTTCACTAATTATAAGATTATCTAAGGCTAAAGAGAAATTTTTAACGTTTTCTTTAGACATTATCGTGCCTTTTACGTGCCCACCGTTTAACATTAGGTCGGTATCGTAAACGACTTTTCCGTTACAACATTTTGAAAGAGGCTCTATTGCAGTTTTTTCCGGGTCGTCAATTAAAAGCATAACGTGTGGAAGTTCAATTTCAGCGTTTCTACGAATAGCCACTCTTGGAGGAATTCTTTCTTCAACGGTGGCTTCCGTTGCCCTTATTAGTGATTTGGCTCCTTTATGGTAATCGTAACTTTCTAAGTCGATTGCCATAACTACGCCTTTACGAATAGTTCCGTCAGACTGAGTTCTTTCAACGTAAATTGCCGTATCTTTTATAGTAACTAACACCTCTTTTAGATATTCTTTCATCGTTTGATTTATTTTTGGTATTAATTTTTCAGCGTCTTCAAGATAAACTTCGGGCAAGGTTATATTTAACGTTGACGGAGAAGATAAAACTTCTTTTTTTACCTTTTCCCAATACTCTGGCTGACTTGTAAATTGATCACAAGCAATTACCGCCCATTGATAACCTTTCACTTTTGAAAAATCAGGTAATAAAATATCCGTCGTGGTATAGCATTTGTTATTCATAAATAATTTCCTTTAATAAATTTTATATCAATATTTTAACATAATTTTTGACACGTTTTAAACGTTTTTTATTCATTATCTAATTGATTATCACAATAAATACATCTTATTGCATCGCCAACTTTTTTGCCAACGGTTTTAAGTTCTTGTTCTTTTTGCGTTATACATTTAGGATTTGAACAATTACATACGTCTTTAACTAAGTTGTATTTTAAATTAAACTTGCCACCGTATTCTTTTGCTTCTTCTAAAAGTTTTAAAATTAAAGCCATTCGCATAAGTTTGCCGTTAAATACTTGTTTAAAATAACACGCTCTACTATCGTTATCAATATCAACGCTTATTTCGTTTACCCTTGGAAGCGGGTGTAATACGATAGTATCACTTTTTGCTTTTTTCATTTTTTCGCTCGTTAAAATATAAACGTCTTTAAGTCTATTATAATCTTCTATATAACTAAAACGTTCTTGTTGTACCCTTGTCATATACAATACGTCAAGAGTTCCTAAAGCGTCTTCTAAATTGTCCGTTTCAATAAAGTCCATATTATTTTTTAATAAAATATCTTCTTTAACGTAAGACGGAACTTTTAATTCGTTTGGCGAAATCAATACGACTTTAATATTATTATATCTTGCAAGTGCGCCTAAAAGCGAGTGCACCGTTCTACCGTACTTTAAGTCACCGCAAAAACCAACGGTTAAATTATCAAGTCTACCCTTTTCACTTTTAATAGTTAAAAGGTCGGCAAGAGTTTGCGTTGGGTGTTTATGCCCCCCATCGCCTGCATTTATTACCGGAATTGATGCGTTTAACGCAGCAACGAGTGGCGCACCTTCTAAGGGGTGACGCATAGCGATAATATCAGCGTAACAACTAATAACTTTCGCCGTATCGCTTACACTTTCGCCTTTACTTGCAGATGATGAACTTGCCGAAGAAAAACCTATAACTTGTCCCCCAAGTTCTATCATTGCCGATTCAAAAGAAAGCCTTGTTCTTGTAGACGGCTCGAAAAATAACGTTGCAAGTTTTTTGCCTTTGCATTTTTCGTTATACTTTAAAGGATTGCTTTTTATATCTAAAGCAACGTCAATTAAACTATCAATTTCTTCAACCGTTAAGTCGACAATATCAATTATACTACGCATAATTCTCCTTACTTTATCCAACTTTCATCACTTGGATTATTTCTAAATGCTATAAGTTTAGCAATATCTTCTTCTTTAACGTAACCCTCTTCTGCTGCAACCTTACTAATAACGTCAAAGTTTGTTAAAGAAATATTTTTTACGTTTGCTTGTTCAAGTCTTTCTAAGCCTTTTTTCATACCGTATGTAAAAATACTAACAACGCCTAAAACGTCAGCGCCTGCTTCTCTTAAAACGTTTACGACTTCTATTACGCTACCGCCCGTTGAAATTAAGTCTTCAACAACTACTACCTTTTGACCTTTTTCAAGTCTGCCTTCTATTTGGTTTTGTCTTCCATGGTCTTTAGCGCCTGAACGAACGTAGCCCATAGGAAGTTCCATAATATGACCAACGATTGCAGCGTGAGCAATACCAGCGGTTGAAGTTCCCATTAAAACTTCAACGCCCGAATAATTTTCTTTAATTACTTTTGCTAAACTATTTTCAACGTCGTTTCTAACTTCAACGCTTGTTAACGTTAAACGGTTATCGCAATATACCGGACTTTTAATTCCACTTGCCCAAGTGAAAGGGTCGTCTGGTCTAAAGAAAACCGCCTTAATTTTAAGTAAATCTTTTGCAATTAACGTTTGAATATCTTTCATATTTATCTCCTTAATCATTTAAAAACTCTGCTACGCATTTTTTATAAGCAAGTACAGGATTTTCACTTGCAGTTATAGGTCTACCTACCACGATATAGTCCGAACCGAGTTGCCTTGCCATTTTTGGAGTTGTAACTCTTTTTTGGTCGCCCATTTCACCGTCACTAAATCTAACGCCTGGTGTAATCGTTAAAAACTCGTTACCACAAACGCTATGTACTTTGCCCGCTTCAAGTGGCGAACATACTACACCATCAAGCCCTGCCGTTTTAGCGTTTTTTGCATAGTGCATTACAACTTCGTCAATAGGCTTATTGATAAGTAAATCTCTTTGCATACTCTCTTCATCAGTAGAAGTAAGTTGAGTAACGGCTATTAAGATAGGTCTTGTACCGTCTTCACGAGTTAAACCTTCTAACGCCGATTTCATCATATTTATAGTTCCACTTGCGTGTAAATTACACATATCAACGTCAAGTTTAGATAAAACCGCCATAGATTTTTTTACCGTGTTTGGAATATCGTGAAGTTTTAAATCTAAAAATATTTTATGGCCACGTTTTTTTATTTCTTTAACGATACTTGGACCTTCACTATAATATAATTCCATACCTATTTTTACAAAAGGTTTAACGTCAGTAAATAAATCTAAAAAATTTAAAACTTTTTCTTTACTATCAAAATCACAAGCAATTATTACGTCTTTTGCCATTATTTTGCCACTCCTATAATTTCTTTAAGACTATTTATCTTATATTTTTCCATTGTTAATGGAAGTTCTTCTATTATTTCTTTACAAGCAAACGGATTTATTAAATTTTGAGCGCCTATTTGTACGGCTGTTGCACCAGCCATCATCATTTCAATAACGTCTTCACTATTAGTAACGCCACCCATACCTATAACCGGAATTTTTACGGCGTTACTTACTTGATATACCATTCTTAAAGCAACGGGGAAAATACCCGCACCTGAATATCCACCCATTTTATTTGCAATTATAGGCTTCTTAGTTTTTAAATCAATTCTCATACCAAGCATTGTGTTTATTAAACTTATGCCGTCAGCACCGTTATCTTCACACGCTTTTGCAATTGACACGATATCTGTAACGTTAGGCGATAACTTCATTATAACGGGCTTTGTAGTTACGCTTTTTACTCTTTTTACTACTTCGCCTACAAGTTTAGTATCAGTACCAAAACTCATACCACCGCCGTGCACGTTAGGACAACTTACGTTTACTTCAAGCCAACCCACGATATCTTGTTTATCTAATTTTTCGCTTGTATAAGCATATTCATCTAATGAAAAACCGCTAACGTTTGCCATAACTTTTTTATGAAAACATTTTTTTAATTTTACAAGTTCTTCATTTATAACTTTATCAACACCCGGGTTTTGCAACCCTACCGCATTTATCATACCGCTACTACACTCGGCTATTCGTGGCAAAGGATTACCAAATCTACTCTCTTTCGTAGTGCCTTTAAAAGAAAACGTTCCTAATATATTTATATCGTAAAATTCGTTAAACTCGTAGCCGTAGCCAAACGTACCACTTGCTGGAATTATAGGATTATCAAGTTCAATCCCGCATAAATTAACGCTTAATTTCCCCATATAATTTCCTCCTTTTTAAGTACCGGACCGTCTTTACAAATTCGTTTATTTCCGTATAAAGTTTTGCACGAACACCCCATACAAGCACCAAAACCGCAACCCATTCTCTCTTCAAAACTGAACTCGCCACTCGTTTTAATTGCGTTATATACCGCTTTTAACATAGGTTCTGGACCGCAGGTATAAACGTATGAATATTCTAACGAATCTATTGCGTTAGTTACAAACCCTTTTAATGAATACGAGCCGTCTACCGTTGTTACGATTACTTTCGCTCCAAGTTTTTCAAACTCATTAACGTAAAAAATTTCACTTTTTGTATTAAAGCCCATAACTACTGTTACGTTTTTACCTTGCTTTATTAAATTTTTCGCTAACAAATATAAAGGGGGAACACCAACGCCACCACCTATTAAAAGTGGATTGTTTCCACTTTTGCTTTCGTCATAGCCGTTACCTAAACCCGTTAAAATATCTAATTCGCCGTCAATCATTTTAGAAAGTTTTAAAGTGCCTTTTCCTACTACTTTATAGATAATTGTAACTTTATCGCCATCTAAATCATTAACTGAAATAGGTCTACGAAGATATAACCCGTCAATTTTAACGTTTATAAATTGTCCCGACTTGGTAATTTTAGACGTATCGCCTTGTAATACCATTTTATAAACGTTTTCACAAAGTTTTACGTTTTCAATTATTTTGAAAAAGCCTTGTTTCATTATAACTCCTTACGCATCTATTGTAGAAATGCAAATTGTCGTTTCTTCTAAAACGTCAAGCAACGTTGCAACAGTGTCAAGTGAAGTGAATATAGTAACGTTGTTTTCAGTAGCAAGTTTTCTAATTTCATGACCATCGTTAGTAGAATTAGTGCTACCTATATCACTCGTGTTTATTATGTAAGCCAAATAGCCTTGTCTTATAGCATTTGGAATTTCTTCACTACCTTCGCTTATTTTACCCATTGCGTGAGTTTTTACGCCGTTCTCTTTTAAGAACTTTGCAGTTCCCTTTGTGGCTTGTATGTTAAAGCCTAAATTATAAAATCTCTTAACCAAAGGCAATACTTCTTCTTTATCTTTATTAGCAACGGTTACGAATACCGTTCCATAATTTTGGACTTTCATACCCGATGCTTGAAGGGCTTTATAAAATGCACGATATAATTTATCGTCATAACCTATCGCTTCGCCCGTTGATTTCATTTCAGGTGATAAATAAGCGTCAAGTCCCCTTATTTTGTTAAACGAGAATACCGGAACTTTTACGTACCAACGCTCTTTTTCTTTTGGATATATTTCAAAAAATCCTTGCTCTTTAAGTGATACGCCCATTATAACTTGCGTAGCAATATCGGCTAAACTATACCCCGTTGCTTTTGATAAAAACGGTACCGTTCTTGATGAACGTGGATTTACTTCTATAATATAAACGTTTTCGTTTTTATCAACGATAAATTGAATATTATATAAACCTACGATACCTATTCCTAAGCCTAATTTTTTAGCATATTGTAAAATTATGCCTTTTACTTTATTAGATATACTAAACGTTGGATATACGCTAATAGAGTCGCCTGAGTGAATACCCGTTCTTTCAACGAGTTCCATAATACCTGGAACGAAAACGTCAACGCCGTCACAAATAGCATCGACTTCTACTTCCTTACCAACAATGTATTTATCAACGAGTACAGGCTTGTCCTCATCAATTTCTACGGCTGTTTTTAAGTAATGTTTAAGTTGCTCTTCGTTAGCAACTATTCTCATTGCTCTACCGCCTAAAACGAAACTTGGTCTTACAAGTACGGGATATCCTATTTCACTTGCCGCCTTTATACCGTCTTCTATTTTAGTTACCGCTACGCCTTGTGGTTGCGGAATATTAAGTTCTTTTAATATTTTTTCAAAAGCGTCTCTATTTTCCGCTCTATCTATTGCTTGACAATCAGTACCTATAATTTTTACGTTATGTTTATCAAGTGGCTCGGCTAAATTGATTGCCGTTTGTCCACCTAACGATGCAATTACGCCTTTTGGATTTTCAAGACGTATTATATTCATAACGTCTTCACAAGTTAACGGCTCGAAATAAAGTTTATCAGCAGTAGTATAATCGGTAGAAACTGTTTCTGGATTGTTGTTTATTATTATCGCTTCATATCCCGAATTTTTAATAGTAGTTACTGCGTGTACCGTAGAATAGTCAAACTCTACGCCTTGACCTATACGAATAGGTCCTGCACCAAGAACTATTATTTTTTCTTTATCAGTTAATTTTACTTCGTTTTTATCGCCGTTATATGTAGAATAGAAGTATGGAATATACGCATTTGTGTGACAAGTATCTACCATTTTATAAACGGGGAATAAATTATTTTTACACCTTTCGTTAAATACTTTGTTTTCAGTAACGTTCCAAAGTTTTGCAATAAATTTATCGCTAAAACCTAATTTTTTAGCCTTTACTAACGTGTTATAATCTTTATTTTCTTTTAAAACGGCTTCCATATCTACGATATTTTTAAACGCTTCTAAGAAAAGATTTGTTATCTTCGTTACTTCGTGAAGTTTTTCTACGCTTTCGCCCCTTCTAAAAAGTTCGCATACCGCATAAATATTGTCGTCTTTAAATTCACTAATATATTCGTACAATTCTTGCGTTGAATATTTATCGAATTTAGCCATATAAGTGTGGCAAACGCCTATTTCAAGCGACCTAACCGACTTCAAAATACACTCTTCAAGCGATTGACCTATACTCATAACTTCGCCCGTGGCTTTCATTTGAGTTCCTAATTTATTTGATGCTTGAGCAAATTTATCGAAAGGAAATCTTGGGAATTTACCTACAACGTAATCAAGCCTTGGTTCAAAAGACGCTTTCGTGTTTGCAACTTCAATTTCATTAAGCAACATACCTACCGCAATTTTTGCCGTTACTCTTGCAATTGGATAACCACTTGCTTTTGACGCTAATGCCGACGACCTTGAAACTCTTGGATTTACTTCTATTAAGTAATATTCGCTTGAAGTTGGGTTTAAAGCGAATTGTACGTTACAACCACCTTCAATTTTAAGTTCTTTTATAAGTTTTATCGCACTATCGTTAAGCATTTTTAAGTCTTTTTGATTAAGCGACATTATAGGCGCAACAACGATAGAATCGCCCGTATGTACGCCAACAGGGTCAATATTTTCCATACCGCAAATAGTAATTGCTTTATCACTACTATCACGCATTACTTCAAATTCAATTTCTTTATAACCTTTTACACTCTTTTCTACTAATACTTGGTGAACAGGCGAAAGTTTAAACGCATTTAAACATACTTCTCTTAATTCTTCTTCGTTATCGGCAAAACCGCCACCCGTTCCGCCCAAAGTGAACGCTGGCCTAAGTACTACGGGATAGCCTATTCTTTTTGCAGATTCAACGGCTTCTTCAATAGAGTAAGTTATTTCTGAAGGTATTACAGGCTCGCCTATGCTTTGACAAAGTTCTTTAAAAAGTTCTCTATCTTCCGCCCTTTCTATACTTTCACTACTCGTACCTAAAAGTTCTACCCCACACTCTTTAAGTACACCTTTCTTTTCAAGTTGCATAGCAAGGTTTAAGCCCGTTTGTCCACCTATACCTGGAAGTATGGCGTCTGGTCTTTCAAATCTTAAAATTTTAGCAACGTATTCTAAGGTTAAAGGCTCCATATAAACCTTATCGGCAATAGTAGTATCAGTCATTATAGTTGCAGGGTTTGAGTTTACTAATATTACTTCGTATCCTTCTTCTTTTAACGCTAAACACGCTTGCGTTCCAGCATAATCAAATTCCGCTGCTTGACCTATTACGATAGGTCCTGAACCTATTATTAAAACCTTTTTAATGTCTTTTCTTTTAGCCATTTTATTTCTCCTTACTATATAAAACTTTATTATTTGCTACGCTTAAAACTAATTCGCCGTAAACTTTTTCATTATTAAAAGGCGTACTTTTACCTTTAGAATAAAATTTATTGCTATCAATTATATATTCTTTATCTAAATTCCACGCAGTATAGCCGTTAATTTCAGTTATATTGAAACGCTTTCTTGGATTTATACTCATTAACTCTACTAATTTTTCAAGCGTTATTTCGCCCGTTTTTACTAATTTTGTATAAAGTATAGGAAATGCCGTTTCTAAGCCTACAATTCCGTTTATACTATCTTTTAAACCTTTATTTTTTTCTTCAAAAGAGTGTGGAGCGTGGTCGGTTGCTATCATATCGATAGTACCGTCTTTTAACCCTTCGATTAAAGCAAGCCTATCTTCTTCGCTTCTAATTGGTGGGTTCATTTTATACGCACCGTCTTCTTTAAGTTGCATATCGTTTAAAACTAAATAATGTGGAGCCGTTTCACAAGTTATATCTACACCGTCTTTTTTTGCCTTTCTAATTAAAGCAACGCTCTCTTTCGTTGAAATATGGCATACGTGATATTTACAACCTATTTCTTTGACAAGTTCAATATCTCTTTCGATTTGCCCCCACTCGCTTTTTGAACATATTCCTTTATGATTGTGAATTTTAGCATACTCGCCGTCGTGAATATATCCGCCGTTTAACAATGAATTGTCTTCACAGTGTGCAACTATTATAGTGCCAAGTTCTTTTGCTTTTTGCATAGCGCTTTTCATTACGCTGTCTTTTTGAACACCCCTACCATCGTCGGTAAAGCCTTTAACAAAACTATTCATTTTATCAAAATCGCTCAGTTCTTCGCCTTTTTGACCTTTGGTTATTGATGCATATGGAATTACTTCAATTTCGCTATCTTTTTTTATTATATCTAATTGAATTTTTAAATTTTCGTAACTGTCGGGTACGGGATTTAAGTTTGGCATTGTAAATACAGTTGTATAACCACCGTGTATTGCTGATAGTGAACCGCTTTTTATCGTTTCTTTATATGAAAACCCGGGCTCTCTAAAATGAACGTGAACGTCACAAAACCCAGGCAAATACGTAAGATTATCTTCCTTATTTTCAATATCGTAAGGAAAATTTAATCCTTTATTTATTTTGTTCATATTTATTTTGCACATATATACCTCAAAAAAAATTGTCTACCGAAAAATCGGTAGACAAAAAATTAAGCATAGTTATTGCCAAATAAATTTCCTATCTTGCCGATATCTCGTATCGCTTTAAAGATATTACTATGTAATAATAGCATAAAGCACACGATAAGTCAAGAGTTTTTAGAATTGTATAGCAATTATTTTATTGTTTGTGTTTTTTCTTTAGGAATAACGTCGTGAGCACCACCCTCAACAATACTCGTTGCAGAAACGAGAGTAAGTTTTGCTTTTTGTTGAAGTTCTTTAATTGTTAAAGCCCCGCAGTTACACATTGTTGATTTAACCTTGCTTAATGAAATAGCAACGTTGTCTTTTAACTTTCCAGCATATGGAACGTAAGAATCAACACCTTCTTCAAAAGAAAGTTTTTTATCGCCACCAAGGTCGTATCTTTGCCAGTTTCTTGCTCTTTGCGAGCCTTCGCCCCAATACTCTTTGTAATAGTTACCGCCTATTATAACTTTATTTGTTGGACTTTCATCAAATCTTGCAAAATACCTACCAAGCATAACGAAGTCAGCACCCATAGCAAGAGCCAAAGTAATGTGATGGTCGTAAACGATACCACCGTCTGAACAAACGGGAACGTAAATGCCTGTTTCTTCAAAATATTTATCTCTTGCAGCAGCAACTTCGATGACTGCGGTAGCCTGGCCTCTGCCGATACCCTTCTGTTCACGGGTGATACAAATAGAACCGCCGCCGATGCCGATTTTGATAAAGTCTGCGCCTGCATCTGCAAGGAAGCGGAATCCGTCCGCATCAACAACGTTGCCTGCGCCGACTTTTACGCTATCGCCGTATTTTTCGCGAATATATTCGAGAGTGATTTTTTGCCATTCGGAGAAGCCTTCGGACGAGTCGATACACAAAACGTCCG
>JAZSNM010000022.1:0-6372 GCA_045536405.1 Christensenellaceae bacterium
GAAAGAATAAGTGAAAAAATACTAAAAAAGAATCTGGCGTTAATTAACGCCAGACCTAAGAAAGTTTTACACTTTCAAAAACCAGTAGATTTATTTAATGAAAATCTTAAAAAGTGTTGCACTTAGTTTGACAATTCACTTTTATTTATGCTATTTGATAGGTTTTAGCCCCAACGGTTATTTGCTTGCCGTTTTTAATATCTAATTTTTATAAATACACCTATATCGTATTGACATTTAAAAACTTTTAAGTTCAAATTTGAAATGCCTTGGTGCACCAGAAAAGCCTTGATTTCACATCAAGGCTTTTTCAATGAAATTTATACTTAGCGGTATAAGTGAAATAATAAGATTTTGAAATATCTTACGAATAAGAAACACACTTTGTAACTTGCGGTATAAATTTCATTTCATTTTTGCAAAAGCAAAAATTTCAGAATTTTTAATTATTTCATATTATTTAAAATATTTTATTTTATATACTGAACGAAATATAAAGTATCCATTACAAAGTAATGGTATATCATTAGTTGTTTTTACTTGATTTGCAAATAAGTATGTGTTATAATAAAGTGGCATTAAAACTCACAAAGGAGATTAGTTTAAAATTGAAAATACAATTTTCTCCCCCTGACATTTCTGAGGTTGAAATTAACGAAGTTGTTAATACTTTAAAGTCGGGATGGATTACAACGGGGCCTAAAACTGCAAAATTTGAACAAATGCTTCAAGATTATATTGGAACGGAAAAGGTTGTGTGTCTAAATTCCCAGACTGCTTGTCAGGAGATGGCACTTAAGGTGTTAGGTATTGGTGAAGGGGACGAAGTAATTACTTCAGCGTATACGTACACAGCATCGGCTTCAGTTATTGAGCACGTAAAAGCCAAAATAGTCCTTATAGACACTCAAAAGAATAGTTTAGAAATGGACTATGAAAAATTAGAAGAAGCAATTACTGAGAATACCAAGGCTATAATTACGGTAGACATTGCAGGAATTCCTTGCGATTATGATAAAATTTTTGAAATAGTTGAAAGGAAAAGAAATTTATTTAAACCAAGTAACGATATTCAAAAGGCTTTAGGAAGAATAGCTGTAATGGCGGATACTGCACATGCGTTGGGAGCAACTTGGCACGGTAAAAATGTTGGAACGATAGCCGATTTTTCTTCTTTTAGTTTTCATGCTGTTAAAAATTTGACAACAGGTGAGGGCGGTTGTTGTTCTTGGCGTACAATTAATGGAATTGACAACGAAGAAATTTATAAAAAATTCCAACTATTATCTCTTCATGGACAAAGTAAGGATGCGAGAGCGAAAATGATGCCAGGGGCTTGGGAATATGACATAGTGGGACCTTGGTATAAGTGCAATATGACGGATATTATGGCGTCGATAGGTATCGGCCAACTTAAAAGATATTCTAATATGCTCAAAAGAAGAAAAGAGATAATTGAAAAATACGACAAACACTTTATTCCGCTTAATATTGAAGTGTTAAATCACTATACCGATGAATATTCTTCTTCAGGGCATTTATATATTACAAGAATACCCGGAATAGATGAGGCTCAACGAAATGAAATTATAATCAAGATGGCAGAAAAAGGAGTTGCTTGTAACGTTCATTATAAGCCACTTCCTATGATGACTGCCTATAAAAATTTAGGATTTGATATAAAAGACTATCCTAATGCTTATAAAATGTACGAAAACGAAATTACTTTACCACTTCATACAAATTTAACAGATGAAGAAGTGGATTATATAATTGATTGTTATAAAAACGTACTAAAAGCTTACTTGTGAGGGCGGTATGTATAAACATTTTTTCAAACGACTAATTGATATAATTTTAGCCCTATTGGCTATGCCTTTTGTTTTATTAAGCATAATTATATTTGCACCTATTATCTATTTTACAGATAAAGGTCCCGTTTTTTATAACGCTAAAAGAGTAGGCAAAAACGGTAAACCTTTTAAAATGTTTAAATTAAGAAGCATGAGTGTTAATGCTCCAGATATTCGTTTGCCTGATGGCTCTACTTATAACGGAGAGGACGACCCACGCGTAACGCCAATAGGCCGTTTTATGCGCAAAACAAGTATTGATGAATTGCCACAAATAATAAACGTTCTTATAGGGAATATGAGTTGGGTCGGGCCAAGGCCAGACCCCTTAGATTGGATAGAAAAATACCCTGAAGACGTTAAGGTTTTTTTGACGGTTAAGCCTGGCATTACAGGTTATAGTCAAGCCTATTATAGAAATAGCGTAGATGGAAATGAAAAAATGAAAAATGACGTTTATTACGCCTTAAATTGCTCTTTTTTCTTAGACGTTAAGATATTTTTTAAGACTATTTTTTCAGTATTAAAAAGAGAAAATACTTATAAAACTACATCAAACGAAAACAATTCTATCAATCAAAATAAAGAAATAGAATAATAATTTTGGAGTTTTACTTTAAATGCTAAAGGAATATGGATACGAATATAACGCAATAATTGATGATAATATTCTTTCA
The DNA here is from genome assembly GCA_045536405.1 of Christensenellaceae bacterium. Lineage (GTDB taxonomy): Bacteria > Bacillota > Clostridia > Christensenellales > Borkfalkiaceae > HGM11412. Next base: position 2,531 of record JAZSNM010000022.1, read on the forward strand.
CGCGTTGGATGGGCAGGAACGGATAAAAAATTATGGGGAGCATATTCTTTACGTAGTGGAAGAGACGCTTTAAAGGTAATTGCAAGGGAACATAGAAATTCCACTGTTTTTTTGCCTTCTTTGTGTTGCGATTCTATGATAACACCTTTTGAATCTTTTGGGTGTAAAATTGTATATTATTCCTTAGATTCTAATTTAAAAGTAGATTTTACAAGTCTACAAAATAGTTTACGACAAATAAAAACGGAAAAACTTTTACTTTTTTACAATTACTTTGCAGTTGAAATGTTTTGGGAAAACCACCTTATAGAGTTAAAAAAGAATTTTCCAAACTTGATATTAGTAGAAGATATTACGCATACATTGCTTGGGACTAAAAAATTAGAACCGCTTGCTGATTATACTGTAGTTAGTTTGCGAAAGTGGACAAACGTGCCTGATGGAGGTTTACTTTGGACTAACCGCAAATTAAAGGATTCTAATTTTAAAGATTGCTCAGATTTTGCAAAACAGCGTTTACAAGCACAGTGGATGCGAACAAAATATTTTATTTCAGGCGAAGAGGATTTAAAGACGGAATATCGTCAAATTTTTTCAAGCGTTTCACGTTTACTTGATAAGGACATTTTACCAGTAAAAATGACTGAATATTCTTATGAGTTATTTCTTAATACCAATTGGGACAACATTAAAAAAGCAAGAAGTGAGAACTCTAATATTTTAAATAGCATTGTGTCAAAAAACGAAAATATAAAATTGATAAAAGGCGGTCTTCAAACTAATAATTTATACTTTCCTATTCTCGTTAATAATCGCAACGCTATACAAAAAAAATTATCTGCAATAGGTATTTTTAATACAATAATTTGGCCATTAAGACAGGAGCAAATACTAACTTGTTCTACCGCTAAATATATTTGCGAGCACATGTTAGCCGTTCCTTGTGATCAACGATATTCTAAAGAAGATGCATTATATATTGGTACTGAATTAGTGAGGGCTGTTAATGAATAAAAAACTAATGATATTGGGTGCAAGTATTTTACAGCTTCCAGCGATAAAAAAAGCTAAAGATATGGGTTTAGAAGTTGTTGCAGTGGATATGGATACTAATGCAATAGGCTTTAAAGAAGAGGGAGTGATTAAAGAGGTTATTAGCACTATTGATATCCCCGCTGTTTTAGAATGCGCTAAGAAGCATAAGATTGACGGTATTATGACTTTAGCTAGCGATATGCCAATGAGAACGGTTGCAAAAGTTTCTAAAGAGTTAGGTTTAATTGGCATTACGGAAGAAACTGCATTTAAGGCAACTAATAAAGCGTATATGCGTGAAGCGCTACGAGAACATAACGTGCCTATTCCTCAATTTTATAAAGTTTCCAATAGAGAAGAATATAATGAAGCAGTATTGAAATTTAATATTCCGTTTATTGTAAAGCCAGCGGACAATTCTGGTAGTAGGGGCATTGTTAAAATTGAAAATTTAACTGACAAGAAAGCAATTTTTGACGCTTATGAATATAGCAAATCACAATCAAGAAATGGTGATGTAGTTGTTGAAGAATTTATGTCTGGTCCCGAAGTTAGCGTTGAAACTTTAACTGTTAATGGGGTATGTCACGTCATACAGATTACTGATAAAATTACTACTGGTGCGCCACATTTTGTAGAAATGGGACATACTCAACCGTCTGTATTGGATGATGAAACTAAAAGACGTATTTCATACGTTGCTAAACAGGCAAATAAAGCAATAGGAATTACCAATGGTCCATCTCACACTGAAGTTATTGTTGCCAAGGATGGTCCTAAAATCGTAGAACTTGGTGCGAGATTAGGTGGTGACTGTATAACTACGCATCTTGTTCCACTTTCAACAGGGGTTGATATGGTAGAAAATTGCATTAAAATTGCACTTGGAGAAGTTCCTGATATAGCTAATAAATTTTCTAAAGGCTCGGCGATAAGATATCTTAATTGTGGGACTGGGGAAATAAAAAATATTGAAGGGATTAAAGAGGCAGAATCTGTTGATGGGGTTAAACAAGTTAGTTTAGTTTATAATATTGGCGATACTGCAATTGAAATAAAAAGTAGTTCTGACCGAATCGGTTTTGTCGTTTCTCAAGGAGAAGATGCAAATGATGCGATTTCAATATGCAATAAAGCAGTAGATAAAATAAAAATTTTTACAATAGGAAAATAGTTTATGAAATTATGGATAGTTTCTGTTGGTGAACCACTTCCCGTTGATGGTGAGAATACGAGATTAAGGAGAATGGGAAATTTAGCAACTTTTTCATCACAACATGGTATTAAAGTTGATTGGTTTTCTGTTTCATTCGACCATTACAAAAAAACACAAAGATGTCAAGGGAATACTGATTTTTTAATTAATGATAATTTTACGTTGCGTTTAGTTGATTCTATTCCTTACAAAAGAAATGTTTCATTTAAACGCATTAAACATCATAAACAGGCGGGAGTTTCAATATTGAAGCGTATGAAAAGCTTTGATAAACCTGATGTTATTATTGCTTCTATGGAGCCACTTGAAGTTTCAAAAGTCGCTGTAGAATATGCAAAGGAATACAATATTCCTTGTGTAATTGACGTAAGAGATTTGTGGCCAGAAATTTATTATGATGTAATACCAAAGTCTTTTCATTGGTTATTGAATTTTTACGTAAAACGCTGTGCTAAAACGCTTAATTACACTATGAGCAATTGTGACTCGATTATAGGTCTTTCAGAAGGGTTTTTAAACTACGGGTTAAAATATGCGAGGAGAGAACGCCAAGAAACTGACTTAATTTTGCCGATAGGTTATCCTAATTATAATTACGTTAAAAATAGTGTTGAGTTTGAAGAGTGTTGGGGGAAATACAATCTTAAAGAAAGTGATTTTATTATAACGTTTTTAGGCAATTTTGGTGACCAATTTAAATTTGATGAAATTATACAAGTATCAAAGACTCTAATTGAATATAAAAATATAAAATTCGTCTTGTGTGGGAATGGTAAAAATCAGGCAAAAATTGAAAGTATGGTTGGTGAAAACGTTATAATACCTGGGTGGATAGAAAAGAAACAAATAGTGTCCTTGCTTTATAATTCAAAGATGGGAATAGCACCTTATATTGATAGTATGAATTATAGATTGAATACGCCTAATAAGTTTGGAGAGTATTTGTCGGCAGGACTTCCTATTGTTGTGAGCGTTTCTGGTGAAATGGAAAGTTTGTTGATGAAAAACCAATGTGGGGCAAAATACGATAATGCAGAAGATTTAAAAAATCTAATTTTAAAATATTATGACTCAAAAGAAGAACAAGAGAAAGCTTCAAAAAACGCAAAAGCTTTGTATTTAGATATGTTTAATGCTGATGATACGAATGAGAAATTTATAAGTCACATAAATAAAATAATAAAGAAAAAAGTTGGACAATAATTATGATGTTGGTAAATAAAATAATTGAAAAAAAAGAAAAATTGTCGTTAATTGGTTTGGGATACGTAGGAATGCCTATAGCAGTAGCCTTCGCAAATAAGGGAATTGACGTTATAGGTTTTGATTTAAATAAAGCAAAGATAGAGCTTTATAAGTCGGGAATAGATCCAACTAATGAAGTTGGTAATGAAGTTATTAAAAACACTAACGTTTATTTTACTTCTAACGAAGAAGATTTAAGGAAAGCAAGATTTCATATTATAGCTGTACCTACGCCGGTGAATACTGACCATACTCCAGACTTAGCGCCCGTTATCGGTGCTTCAAAAATTGTAGGAAGAAATCTCACAAAAGGCTCGTACGTTGTTTTTGAATCTACCGTATATCC
>JAZSNM010000062.1:0-22181 GCA_045536405.1 Christensenellaceae bacterium
TTTTTATTTTTAAGACTAAAAATACAATAACGATTACTGTTAGGATAGGACTTTTTAAATTCGTGGTACCACCCAAATTCGCTGATAAACAGCCTTTAAAACTCTAACAAGTTTTTTGCTTAGATAACGGGGCATTCCGTAACTTACTACTATTAGTTCACAAGTTATGCTTAGGAGTGAGACTTTATTTACCTTACCTATTGACTTACACCACCCGCCAACTCTCTAAAAAGTAACTTGATAAACAAATAATTCCTTCAACGCATTTATTATTTTTTTAGTATATTAACACTATATTTTAATTTTGTCAACTATTTTTCAAGCGTTTGGTAATTTAATACCATAATGAACAAAAAACTCTCACGGCTGTGGGAGTTTTTTATTTGTATTTTTGTAATTTAAATTCTTTTAAAACTTTTTTAAAGGCTTAGAAGCGAGCAAGACAAGGCTCACGATGGCGAAACGCTGAGATTAACCTTTTTGGTTATCGAAGTGTTGAGCCTGAGTAGAAACGAAGTATTGCGATACTTATAAGCATTTAAAACGAAGCAGTAACGCAGGAAACGTTTATAAAACTTTGTAAGCCTATACAAACTTATTTTAAAGGCTTAGAAGCAAGCATTTCAAGGCTCGCGATGTTTACGGGGTGAGATTAACCTTGTAGGTTATCGAAGTCCGTAAACAAAGCAGTAACGCCGAAATGCGACGCTTATAAGACTTTAACCCAGCCAAACTCATCTTCAATATTGCCCCATTGAATACCCGTTAAAGTATCGTATAAGTATTGAGTGGTTTTACCGATTTCGCCATTGTTGATAACGAATTTTTCGCCGTTATAGCAAAGTTCGCCGATAGGTGAAACGACTGCAGCCGTACCACAACCCCACGCTTCTTCAAGTTTGCCTTCTTTTAAAGCAGTGGCTAATTCGTCAACGCTTAAAAGTCTTTCGCTAACTTTGTAGCCTTTAGAATTTAAAAGTTCGATAATAGACTTTCTTGTAATACCAGGAAGTATTGAGCCCGAAAGCATTGGAGTTATTATTTCGCCGTTAATTTTAAACATAACGTTCATAGCGCCAACTTCTTCAATGTATTTACGTTCAACACCGTCAAGCCATAAAACTTGTGAATAACCTAATTTTTCAGCCCTTTCGCCAGCACGGTTACTTGCAGCGTAGTTGCCACCGCATTTTGCTTCGCCCGTACCACCACGAACAGCCCTTACGTCTTGCGATTCTATCATAATTTTAACAGGATTTAAACCTTCTTTATAGTAACTGCCAACAGGTGAAGTTATAATTACAAACTTAGCGTTTTTAACAGCGTGAACACCTAAAGTTTCGTCGTTACCAAACATAAAAGGTCTAATATATAAAGACGTACCGCTTGAAGATGGAACCCAATCTTTTTCAACTTCAATAAATTTTATTAAGCACTCAAGCGCAACGTCTTCATCAATCGTAGGTAAACACATACGCTCTGCTGAACGATTCATTCTTCTAATATTTTCTAAAGGTCTAAAAAGTTGAACTTCGCCATCTTTTCTTCTATACGCTTTCATACCCTCAAAAATTTCGCTACCATAATGCAAAACAGTTGACGCTGGGTGTATATCTAATCTACCGAAAGGCACTATTCTTGCATCATGCCAGCCTAAATCTTGAGAATAATCCATTATAAACATATGGTCAGTAAACACTTTACCAAAACCTAAACTTGATTCGTCGTGCTTTGGCGAAGGATTTGTATTTTTTATAAATTTAATTTCCATAATAATACCACCTTAATTATAATCTCTACCTATACGCATTGCTTTTAAGTTAATTTCAAGCATATCTTGATGCTTTGCTGAAATAACTTTATTTAAAGCATTATTAACACTTTCTTCATTTTCAAAACCATTAGTTTCTTTTAAAACTTTACCCATAATAATCATATTAGCAAGTTTGCTCATATTATTATCACTTGCAAGTTTAGTTGCTGGAACGTAAAATACTTTTACGTCAGTTCTTTTAACTTTTCTTTCAACCAAAGAAGAATCAACGAAAATCATACCGCCACTTACTACTTTATCTTCAAGTAAATCAAGTGAAGGCAAGTTCATTGCTATTAAAATATCAGGATTAGAAACGATAGGCGAGCCAACGGGAGTATCGCCAACGATAACGCTACAATTTGCCGTACCGCCACGCATTTCAGGACCGTAAGAAGGCAACCAACTAACGAATTTTCCGTCAGTCAAACCTTTATAAGCAAGCACTTTTCCTGAAAATAATATACCTTGACCGCCAAAACCAGCAAATAAATATTTAGTCGTACTCATAATATTATTCCCCCTTGTTCGACCTATCCTTATAAACGCCGAGCGGATAATAAGGAATCATTTTTTCATCAATCCATTTTAAAGCATCCTTAGGTGTTAATCCCCAGTTTGTAGGACAACTTGAAATTACTTCAACCAAAGAAAATCCTTTTTTGTTTACTTGATTTTCAAAGGCTTTTTTAATTGCCTTTTTAGCATTTCTTATATTTTTAACGTTATTTACGGCAACTCTTTCAAGATATTCAGGACCATCAAGTTGAGAAAGCATTTCACATACTTTTATAGGATAACCGCATAAAGAAGTATCACGACCGTATGGAGAAGTTTGCGTTACTTGACCTGGAAGTGAAGTTGGTGCCATTTGACCACCCGTCATACCGTAAATTGCATTGTTTATAAATATTATAGTAATGTTTTCGTTTCTTGCAGCCGAGTGAACGGTTTCAGCCATACCTATTGACGCTAAATCGCCGTCGCCTTGATAAGTAAATACTATATTTTCAGGATTAGCACGTTTTACGCCCGTTGCTACCGCTGGTGCTCTACCGTGAGCAGCCTCTACCATATCGCAATTATAATAATCATACGCCATAACCGCACAACCAACAGGGGCGATACCTATTGTTTTACCTTCTATTTGAAGTTCGTCGATAACTTCGGCAACTAAGCGGTGTACTATACCGTGAGTACAGCCTGGACAATAGTGTAAAGGAAGGTCCGAAAGTGCTTTTGGTTTATCAAATACTACCATTATTTGTTACCCCCTTCGTTAACTTTTTTTATACTTTCTAAAACTTGTTCTGGAGATGGAATCATACCGCCCGCTCTATTGCAAAGCGTTACCGGTGCTTTGCCGTTTACTGCTAAGCGAATATCTTCTATCATTTGTCCCATATTAAGTTCAACTGAAATAAACGCCTTAACTTTATTTGCTATTTCATTTAAAACTTTTTCAGGGAAAGGCCATAACGTGATAGGTCTTAAAAGACCTACTTTTATACCTTGTTTTCTTGCTTCGTCAATAGCGTTTTTAGCAACTCTTGAAGCAATACCAAACGCAACTACGCAAATTTCAGCATCTTCTAATAAATACTCTTCGTACATTACTTCGTTTTCTTTAACAATTTCATAACGAGCATATCTATCAAAGTTAGTTTTTTCAAGTTGGTCAGGCTTTAAATATAATGAGTTTACAACGTTGTGTTTTCTCATCATTTTAGTTCCCGTAACCGCCCAAGGTTTTTCAATCATAGGTTTGATATCAAAATCAAGGCTAACAGGCTCCATCATTTGACCTAACGTACCGTCGGCTAAAAGCATAGTAGTCATACGATATTTATCAGCAAGGTCGAAACCTTTTACCGTTAAATCAGCCATTTCTTGTACTGAGGCTGGTGCTAAAACTATCATATGAAAGTCGCCGTGCGCAGTACCTTTAGTTGCTTGGAAATAGTCAGATTGAGATGGTTGAATACCACCAAGACCTGGTCCACCCCTTTGAACGTTTACTATAAGTGCTGGCAAATCAGCGCCTGCAAGATATGATAAACCTTCGCCCTTTAAAGAAATTCCAGGGCTTGAAGAAGAAGTCATAACTCTTAAACCCGCTGCCGAAACACCGTATACCATATTTATAGCGGCTATTTCACTTTCTGCTTGTAAGAAAGTTCCGCCTATTTTAGGCATCTTTTTAGACATATACGCCGCAATTTCCGTTTGAGGTGTTATAGGATAACCAAAATAATGCCTACAACCCGCTTTAATAGCAGCCTCACTTATTGCTTCATTACCTTTCATTAAAACTTTATCACTCATATTTATCACCTTTCCACCTTGATTATACAATCTGGACACATAGTTGCACAAAATGCACACGCTATGCACGCTTCTTTATTAACGGCCTCAACAGGATGATGACCTTTTGCATTTATTTTATCGGTTGCAAGGGCTAAAACGTTTTTAGGACAAACGTCTACACATAATCCGCAACCCTTACATTTATCTGTATTAAAAGTTAAAACAGCCATAAAATTTCTCCTTATAATTTTTTTTGTAGCCTTAAAGGATACAAGTTTATATTTTCATTTTTTAATTGTTCGTAAATTTTAACGTTAACCGTTGTAAATAATAACGGTAAATTTACCGCTTTTGCAAGTTCGTTTGCAAAATTTATTGAAGATAAAACGTCTTCTTTAGTAGTTTCTTCACCTAAATTAGAGTTGTTTATTATTGCGGTAAACTTAATTTTACACGCACTTTCAATTTCGTTAAAAACTTCTATTGCCCCTTCAATATCGTTAGTTAAAGGGCGATATTTATTTATAACGTAAAACATATCGTAGTCTTCTTCAACGATTTTAGGCGCTAATCTACCTAATGCTAACGCACCCCTTTCGTCTCCGCCAACGTCTAATATTGAATATAACGACTTATCATCGGTAACGGCGTAGATTTCTTGTGGCAAAGCGGGAACGTCTACGTTTGAGTTCGCATACTTTGAGCATATCAATCGTATTTGCTGTCTTTTTAATTCTTCTTCACTATCTTTAGTTCTATAATAGGGATTTACGATATCAATATCGCATATTGCAACGTTATCTTGCTGTTTCTTTAACTCACTTGCTAAGTTTACCGCAATATTCGTTTTGCCACTTCCGTAATGCCCAGATATTATTGTAATTCTTTTAAATTTCATAGTTTATTTCTTTGAATTTTTCCGTTTATAGTTTTAGGTAATTGGTCTTTAAATTCAACTATTCTTGGATATTTATAAGGCGCCGTACGTTTTTTAACGTATTCTTGAATTGTCTTTTTAAGTTCTTCGCTTGGATTAGTCCCCTTTACTAAAACGATACTTGCTTTAACTACTTGTCCCCTAACTTCGTCTGGGGCAGAAGAAACACCGCATTCAAGTACGTATGGAAGTTCCATAATAACGCTTTCAATTTCAAAAGGTCCTATTCTGTAACCTGACGATTTAATAACGTCGTCCGCTCTACCAACGTAGAAATAAAAACCGTCTTCATCACGCCACGCTAAATCGCCCGTATGATAATACCCGTCGTGCCAAACCAAACTCGTAGTTTCTTTATCTTTATAATATCCTTTAAATAATCCGCAAGGAATTTCTTCACTCGTTTTAATACAAATTTCGCCAACCTTACCAACTTCTACCACGTTGCCGTCACTATCTAAAAGTTCAACGTTATATATAGGAACAGGTTTACCCATTGAGCCTTCTTTGGTTTTTGCTCCCCTTAAATTACCTATAACTAAAGTCGTTTCCGTTTGACCAAAACCTTCGGTTATACTTAAATTAGTTGCATCTTTAAATTGTTTGTAAACTTCTAAATTTAACGCCTCGCCCGCAGTAGTCATATGCTTAATTGAAGATAAATCGTATTTAGAAATATCTTCTTTAACCATTAACCTAAGCATTGTTGGTGGAGCGCAGAAAGTAGTAATATTATATTTAGCAAACATAGGTAAAATGTTTGATGCGCTAAACCTTTCAAAATCATAAACGAATACTGCGCCTTCGCTAAGCCATTGGCCGTAAAGTTTACCCCATAAAGCCTTAGCCCAACCCGTATCAGAAATAGTAAAATGCAATCCGTTAGCATCAACTTGATGCCAATATTTTGCCGTATGGAAATGCCCTAAAACGTATTTGTAACTATGTTCGGCAATTTTAGGATAACCCGTTGTTCCACTCGTGAAAAACATAAGCATAGTATCGTTGCCACCAGCACTGTTTTCATCTCTATCGAAATGAGTGCTAAATAATTGAAACTCTTCATCAAAATTGTGCCAACCTTCTCTATTTTCGTTTACTAAAATTTTATGTTTTAAATTAGGACAATTTTTACTTGCTATATCTACTTGCTTTGACGCTTCGCCTTTATTAGTACAAATAACTGCAACAACGTCAGCACTATTAAATCTATACTCAAAATCGTGTGATAAAAGTTGGTTCATTGCCGGAATAGCAACTGCTCCTAACTTATGTAAACCTAATATAGCATACCAAAATTGATAATCTCTTCCTAAGCAAATTAATACTTTATCGTCCTTTTTAATTCCTAAAGACTTAAAGTAGTTTGCCGCCTTTGAAGAGTATTTTTTAATATCTTTAAAAGTAAATCTTCTTTCTACGTTATCTCTATCAATATGTAAAAGCGCTAATTTTTCAGGTTCTTTTTTAGCAATTTCATCAACTACGTCATACGCAAAGTTGAATTTTTCAGTATTTTTAAACTTGATAGAAATAGGAGTACCGTTATCGTCTAACTTAACGTCGGTAAATTTATGATATATTCTTTGCTTTTTATCACTTTCAACAACTTTAACGGTGTTTGGAACTTCAACGCCCGTTATTGATTTTGTAGACGTTTCGCTTGATGGATTTAATACGATTGCATAAAATATACAATCTTGACCACCCATCGCTATCATACCGTGAGGCGTTGAACTATCGTAATAAATACTATCACCCGCATTTAAAATTTCTTCGTGCTCGCCTATTTTAATTTTTAAACAACCACTTACTACGATATCACATTCTTGACCTATATGAGTAGTTAACTCGATAGGCGATATTTCAGCCTCTTTACTATATTCACAGCAAACGTATAAAGGCTCGGCAATTCTACTTTTAAACGCTGGGGCTAAGTTATAATAAGTCATACCATGCGCTTGTTCGATTTTTTGACCTTTGCCGTTTCTTGTTAAAGTATAAGATTTAAGGGTAGGACTTCTACCTTCTATAATATCAGTGACGTCAATACCAAAAGCAATAGCACATCTATAAATGAAAGCAAAGTTTAAATCAAGTAAACCTTGTTCGCATTTAATATATTCTTCTTCTAATACGTCCGTTTTTTGAGCCATTTCTAAGGTAGATAAGCCCATAATTTCTCTTAAAGCCTTAATTCTACCCGCCATTTCTTTTATTTTTTCATCAAGCCCAACCATATTTTTCATACTATACTCCTTATTTTAAACGAAAAAAGCCCGTTTCAAAGAATAATCTTTGAGACGAGCCTGAATTAACAAACACGCGGTACCACTCAAATTGCTTAAAAAAGCCACTCAGGGTCTAACAACCCGTATACACTAACGCAGTAATGCGGAAGGGTTCTACTTTTTTCATTTCTTCCCTTCGGCTCAAAAGCTACAATTACGACTCTCGTTTAACGGTTTACACCAAACACCGCCTCTCTAAAAAATTACCTTCGTAACCCTCTTTCTCAATGCCTTTTAATTTACTGTATTTTAACATACTCGTCTTAATAAGTCAAATAGTTTTTATATGATTTTTATTGAATTATAATTTATTTCTTTGTATTTTACCGCTAATAGTCTTTGGAAGTTCATCTCTAAACACAACAATTCTTGGATATTTATATGGTGCAGTATGCGATTTAACGTAGTTTTGAATTTCTTTTTTGAGTTCTTCCGTGCCATTAGTACCCTTTGTTAAAACTATACTTGCTTTAACTACTTGGCCACGAAGTTCATCAGGAACGGCTGAAACACCACACTCAACAACGAAAGGAAGTTCCATTATAACGCTTTCAATTTCAAAAGGTCCTATTCTATAACCTGACGATTTAATAACGTCGTCAACACGGCTCACGTAATAGAAATATCCGTCTTCGTCACGCCATGCAGTATCGCCCGTATGATACATATTATCATACCAAACGTTATCAGTTTTTTCTTTGTCAAGATAATACTCGGCAAATAATCCGCAAGGAATACTCTTATCAAGTCTTATAACTATTTCTCCCGTTTCGCCCGCTTTAACCGATTTGCCTTCGCTATCTACTATATCTATATTATATTGAGGTGAAGGTTTACCCATTGAACCGAGTTTTGGAGTCGTTCCATATAAGTTAGCAATAGTAAGCGTGGTTTCAGTTTGACCAAAACCTTCCATAATTTCTAAGCCCGTAGCCTCTTTAAACTTTTTAAATACTTCTGGATTTAACGCCTCGCCAGCAGTAGTCATATGATGAATTGAAGATAAATCGTACTTAGATAAATCGCCACGAATTAACATACGAAGCATTGTAGGTGGAGCACAGAAAGTCGTTATTTGATATTTAGCGAACATAGGAAGTATATCGTCCTCGGCAAATTTATCAAAATCATAAACGAATACTGCGCCTTCACATAACCATTGACCGTATAATTTACCCCAAAGTGATTTACCCCAACCCGTATCGGAAATAGTTAAGTGTAAACCGTCTCTTTCACAACAATGCCAATATTTAGCAGTTACAAAATGACCTAATGCGTAAGTGTGCTTATGCGCCGCCATTTTAGGATTACCCGTCGTTCCACTTGTGAAAAACATAAGCGCAACGTCGTTACCGCAAGAAGCGTTTACAGGTCTATCGTATTTCCTTGTAAAGAGTACGCTTTCACTATTAAAATCGTGCCAACCTTCACGTGGTTTACCAACTATTACTTTAACCTTAACCGTTGGACAGTTTTTTGATGCGTTTTCAGCAATTTCAGCAACGTCACCGTCACTCGTACAAACGATAGCCTTAACGCCAGCGGCGTTATAACGATATTCAAAATCGTGTTGTTTTAATTGATTAGTTGCAGGTATTGCAACCGCACCGAGTTTATGTAACGCTACCATAATAGGCCAAAATTGATAATGTCTTTTTAAAACGAGCATTACCTTGTCGCCCCTTTCAATACCCAAAGACTTAAAATAGTTAACGGCTTGGTTTGATAGCCTTTTCATATCTTTAAAAGTAAATTTTCTTTCTACTTTATTTACGTCTAAGTGAAGCATTGCGAGTTTATCAGGATATTCATCAGCAATTTTATCAACGATATCGAAACCAAAGTTGAAAGTTTCTTCATTTTTAAATTCAATAGATTTTAATGCGCCATTTTCATCTTCTTCACATTTAACGAATTTTTCGCAAATAAGTTTTTCTGAACTTCTTGACTTCATAACCGCCTTAGCAACGACTTCTTCTTTACTATCGTTACCGGCAAGTACGAAGGCTAAAAACTCACAATCTTGTCCGTCAACCGCCATCATTCCGTGAGGGGTTGAACTATCGTAATAAATGCTATCGCCTTCTTCTAACACTTCAACGTGCTTACCTACTTGAACTTTAAGTTTACCCTTTAACACAAAGTCAAACTCTTGACCAGAGTGTGTTGCAAGGTGCATAGGCTTATTTTGTTCTTTTGAAGAATATTCGTACTTAACGTAATATGGCTCGGCAAGTTTACTTTTAAACCTTGGCGCTAAGTTTTTAATATCTATACCTTCTTCTTTAGCAGTGCTTTGACCGTTACCCTTTCGCGTTACCGTATAATTCGTTAACTTTGCCGAACTACCTTCTAAAAGTTCAGTAAGTTCAACGTCAAACGCTATTGAACACTTATGAATAAAAGAAAATGGAATATCAATTTTGCCACTTTCGTAAATCAAATATTGTTCTACGGTTACTTGTGTTTTCTCTGCAATTTCTTCGATAGAAAAACCTGAAATTTCACGCATTTCCTTTATACGAGCACTAATTTCTGTAAGTCTTAAATCAGTTGTATTTTTGTCCATTTCTTTTAACTCCTTTAGTTTTAATATAATAAGAAAACTCGTCACAAAGACTATGCTTTGAGACGAGTTTGATAAAACAATACCCGTGGTACCACTCAAATTGCTTAAAAAAGCCACTCAGGGTCTAACAACCCGTATACGTTAACGCAGTAATCACGAAAAGGCTTAATAGTTAATAATTTTCAGCCTTTTGGCTCGGAAGTGATAGGTTTTCATATATTTTGCCGTTAGTTTGCACCACCCACTAACTCTCTTAAGACAATGAATATATAACCGTCTTCGTCACAGCCTCTAATAAATTAAAAGCATTGTAACACACTAAAAAATGATTGTCAAGCGCTTAAACGCGGTTTTTTAAAATTTTTTTTGCTTCGCCGTGACCGCTAAAAACAAGATAGTCGTCATCACCTAAAAGTTTAATTAAAAAATTCCTTTCCATTTTTGCTAAAACGGGGTTTGAGTCGACAGAAGTCATCAAAATAGGTGCGTATTTATTATACTCGGCTTGTTCTTGGGTATACCCTTTTAAATTTACGTAAATATCGCCCGTGAAAACAATTTTATGCTCTCTATCTAATAAAATAGTTTCTCCCCTTAAATGTCCGCCTTGACCTAAATAAACTTCAAAGTTAAATTCGTTAAAAGAGAAATTTCCCGCCTTATAAATAGGCTCGCTACCCTCTTCTTCTTTTGCTATAACTTTTAGTTTATCTATTGACGGAGGATTATATGAAGTTAAAAGTTTACATATTCTTACGTATGGCAAATGAAGTGCGTTTTGTTCTCTAAACCCCCTTTTTTGTTGACTTTCAAGTTCAAAACACTTTTTAGTACCTTCACTAACGTAAATCTCGTCAAATAAATGAAGTAGTCCCGAGTGGTCAACGTCAGCATGAGTTACTACTATTTTTTTATTTATGGTATCAAAATCTTTTATTAAATTCTTATAAATTTTAAGAATTTCATTTTCATAACAAGCAAACCCACTATCAACAAACAAATACTCGTTGCCACTTTTAATAATAGTTGCGTTACTACCGCAAGGTGGCTCTATTACTATAATTTTTGAATTATTAGTTATTTCATACTCGCTAATTCTTGGTATAAAGTTTTCGCCTTTATATTTTGCTAAATGCTCGGCAAACTTTTTTATAATCTCAAAAGTGTACGATGGGGAAATTTTCTTTTCATCTAAAATTTGCATTAACTTATTTACGTTTACAGCAAGTTTTCCTTTTAATTGTACGTTTAGATTTAAAAGTTTAGTTATATGCTCTATAAAATTACGATAAAATAAAGAATTATCGTAAGATACCTCACCCTCGTCATAGTCGATTATATCTATTTGAAAAAGAGTTTTCGCCTCGCTATAAAATGCTGAAAACTTTGATGCGTCTTCAACGAATAACGCCATTCTATAATTTTGTACGCCTTGTGAAATTTCGTGAGTGTTTATATACGATATATTTATGTTATATTTTAAAATTAAACTTAGCATTTTAACTAAGTCGCCCGTCATATCGTCAAGTTTAAAATCTACTAAAATTACTTTGCTATCACTATCAATTTTAGTAATATATCCTAATTTTTCAAGTTCTTTATACGCAAGGTTTAGTTTTTCTTCATCACTTTCAACTTCGATAAATAAAGTATTTGTGTCTATTGCCTTATTATAACTAACCCTAATAATATTTATTTGAAGCCTATAAAAACACTCGCTTGCTTTTAAAAACGCTCCCGCCTCATCAGGCATACTTGTAACAAAAGTTCTTCTCATAACACACCTATTATGTTAATTATAATTTAATTTTAAACCCACGCTAATAAAGATTGTTTTTAACGCTAAAATTAAATTACGTATTAAAAAATTAGTCGAAATTTTTACAAACTTTCGACTAATATATTGAATTTTTTATTTTATTTTATGTAAAGAATAGTTGTTCGTAATTTCTCTATCGTAATCTTCGCCGTAATATGAATAATGTGCTTCGGTAGTTCCTAAAACTTTTCCATCAATAAAAAGTATAGGATAATATTCTCTACGATAATTACTCCAACCGTTTCCGCCTTCTTGAACAACTTTAACGACTACGCCCGCAAAATGACCGTCTATAATTAACATATCAGCCAAAGGCAACTCGTCAGTGCTGTACATAGGCGAAGAAATACTCGTTAATTTTGGAACTTCCGTGCCGTAAGTTCGTATTTGTTTTGTTTTTTCATCAACAACGTCATTAGCGAATATATAAATATTAAAATCGCAAACCTCATAACAAGACGCCTCTTCAAATAAGCGTTTTGTAGTTTCTTCATCAAACGTAACGTATTTTAATGAATACCCTTCCGTTTTAATATACGCTTTTTCATTTTCGTTACTTATAGGCGTTAAAAATCTTGCTTTTATCTTTTCCATAAAATACTTCCCTTACGTTATAATACTTATAATATATTGTTTTCACTTTCAAATTAACTATTAAAATAATTATATCATACAAATAATTTGTTGTAAAGAAAAAGAGTGTAAATCGGCTCATTGATTTACGCTCTTAGAGTGTTATTTGACTTCGGCATAGTATTTTTTGAAGCGTTTTTTATTGAATATTATAAACTTATAATTTTCACCGCTTATCATATGAAACGTTGCAACCGGAAAAACTATCCATTTCCACGTTAGGTCACGTATTTGATTAAGCGAGAGTACGAGATTTCTAAATTTTCTATCCACAGTAAGTTTATTTGTCTTATAGGTTATGGCGTTATCTTCAATACAAAGTCCACCGCCAACTATTCCATTATGGCTTATTAAACTACAAACAAATGACTTTTTCATTATACACCTCAATAAATTGAAATTTGTTTATTTTTTTTATTCTAGTAAAAATCCATTTAATTAACAAAAATGCTCCTGCTATTGCAACAACTTTCAACAATGAAACGGCAATCGTTGTAACAATAGATGGGGCGATTTGCTCTGATGGCATCGTAGCACATATCTCAGCGATGTTTTTTACCCACACAAATATGACAAATGCCACCGCTATTACAAAAACTATAATTCTCCACGGCTCTATTTTCTTTTTATTATTGTTGCTTATAATGTTTCTCTACAAATTCTTATTTATCGGTAATTTTATTATATAAAGAAAATTAGAATAATGCAATAGTTTTTGCGTGGGCAAAAGAAAACTCTATTTCAAAAACGAGTTTTATAATTTATTCAATTTAAATCCCTATGCAAAGAGCGATAAAAATGAATACCCTTCCGTTTTAATATACGCTTTTTCATTTTCGTTACTTATAGGCGTTAAAAATCTTGCTTTTATCTTTTCCATAAAATACTTCCCTTAACTTATAATATATTGTTTTCTCTTTCAAATAACTATTAAAATAATTATACCCCACAAAAAATCTATTGTAAAGATTTATTAATGCTTTAGCAAATTGTTCTACTTTCCTTTCCCTTTCTCTTGTAAATTAATTTTATTCAAGTACTTGACAATTATTAGTTAACTATATATAATGAAAAAAACATATTAGGAAATAAACATATGGAAAATGAGATGAAAGAATTAACCCTTTTTGATATTTTAAAAAGAGTTTTTAAACACAAAATTATATTGATATCTATAACTCTAGTTATAACTATTTTAGGAACTTTGTTTTTGGGTGTTTTTTATAGTAAAGATAATGCTACTTATTCAACTTCTTTTACTTTAACATATCCAAAAAGCGAAAGCTCAATTTATCCCGATGGCTCAAACTTAATTTATACCGATTTCATTTCTGAGGACAATTTGCAAATAATTAAAAATAATAAACTTGAAGAATACAAATCAATCGATATTGAAGAAATGTCCCTACGTAATGATATTAGCATTTCCCAAACAACAAAAGATACTAAAACTGTTTATACTGTTACCATTAAACAGAAATATTTTAATAATAGAGAGCTTGCAAAAAAATTTTTAACTGATATCGCATCTCTCCCTATTTTAAAAATTATTGAAATGGCACAAAGTACAAGTCACGATGATTTTATAAATGCATACACTTCAGAAATTAGGTACGAAAATAAATTAGAATTATTAGAGACTCAAAAGAATTTCCTTATAGAGTCTTATAACAAGGCGATAGAATCTTATGGAAATCTTACGCTTCAAAAAGACGATACATCCACGTCAACCCTTATGGAATATAAGCAAAGCATAGTAAATTATTTTAGTTGGAATTCTATATCGTTATTATCTTCTTATTTAACCGTAAAAGGATATGCTCCTGAAAATAAAGAGCTTGAAAAAATATATCTAACTCAAAAATCTGTTGTAGAATTTGAACTTGATATTATTAAAAATCTTATTGAAACTGAATCCCTTCAAAACTCAAACACGCCAGGAGATTATGTCACACTTGCCTACTTACAGGAAGAACAAATTAAACTAGAAAAAGAAATTAAAACTTTAGATAATAAAATAAAGTTTGCAAACGGAGATTATCCAACAAATTTATCACAAGATGAAAAACTTGAATATGAATCTTTTAAAAACGATTTAGATGAAATTTATAATAAAATTTTATATTTCTTAAATGAATACGCTCAAAATATTGAGGAAATTTATGAAACATCATCTTTTGTATCTTTTACAACAACTTCGGTTATTACTGAAGACAATTCGATAGGAATATTTGGTTCTATTGTAATAAGCTGCATAGTAGGCTTTATATTGGCTTGTTTTTGCTCGTTAATTTACCATGAGGTAAAAAGAAGAAAGAAATCGTAATTTATGCACAACAAATATATGAGTGAATAATGTGACACCAAAAATTTAAATAAAAATTAAACTCATGAAATTGAGTTCGGTATTTTACTGAACTCATTTTTAATTTTAAATATAATTTTCAGCGTGTTACACTTAATAGTGTTGTCCTTCCTTTTACAGCAAACAACCCCACGTTAAACTTAAACGTAGGGTTGTTTATTGTAGTAATAATTTAAAATTAAGAAAATTATGTATTAACGACGTTATAATTTTGATCTTAATTTCCTAATCATTCCCCTATCTACAATCAAGACAACAGCTAAAGTTACTACTGAAATTAAAATTGAAATAGATCCATTAATTAGTAATTCCATCAAATTGTTGCCACTTTTATACATAAACCTATTCATTATAATTAAAGCAATAATAAACATTAAAATATAAAAGTAGTTTCTTGCTAAATGTTTTTTAACAGATTTTTTAAATGCGTGTTTGTGCAAAACATACGGCTCAACAATGTGGCAAATGACTAAATTAGTCAAAATAGTGGCAAGAACAACCCCAACAACACCCAACTCATCTCCTCCAATACTTGAGAGAGCAAGAACAAAGAGTATTGACAAAATAACGTTTAGAACGCCTTCTACAGCCGGTTTCCACCTATCATTATAAAAAGTTCCTGTTGCATCTCTAAATAATAACGTTGATTGACGCATAAACTGCACAAAATAGTTGACGGTAATAACTATTGAAACTAATCGCGACAGCTCAAGATTCTCGCCAAATAACATTGCCACAAGGTTATTTATCACCGCAAAGTAGCCCAAGAAAAAAACCATCCCTAAAGCAAAATTTAAAAAATAAAATTTTTGAAAATATTTTTCCGTCTTTTCCTTTTCCGCAACGTAAGCATGCCCTATTATTGATGTAAGCGGTGTAAAAACTAATGCAATTACTGACGACATTGAAACAGCTATTGTAGAATAATTTGTATATTTACCCAAAACTACAACGCCAATAAAACTGGAAATAATTATACTATCTGCAGAATTTACAAGAACGCCTCCCACTCTATGCATAAACAAGGCTTTTACCTTGTTTAAAATTTCCACTTTAGTCTCTTTATCAACCTTTACTTTATTATAGTCAAGAATATCTTTGTGTTTTCTATTTGAATATAATTCCGTCAAAATCCATTGCAACAACATCGCAACAATACGACACAACAAATAAAAAACAAACGACCTAGTTGTAATTATTACCATAATTTGTAGAACGTATTGAAATATCATCCCGATTGATGATATTGCTGTCGTTACATAATTGTTTTTATAAGCGTTTATAAGAGAAGTTTTTGCACTGAAAACATAGGATAAAACAATAGAAAGTAGCATAATAAAAAAAGTTATGCCTAAATCCACATCTAAATTAACATAATCTTTTGCTAACAATGGTAAAAGAGGAATTAAAGCTATGCCGACTATAAACATTATTAAACCAATTATTATATATGATTTCGTAAATAATTGATATAATGCAGCCACTTTAGCATCGTCTTTGTCAACAATAGGCTTGTACATACAAAACGTAATCGCACTCCCCACGCCTAATTCTGCTACTGATAAAAATCCTATCAGGCTTGCATATAATGAATCTAAACCATTAACTTCATTGCTAATATATTGAATTAGAAATCGCCTTACCAATATAGAACCGATAAGCATAATAAAACGAAAAATTAAAGCTATCGACACGTTCAAATTGCTTTTTTTTATATCCAAATTATAGCCTCCTGCTTAAATAGCCTTTTACATAATTTTTTTCTTTAACTTACGTCGAAATTTCAATATACAAATATAAGCATTGAACAAATGCCTACTAAATAAAAAAATTCTCATTGTGAGTATATTGTGTTTAGACAACTTACAAACAGATTCATTATTATTATAAAGAGAAATTTCTTTTTTGATAGATTTATATTTATCACGTGACAATTTATGACTTTCGCTCAATCTTCTTGCCAACAAAACGTTACCTACTAATGCTGTTTTTTCTGCCCAACTAATTGATTTCGGAAAAAAATGTTTAAAAAAATTTACCATTACTCGACACGCTTGTTGTATACTCCAAAATGATTCCTTGAACTTATTTATCGCAGAATTTTCATACATCACGTAATGATATTTAGACATATCTTGAAACACGACTTTATTGCTTCGAGTAACAGCCTCACACACAAAAACCATATCTTCAAATATTGTGATATCTTCATTAAAAAATAGTCCATCACAAATATTTTTAGCAAATAGTTTTCCCCAAGGATGCCCCGCGAACTGTTGTCCTTTGTGAATTTCTATAATTGCGTCTTGTGCATTATATGTAACAAATTTGTCATTAGAATGTTTTTCCCCAATTTTATCGATTGCATCAACATAAGGAGAACAAATTGAAATATCTGAATTTGTAGACTTTATTAGATTATATAAGTGCTCAATCATATCAAAATCAGCCCAATCATCAGCATCACAAAACGTTATATAATCTCCCCTCGCAATCGACAATCCTTTATTTCTCGCAGAAGATACTCCTCCATTTTCTTTTTCTATATATATATAACGAGAGTCCATATTTGCAAAGCGCTTGCAAATATCTCCGCTATTATCTTTAGACCCGTCATTTATCATAATAACTTCTATATCTGTATAAGTTTGTTCTTTTAAACTTTGCAAACATCTTACTAAAGTGTTAGAACAATTATAAATAGGGATTATTACAGAAATCATCATTGTCTCCTTAATACATATTATATTTTTAATTTACATTATTCTTAAATATGTTTTTCGTGTGCTGCAAATATTATATTTATATACGAAAAATAACTAAAACAACTCACTATTCAACTTTTTTTATCAATTGCTCAATATTGCATTCATTTTTCGATTCTTTTTCACTATAATCAAATATTATAACAACAAAAGGAATTATCCAATACGCCACATGCAAAGAACTTCCAACGGCTATTAATAGAAGCGTTATAATCAACGAACTTTTTAATACGTCTAAATAATATATCGCTTTAAATAATTCAAAACAGTACGGAAGCAAATAAGTAACCAACCCTACTAATCCTACATTATACAAGAGCACCACATAAGTAGAATCTCCAATAAATGCTCCTTCAAACGTTGCATCCCCAACCCCAAACAATAAATGTTTCTTAATAATTTCAATGGTACCTACAAGAAATCCTGAATCGCTATTAAACCTAGTTTCTAAAGCTTTTAATGGGTCTGTGAGATAATTCAAATACCACATAATTGCATAATTTTCTTTTTGCATCCACTGCATTAAAAGCAATAGTCCTATTACGCCAATAAATATTAATACTATTATTTTTAAAAAATCCTTAATTCGCATAGTAAACATTTTTACAACCAAGATATAAACTGTAGTAATTGGTATTGCTAAAATTGCAGTTTTAGATAAAGATAATATGCCACAAATAATACATTCAATTATTTTAAAAACACTACTTTTTACTTTGTTTTCCCCACTAACAAAGATACTAAAATAAAAAGCATACGCTAATGCCACTATACCACCTAAAAGCACAGGTGAGCCAGTTGTTCCATATGCACGATTAAAATAACCTAAATCCATTTGAGTTTGCAATGGAGTAAAAGATTTTTTATAATACAAATTATAGAAGAACTCTACAGGAGCAATACTTGTCATTTGTAGAACACTGCAAATAAAATTCAAAAATAAAACAACCGTTAAGGTTTTGTCAACAAAAGCAATCAGTTCTCCTTCCCATGCATCTAATACAAAATTAATTGTGAGAATAAATCTAATCGTCGCATATATAGTTGCCAACGAAATACTTCCCCCATATATAACTGAGGTTATCATGGCTAAAATTAAATATATAAAAAAATATGGTATTAAATTTAAAGCTCCCTTTTTTAATATTATGTTGCGTCTATTAAATAGATAAATAAAAAATATAATAGGGAAACACCATAAATTAAAACTTAATTCTATCCCCCCCACTCGAATAACGGGAGCAATAAAGTTTCCAATAACATAAATTAAAATACTTTTTTTCATATCCTTAAATCCATAATAAAATATGAATATTAAGAAAACTATACTAAATATTATGTTCAATATCGAGCCTCCCGTAACTAATATAATTCCAAATATCTTTTAGCCATTTCTTCTGCTGAAAATCGCTTAGACATTTTAAGAGCATTTTCGCCATGCAATTTTCTTAAATCTTCACTTAAATAATACTTTTCAAAAGCTTCACAAATAGCCTTTACGTCTACCTCCACAAGCTGAGCACTGTTTTCGTCTAACATATTTGGAACTCCACCTACTGCAGTAGCTACTATAGGAAGTCCTGTTCCCATAGCTTCAATAAGGGTCATTGGTATTCCTTCATAATTTGATGGAAGAGTAAACATATCTGCATCATTTAAAAAGGAATGTACTTCATTTTGAGACCCCCAAAAAACCACACAATCTTCCATATTACTTTCTTTTACATAACTTTCTATTTCCGGCTTTTTTTCTCCTTCGCCTATAAGCCAAAGTTTAGTATTTGAATATTTGTCATGAAACAATTTAAAAGCCTCAACTAGTCCAATATGATTCTTTTGTTCAAAAAAACGTCCAACATGAACAATTTTGAAATCTTTTTCATAATTGTAGCTGTTTTTTACTTTACACTTATTCAAATTAATCCCATTAAAAATCACTGGGATTCTTGAAGATTTTATTTTGTATTCTTTAGCAATAGTGCCTTGAACGATAGAACTCAATGCAACGGGAATAACTTCACGATGCTTAAAGAAAAACTTATTGTATATTCTTGATATTTTACCCGCCTCATGCCTTGCTACGTTGTGCACGGTATGAACAACTCTTATCTTCATTTTAGACGCAACAGGGAAAACGTACTTTGCAACGTAAATATGTGTATGTATTACGTCAGGTTTTTCTTGTTTAAAAATATTTTTTAACTTTTTGAACATTGAAAAATCAAATCCATCCTTTTTGCCTAAATAACGGATATCAATACATGATTCTTCCAACCTTTCAGTTATAGGTGTTTTTTCGCTATACAAACTTAAAACTATAACCTCATGCCCAAGTTTTTTCAACTCGTACACAAGGTTTTCACACATTATCTCAGCTCCTCCCATACCAAAAACAGGCATAACTTGAATTATTTTCATAACGTACTCCTTGATACCATTTCCTTTATCATAAGTATTAATTGAACTATTATCTCAGTACAATCAATAGCAATTTTCTAATAATTAACTATTTGCTTTTTCAAAACCATTAATAAAGTCCACATAATATTACCTATAAACTTAAGCCAACTTATTAATAATTGTCTCCATTGCGACATCTGGAGTAAATAATTTATAATTTTGCAAGCAATTTTTTTTCATTGCGTTTAATATAGAAGGATTATTAGCGACATATATTAGTTTATCTTCTAAATCTTTTTGATTGTCAAATTCATAACCAATACCTGTAACGCCATCTTCAACAACGTCAGTAAAACTTTCCCACTTTGCACTTATAACAGGCACGCCTGCCGAATAAGCATCAATTATAGTCCCCGGGATACCCTCTGTAAAAAAGTGTGTTGGAAAAAGCAATGCAAAATAATCTCTTAACACCTGCACACTTTTTTCGGCATCAACACTACCACAGTATCTTACGTTATCATTAAATTTATTCGACAAATTATCAAACCATTCCGTTTGCTGTGGGTCCACTTGTCCATAAATATCTAACGAGTATGCTTGATATCCTAATTTTTTATTTACTTGACACACCGCATCAACTGCTGTTTCTATGCCTTTTTCTTTTATAACTCTTGAAAAAGTACATAATTTAAATGGAGCATCTTCACAATATAACAACTTTTCTGAACTACAATTTAATTCTTTAAAGTTAGGAACAACACTAATATTTGTAAACCCTTGTTTTTCTAGCTCAGCTTTCATAGTGTTTGTTTCAACAAACACTCCATCAAACTTCTTGAGAGCCCTTTTTAATGAACGCTCATTTTTTAATTTTCGTGGCAACCAACCACCAATTACGATGTAAAAAATTTTTCTTCCTTTAAAAAACTTTTTCATAAAAGGTAATAACCGACCAAAAATACGTAACCCGTTATGGGCTGGCATAATAAAAACATTTTTGGCAGTACGCAACGCTTTAAAAGTATATAAAGGTGCTTTTATTAACGTTTTTATACTTCCGTGGGTGTCAAAACAAGCAACCCCTTCGCTATTATATCTTTTTATAAATTCATTTGCTACGTTTTTTGTTTTTATTGTTTGCCCGTCTAGGCTTTTTAAGTGATTTGCAAAATGACCGATTATACTTATTTTTTTCATTAAATTATAATCTCCAATAATTCATTCCACTATCTTTAAGGTCTTTTATTTTATAAATTCCTTTAATATCAAGCAAAACTTTTTCACTATCATCGCATTTTTTAAATAAAGCTTTAATGTCGTTCAAAGACATTGCCTTGAACTCATTGTGAGCAACTGCAACGATTACGCAATCAGCATCTTTAACATCTTCTAACTTTGTAAGAATTATGCCGTATTCATTAATCGCTTCACTTTCATTTGCCCATGGGTCTACTACAATAGGATTTATTTCATATTCATTAAGACGCTTTACTATATCTTCCACTTTTGAATTACGCGTATCTGGACAATTCTCCTTAAAAGTTAATCCAAGTATAACTACTTTAGATTTTTTAGGAGCTTGTCCAACAGCAATCATGTTCTTGATAGCGGCATCTGCCACAAATTTACCCATATTATCATTAACCATTCTACCGTTAAGAATAATTTGACTATGATAACCAAGTTTTTCTGCTTGATATGTAAAATAATACGGGTCAACACCGATACAATGTCCACCAACAAGCCCTGGTCGAAAACCAAGAGCATTCCACTTTGTATTCATTCCGTCAACAACTTCATTTGTATCAATATCCATCTTATCAAAAACCATAGCAAGCTCGTTCATAAATGCAATATTAATATCTCTTTGACTATTTTCAACAACCTTGACTGCTTCCGCTGTTCTAATATTGCTAACGGGATAAGTTCCAACCTCAATTACTATATCATAGACTGCCTTGATGGTTTGCAAGGCATCTTCGTCACAACCAGAAACTATTTTAGTAATATTTTCAAGCCTATGAACCTTATCCCCTGGATTAATTCTCTCAGGAGAGTAACCAACCTTAAAATCAACACCACACTTTAAGCCCGATTCTCTTTCTAATATTGGAATACATACGTCTTCAGTACAACCAGGATATACGGTAGATTCAAAAACAACGTACGAGCCTTTTGTGAGATTTCTTCCTACAATTTTTGAAGCACCGATAACGGGCGCTAAGTCTGGAGTATGGTCAGTATTCACCGGCGTAGGTACAGCTATAATATGAAATCTT
>JAZSNM010000007.1:0-15141 GCA_045536405.1 Christensenellaceae bacterium
AGTATAATAGAAAGAGAAAAGGTATTACTAAAAGACTATATGGAAAGTTTAGGCGAGAAGTTAAAGGAATGCGAAACGCCGGTAACGATTCCAGGAAGAGCAAGGGGCAGGTTAGTAAATATGAGTAACTGCCAAAACGTAGTTTTAAGTAATATAAATTTCTATAACGGACCAGCGTGGAATATTCATTTTATATATAGTGACAGTATTATAACTAATAGATGTTCAATAAACTCAAAAGGAATATCTAACGGCGACGGCTGGAATCCAGACTCTTCAACGAACTGTACTGTATTTGATTGCTTTTTTGATACGGGAGATGATTGTATAGCAATTAAGTCGGGTAAAAATCCTGAGGGTAATATTATAAATAGGCCAACCAAAAATATAAAAATATTTGATATTAGGGTTGCATATGGGCATTCAGTTGCTATTGGTAGCGAAATGAGTGGCGGTGTTGACGGCGTTTATATTTGGGATTCTGATATTGCTAAAATAGTATCAGGCATAAGAGTTAAAGTCACTAAAAAGCGCGGTGGATACGTAAAAAATTTATTTGTTTATGATTGCACGGTATCATCGATATTGATTACCGCAAAATATCCTTGTAACGATGATGGTGAGGGAAGTGGCGAAATTCCTTATTTAGAAAACTTCTACTTTGAAAATATTATTTTATTAGGAACTGCCGACAACTTGCATGGGGTGACTTATAATTGTCCTGCCGTACAAATTGACGGCATAGATGAAAACGGGCATCAAGTTAAAAACGTAACGCTTAAAAATTGTCTATTTAAAAGAAATCTTGATAACGAGAGTGCAAAAATTTCTTTTGAAATTGTAGAGAATTTAAAAATGGAAAATTGTAAATTCTTATAAAAAAGGAAAGTCGGTTATGGCGAATACACAAAAGAAAACGGAAATAATTAGAGGTTTAAAGTTCTTATTATTTTCTATTAGTGCTGGCATTATTCAAATTGTTTCATTTACTATATTGAACGAGATTTTTAAACTTGAATACTGGCTTAGTTATTTAATTTCATTAAGTTTATCGGTTATTTGGAATTTTACTTTCAATAGAAAATTTACTTTTAAATCGGCAAATAACGTTCCTATTGCAATGGTTAAAGTTGCATTATTTTACGTAGTATTTACACCACTTTCAACCGTATTAGTCGACGTTTTAACAAGTAACGGCTGGAACGAGTATTTAGTAACGGTGTTAAATATGTTAATTAATTTTACAACGGAATTTTTATATCAAAGATTTTTTGTCTTTGCTAAAAGTATCGATACGGCGGGTAAATAGCCGTATGAGAAGGAATAAAAATATTTTACTTTTTTTATTTCTTTCAATATTTATCGTTTTTAATACTTCTTGCACTAAAGAAAATATTGATAGTAACAATAGTGAAACAAATTGTAAAATTGTTTTTACGTTTATAGGTGATGAATTCACTTCAATAGGTGGAAATAATTTCGGTGAAAATTACGTTATTGAAAATCAAGGCGTTTTGACGGAATTTCCTAAAATCGAAAGCGCCAAATTAAATAGAAAATTTTTAGGCTTTTATACCAATTCTTCTTTTAGCGGAGATGAAGTGCAATTACCTTTTTATAGTGATATAAACGTAAATTTATATGTTAAGTGGGAAGACGTAAACACTTCTTCTTTTGAAATTATCAACGATAACGTTTATCCGTTTATTGAAAGTAATGGTGTATATAGGTCGACAAACGTGGCTAATAATACTTCGTCTACGCTTACGATTTTAGCAAATGAGGACGTTACTATTTCATTTGAATATTTTGTTTACGGCGAAATAAATTATGATAAAATTAAAATCGCCGTATTTAATAATTTAGATGAAGAAATTTCCGTATTAGTAGAAAAAAGTAGATGCGAAAATTACGAAAAGATAAGTTATAGTTTGATTAAAGGACAAAAAATCAAAATTTTTTATATTCGAGACTTAACAGAAAGTGTAGGCGAAAAACACATTTTTATAAAAAACGTAAAAAAGGGCGACTAGCCCTTTTTTGTAATAAAAAATGCACCTCCAAAAAGTGTTTAACTTTTGGGGTGCATTTCATGAGCTGGTGGATATTTATTTTTTACTTAGAAAAGTTCCTTAAAAAACGTTATACGTTAAATTATTTTTTTCTATGCTTGCGATTAGCAATAAGTTTAGAAAGTTCTGTGAAAGGAATAATTGTAAATGCAATAGCAATTGAAATACAATATTCTATAAATGAAATAGGAGCAAATTCAAACATAGAGTTAATTCCAGGAATATAAATAACCGCAGTTGTTAATAAGAAGGAAATAATAAATGCGCCCCATAAGAATTTATTTTGTTTTTTAACACTAAATAAAGAGTGATTTATCGACCTTGCGTTAAATGCGTGGAACATTTCAGTCATAGAAAGGGTTAAGAACGCCATTGTCATACCGTCGTTACTAAAACCACCTTCAAACGTAAATTCCCATTTCCAAACACCCGTTTGACTATAAAGTTCAAAGCAGTGACCTAAAATAAAGGCAAATAACGTTAATAAACCAACGAATATACCTTGAATAACTACGTTTATACCTATACCGCCGGCAAAAATACTTTCATTAGGTTTACGTGGCTCTCTATCCATAAGGTCTGTTTCGCCGTCTTCCATACCGAGAGCAAGTGCAGGGAAGGTGTCGGTGATTAAGTTTATCCAAAGTAAGTGCATAGGTTTTAAAAGCGTAAAGCCCATAACCGTAGAAATAAACATAGCAACTACTTCGGCAAGGTTACTTGAAAGTAAGAATTGTATTGATTTACGAATATTTTCATATATTCTTCTACCTTCGCCAACAGCGGAAACTATCGTAGCAAAGTTATCGTCTTGTAAAACCATATCTGCGGCGCTTTTAGTAACGTCAGTACCCGTAATACCCATATTAATGTTTATATCGGCGCTTTTAATACTTGGAGCATCGTTTACGCCGTCGCCCGTCATGGCTGTTATGTAATTCATTTCTTTAAAGCAGTTAACAATTCTAACTTTATGTTCTGGTTGAACACGAGCAAAAACTGAAACTACTTTTAATTTCTCTTTAAATTCTTCATCGTTAAGTTCGTCAATATCAGCACCCGTCATAGCCATTGAAGCATCTTCAATAATACCTAATTCTTTAGCAATAGCAATAGCGGTATCTTTATGGTCGCCCGTTATCATAACCGTTCTAATACCAGCGTTCTTACACTCGCTAACGGCAAGTTTAACTTCTGGTCTAATAGGGTCAATCATACCCGTTAAGCCTATAAACGTAAGTTCGTTTTCAATTTCATTAGGCTCGTTAAAGGTAGGACAAGCGTCATAATACTTCATTGCCGAAGCAAGCACACGAAGTGCGTTGTCAGCCATTTCTTTGTTAAATTGTAAAATTTCCTCACGCTTTTTATCAGTAAGTTTTAAAACTTTGCCATTTTCAATATAGTGAGTACAAACTTTTAAAACTTCATCAGGTGCACCCTTTGTATATTGAATAACCTTTCCATCAACTGAGTGAAGGGTAGACATCATTTTACGCATACTATCAAACGGTGCTTCGCTAACTCTTGGATATAATGCTTCGGCATCATTTTTATTAACGCCCTTAGTATAAGCATAGTTTACAAGCGCACACTCAGTAGGCTCGCCTTTTGCTTGTAAAAGGTCTTTATCTAAAACGGCGTCACAGCATAGCGTCATAGAAGTTGCAAGTAAATTAACGTCAGACGTGTAGTCTTTAACAACGGTCATTTTATTTTGCGTTAAAGTCCCCGTTTTATCCGAACAAATTACTTGCGTACAGCCAAGAGTTTCAACTGCTGTAAGTTTTTTAACAACGGCTTTATTTTTAGCCATTTTAGTCATACCCATAGATAAAACTATCGTAACAACCGTTGCTAAACCTTCTGGAATAGCCGCAACCGCAAGAGAAACGGCGGAAATGAAACTATCTAAAATTAAATCGGCAGTAACGCCTATTTTTAAATTTAAAAGAATTTTAAAAGCAAAAATAAATACGCAAATTCCTAAAACTAAAAAACTTAAAACTTTACTTAATGAATTGAGTTTCTTTTGAAGTGGAGTTGTTTCGTTAGTTGTTTGCGCTAAAACGTTAGCAATTTTACCCATTTCAGTTTGCATGCCAACGGCGGTAACAACTGCAACGGCTCTACCGTAAACGACGCTACTTCCCATATAAAGCATATTTTTTCTATCACCGAGCGAAATATCTTTTTGACCGTTTAAGTCTAATGCGTCACTTGTTTTCGTTATAGGTAAACTTTCGCCGGTTAAAGCAGACTCTTCCGTTTTAAGTGAAGCGCACTCTAAAATTCTTAAATCGGCAGGAACGGCATCGCCAGCCTCTAAAATTACTATATCGCCAACTACTATATCTTCGTTTTTAATAGCCATAAGTTTGCCGTTACGAAGTACTTTACAAGTAGAAGCGGTCATTTCCTTTAAAGCCTCAACGGCTTGTTCGGCTTTACCTTCTTGTATGACGCCAAGTATGGCATTTAATAATACTACGCCTACGATTATAAAGAACTCGGCAAAAGATTCGTTACCGCCTTTTGTCCTTTCAATTATAACGGTAACCAAATTGATTGCGGCAGCAATAAGTAAAACTATAATCATTGGGTTTGCAAGTTGTGATAAAAATCTTTGCAGAGCAGTTACTTTTTTGCCTTCTGCAAGTTTGTTTTTACCATCTCTTTCAAGCCTTGAATTAGCCTCGCTTTCACTAAGACCGTCTTTAGTAGAATTTAACGTTTTTAAAACGTCGTCTTGATTGTGTAAATAATATTTCATTGCTTTCTCCTAAATAGATTTGTGACGTTACACGTAAAGTTTATTTACATACTCATAATTATATAATAAAATAATTATATAATAAAATGCTCGAAATTGTCAATATTTTATAACAATAGAATATTTATATTTTATTATAAGTTAATATATATTATTATAAAAAAACGCAAAACCTTGGGGTAATGCGTTTTTAACGTTATGCGTTTTTAGCAAGTTTAGAAACTAAAGACATATCAACCTTACCTTGATAATTCATTTTAAAGTGTTTCATTATTGCTGGCATTGATTTATCTTGCAAAGACGAAATTATGCTAACTATTTCTTCTTCACTTAAAAGTTTAGGTAAATATTTTTTAACAACTTCTATTTGTTTTGATAAACTTTCAACGTTGCTTTGTCTACCCGCTCTTTCAAAGCCTTCTTTTTCTTCGGTAAGTTCTTTTACCGCTTTTTGAATTATGCTATCGATATCGCCTTCCGTAACTTCTTGATTTACAGCCCTTTTTTCAATAGTTAAATTCATAATTTTAGTAATAATCACGTTTAAAGCGTCAACAGCGTCTTTATCGTGATTTTTCATTGCTATAACTTTTTCCTTTTTAAAATCTGCTAAAGTCATTTTAATTTTCCTCCATAATTTTACTAATAACGTTATCTAATAAACTTGTATCGGCGCTTTCAATTTTGCCTTCGTCAACAAGTTTTGTAATTTCGCTGTTTAATGGTAAACTTGCCAAGTAATCTATATTATATTCTTTTGCAACTTCTTCAACCTTGCCTTTACCGAATAGGTAAATTTTTTCTTTACAAGTAGGACATTCTATATAACTCATATTTTCAACTATTCCGTAAATAGGAACAGCCATCATATTCGCCATATTAACGGCTTTTGAAACAATCATTTTAACAAGGTCTTGCGGAGTGGCTACTACTACTATGCCGTCAAGCGGAATACTTTGATATATCGTTAAAGGCACGTCACCCGTACCAGGTGGCATATCAATAAACATAATATCGTTTTCCTTCCAAAGAACGTCAGTATAAAACTGCTTAACTACGCCCGAAACAACCGGACCACGCCAAACGACAGGCATACTTTCTTGCTCTAAAAGTAGGTTAATTGACATTATTTTAACACCATTTTTAGTGATTGCAGGAAATAATCCATCGTCACTGCCAACAGCCCTATCGTTTTCATTAAGCCCAAAAGCCTTAGGAATTGACGGACCTAATATATCAGCGTCAATAATAGCGGTTTTTAAACCTTTTTTATTACTTGCAACTGCTAAAAGAGAAGTAACAAGCGATTTGCCAACGCCACCCTTACCACTTACAACGCCTATAATTTTTTTAATTTTTGTTGATGGTTTAGGTACTTCTAAAAAATCTTTTCTGTCTTTGCAATCACTTTTAGAACAAGATGAACAATCATGTGAACAACCCATATTTACTCCTTTCCCTTCAAAAGGGGGCACGAAGATATTATATCAATAAGAAGTTAAATCTTTTGCTAACGCAAAATCTTTGCAAAATTAAAATTTTGCTGTAAAAACTTTTGTTTTTACACTCCCGATTGAAATTCGGCAAAGTTATTGCTTCTTGCAAGCAAAGCACTAACTTTTTGTATTATATCACATTTTATTAAATATTAACAAATAAATATGAGAATAAAAATAAATCTTTTTTTCGTTTTATGATTGAAAATAAATTACTAATTTGTTATAATAGAATAGTAATTGAAAATTTTGTAGGATAAAGGTTATGAAAATCGGGTTTGACAGTGAAAGATATTTAAAAATGCAGTCTGAAAAAATATTAGAGCGTATAAATGAGTTTGGTGGAAAACTTTATTTGGAAGTGGGCGGTAAACTTTTTGATGATTATCATGCGTCAAGGGTATTGCCAGGCTTTAAAGCGGACAATAAAATTAAAATGCTTTCAACATTAAAAGATAAAGCCGAAATAGTAATAGTAATAAACTCGTTAGACATAAAGAAAAATAAAGTAAGGGCAGATTTGGGCATAACGTATGATTTAGACGTTATTAGGTTAATAGGTTTATTTAAAGAAAACGGACTATACGTTGGAAGTGTCGTTCTTTCTAAGTTTGAAGATTCTAACGAAATGGCAACGGCGTTTAAAAAGCGATTAGAAAAAATGGGACTAAAAGTATATCGCCACTATCATATAAACGGATACCCTACGAACGTTCAATACGTTGTTAGTGACGATGGTTTTGGTAAAAACGAATACATTGAAACCACAAGAAATTTAGTGGTTGTAACTGCGCCGGGACCAGGTAGCGGAAAAATGGCAACTTGTTTATCGCAATTATATCACGATTATAAAAGGGGAATAAAATGCGGTTATGCAAAATATGAAACTTTTCCTATTTGGAATTTGCCGTTAAAGCACCCCGTAAACCTTGCTTACGAATCGGCAACAGCCGATTTAAACGACGTTAATATGATAGACCCTTGGCATTTAGCAAGTTACGGTGAAACTACTGTAAATTATAATAGAGATATAGAAGTTTTTCCCGTTTTAAATACGCTTTTTGAAAAACTTATGGGGCGTTCGCCGTATAAATCACCAACCGATATGGGTGTAAATATGGTAGGCTTTGCTATAAGTGACGATAAAGTATGTCAAGAAGCATCAAAGCAAGAGATAATAAGGCGTTATTTTAAAGCGCTTGAAAATGAAAGAAGAAACAATTTAGAAAGTTTAGAGTCGGATAAGATTTTACTTTTAATGAATAGTTTGGGCATAACTATTGAAGATAGAAAAGTTTATACTGCTTGCTTAGAAAAGCAACAATCAACGGGAGTGCCTTGTACGGCGATTGAGTTAAGTGACGGAAAGATAATATCGGGCAAAACCACGGAATTGTTTGAAAGTCAAAGCGCTATGCTTATAAACGCTTTAAAATATTTAGCGAATATTCCCGATGAAGAAAACTTGTTACAGCCAGAAAGTATCGTTCCTATAACGGAATTAAAAATAAATTATTTAGAGAGTAAAACGCCAAGGCTACATATTGATGAAATGTTGATTGCGTTATCTTCAAGTACTTCTACAAACGAAAGTGCTAAACTTGCAATCAAACAATTGCCAAAATTGAGAAACGCCGAAGTTCACTCGTCAATAGTTTTACCGCATATTGATAGTAAGTTATTAAGAAAATTAGGCGTAAATTTAACAAGTAGTCCTGTATACGAAGATAAAATTACAAACAAATAGAATAATAAATATTTAAGTAAAGAGAAATTAAAAACCGCAACGAAAATTTTTCGTTGCGGTTTTATTTTTAATTAAAATGCTATTTTTTCTTCAATATATTGTTTTAAAGAGTCAATAGGAATTCTAACTTGCTCCATAGTATCTCTATCACGAACTGTAACGCAACCGTCTACTTCGCTATCAAAATCGTAAGTAATACAGAAAGGCGTGCCTATTTCATCTTGACGGCGGTATCTTTTACCGATTGAGCCAGCCTCGTCAAAATCAACAGGGAAATACTTGCTAAGGTTTTCCATAATAGCGCTTGCTTTTTCCGAAAGTTTTTTAGAAAGTGGTAAAACTGCTGCTTTAAACGGTGCTAACGCTGGGTGTAAGTGCATTACTACTCTTGTATCGTTTTCGCCAACTACTTCTTCATCATATGCGTTACAAAGTACGGCTAAAACGCATCTTTCAACGCCAAGTGACGGCTCAATAACGTAAGGAATATATTTTTCATTAGTTTCAGCGTCAAAGTACGATAAATCTTTACCAGAAACGTCTTTATGTTGATTAAGGTCGTAATCCGTTCTATCGGCAACACCCCAAAGTTCGCCCCAGCCAAATGGGAATAAGAACTCAAAGTCGGTAGTTGCTTTAGAGTAGAAACATAATTCCTCTGGAGAGTGGTCACGAAGTCTAATTTTTTCATCTTTTAAGCCTATTTGTAAAAGCCAATTATGACAAAAACTACGCCAATAATCAAACCACTCTAAATCAGTGCCAGGCTTGCAGAAAAACTCAAGTTCCATTTGTTCAAACTCTCTAACTCTAAAAATAAAGTTACCAGGAGTAATTTCATTTCTAAAAGATTTACCTATTTGACCTATACCAAAAGGCACTTTTTTTCTCGTTGTACGTTGAACGTTTACAAAGTTAGTAAATATACCTTGCGCTGTTTCTGGGCGGAGATAAATTGTATTTTTACTATCTTCCGTAACACCTTGGAAAGTTTTAAACATTAAATTGAATTGCCTAATATCAGTAAAATTATGCTTGCCACAAGTAGGACAAGGAATATTATTTTCATCAACGAAAGCCTTCATTTCTTGATGTGTAAAAGCATCTATAGGCTTAGATAACGTAACGTTATTTTCTTTAATATAATCTTCAATAAGTTTATCAGCACGGAACCTTTCGTGGCATTCTTTACAATCCATTAAAGGGTCGGAAAAGCCAGCCAAGTGGCCAGAAGCAACCCAAGTTTGTGGATTCATTAAAATTGCAGCGTCTAAACCAACGTTATATTTGTTTTCTTGAATAAACTTTTTCCACCAGGCCTTTTTTACGTTGTTTTTAAGTTCAACACCAAGTGGGCCGTAATCCCAAGTATTTGCAAGACCACCATAAATTTCGCTACCAGGAAAAATAAAACCACGTAGTTTGCAAAGGTTAACAATTTTTTCCATAGTCACTGATTTGTTATCCATAATTCACCTCTAAAACTTGTTTAATATTGTAAATTTTATTAAATATTTTGCATATTGTCAAGTAAAATTTAGTCTTTTATATATTATATACTATTAATAAAGTATATTTATATATTTCAATATTATAAAATGGTTTTACAATTAGCAATTTTTGTGATAAAATAATTAGTATTATAAAGGATTAGGAGTTAATATGGAAGCAAAAAACTTTATTGAAGAAATTATCAATGACGAACTTGAAAAAGGAGTGGTAAAAAGTGTGCACACAAGGTTTCCACCTGAACCTAACGGTTATTTGCATATAGGCCACGCAAAAAGTTTATGCTTAAATTTTGGTACGGCAAAAAAATATAACGGCGTTTGTAATTTGTTTTTAGACGATACAAATCCTTCAAAAGAGAAAACCGAGTTTGTCGAGGCTATTAAAAAAGATATTGAGTGGCTTGGGTTTGAGTGGTTTGAAATGCACTACGCGTCAGATTATTTTGACGTTATTTATTCGCTTGCCGTAAAACTCATAAAAGACGGTAAGGCATACGTTGACGACCTTTCTGCCGAGCAAATTAAAAACACAAGGGGCACGTTAACCGAGCCAGGTACGAATAGTCCTTATAGAGATAGAAGCATTGAAGAAAACTTAACGCTTTTCACTCAAATGAAAGAAGGTGTTTTCGCTGACGGCGAAAAGGTTTTAAGAGCAAAAATCGATATGGCTTCGCCTAACATAAATATGCGTGACCCCGTAATTTATAGGGTTTTACACGCTACTCATCATAGAACGGGCGATAAATGGTGCATATATCCTATGTACGATTTTGCTCACCCACTTTGTGATAGTCAACAAGGCATTACTCACTCTATTTGCACCTTAGAATTTGAAGACCATAGACCTTTATATAATTGGGTAATAGAAAATACGGGAGTTAGTCATAAGCCACGTCAAATAGAATTTGCAAGGCTTAATATTACGAATACCGTAATGAGTAAAAGATATCTTAAAAAACTTGTAGAAGACGGCGCTGTTGAAGGGTGGGACGACCCTCGTATGCCAACGTTAACAGGTTTAAGAGCAAGAGGTATTCCGGCTGAGGCGTTAAAAAACTTTTGTGAAGAAATAGGCGTTGCTAAGGCAAATAGCGAAATAGAAATTAGTTACTTTGAACATTTCACAAGAGATTATCTCAATCAAAACGCTGAAAGGGCTATGGCTGTTGAAGACGCTATTAAAGTAACGATTACTAATTATGAAAAAGAAAGTGAAATTTTAGAATTTGATATAAACCCTAATAAAGTGGAACTTGGAACGAGAAAAATTACTTTTTCTAAAAATCTATATATTGAAAGGGAAGATTTTTCAACTTGTCCACCACCTAAATATTTTAGGCTTAAAAAAGACGGTTACGTTCGTTTAAAAAATGCTTATATTATTAAATGTGACGATTATATTTTAGACGAAAACGGCAAAGTTAAAGAAGTTTTATGTAGTTATATTCCTGAAAGTCGTTCGGGTGCTGACACTAGTGGAATTAAGTGTAAGGGAACCATACATTTTGTAAATGCTAACGACTGTGTTCCTTGTGAAATAAGAAAGTACGACTAT
The DNA here is from genome assembly GCA_045536405.1 of Christensenellaceae bacterium. Classification (GTDB taxonomy): domain Bacteria; phylum Bacillota; class Clostridia; order Christensenellales; family Borkfalkiaceae; genus HGM11412. Next base: position 11,158 of record JAZSNM010000007.1, read on the forward strand.
TTACTTAAAGATGCCGAGTTTATAGGTCAAGATTTTTCTGAAAGAATGAATTACGATAGCGTACACGTTTATAAAGGTTACGCCGAGCCGTATATTTTATCTTGCAAGGAAGATACGCCTTTCCAAATTTTGAGAAAAGGTTATTATAAAAAAGTGACTAAAAACGGAGAACTTGTTTTATCTCAAATAGTTTCAATGAAGGATAGTTTTAAAAAACAAAATTAAAATATGAATAAGTTTGTTAAACTAATTAAATTATTTTTACAATTTTTTAAAATAGGGTTAGTGACCTTTGGTGGCGGTTATGCTATGATTTCCGTTTTTGAAGAAGAATTTTGCTCAAAAAAAGGATATATCACTCAACCCGAATTAGTGGAAATGATAGCGTTATCGGAATCTACACCAGGTCCTTTGGCAGTAAACGGAGCAACGTATATAGGCTATAAAAGAGCGGGAATTTTAGGCAGTATTTTTGCAACCTTAGGCGTCGTGTTGCCTTCGTTTTTAATAATATTTATAATCTCGCTATTTTTTGACGAGTTTATGAAATTTGAACTTGTTAAAAAGGCGTTCAATGGTATTAAATGTGGCGTGGGCGTATTGATTTTAAATGCGGGAATTAAAATGTATAAAAAAATTCCTAAAACAGTTTTAAGTCAAGTGTGTTTCTTCGTAACTATTACGACTATGCTCGTTTTAGATCTTTTTTCACTTACCTTCTCTGCAATATACGTTATACTTTTAGGTGGAATTATCGGCGTTACGACTACTTGCTTTAAATCGAGCGACAAGGTAAAAGAAAACAAGGAGGAAGATAATAATGAGCCTTCTTGATTTGTTTTTAACCTTTTTTAAAATAGGTTTGTTTTCTTTCGGTGGCGGATATGGAACAATTCCGCTAATAAAAACCGAAGTTCAAACGCGTAACTTAATGGATGAAAAAACGCTTTTAGATTTCATTGGCATTTCAGAGTCAACGCCAGGACCTTTCGCTGTAAATATAGCCACGTTTATAGGTTGTGACCAAGCGGGTTTTTTAGGTGGCGTGCTTGCTACGTTAGGCGTTATTTTGCCCGCGTTTTTAATAATTTTGCTTATTTGCGTCGTTTTGAAAAATTTCAAAAACAATAAATACGTTAAAGGTTTTTTAAACGGCGTAGAACCTTTCGTTGTAGGACTAATAGCGTATACGGGTATATCGATTATAATTAAAAGCATTTGGGTAACTATGGGCGATTTTTCATTACCATTTGAAATTTCGGTTATGAATTTAATAGTTACCGCCGTGCTTTTTGTGGGTTGTCTAATTTATAAAAAACTACGTAAAAAGAATATGCCCGCGATACTTTTAATAATAATTTCCGCCGTAATAGGCATAATATTTATGTGAGGTAATTATGAGAATAATTTTTAATAAAGATGAAAAAATTACTAACGCTTTAAGAAACGCAGTTAAAAAAAAGGACGGATATTGTCCTTGTAGAGTAGATAAAGTCGAAGATAATTATTGTATGTGCAAAGAGTTTCGTGACCAAATTGCCGACCCTAATTTTGAGGGATATTGCCATTGTAGACTTTATTATAAAGAAAAATAAAAATTTACAAAAAATTTTAAAATATGACACATAGTTGGCATATTATATTAAATATAATAGGGGTATAAGGAGAAACCCCTATGAAAACGTTAAAAAAAATTTATAAAAAAATCACGCAAAAAAATAAAAAAGAAATAGTAATTGCTAATAAAGTTTATATTGAGTGCAGTAAATTATTTTTGTTTACTAAAAGTGAGAGTGAGAAAATAATTAGTAAAGCCGTATAAACTTTTAGCATAAATTGAGATTATGGATAAAAAAACAGTAGTAGTAGGAATGAGTGGCGGGGTAGACAGTTCGGTAACCGCGCTATTATTAAAAGAGCAAGGTTATAACGTTATAGGCTTGTTTATGAAAAATTGGGAAGAAGATGATGAAAACGGCGTATGCACCGCTGAAACTGATTATTCTGACGTTAGAAGAGTTTGTAACCTATTAAATATTCCTTACTATACGGTAAATTTCGCAAAAGAATACCTAGATAGAGTATTTTCTTATTTTTTAGATGAATATAGGTGCGGTAGAACGCCAAACCCCGACGTTTTATGCAATAGAGAAATTAAGTTTGGACCTTTTAAAGAATATGCCAAAAATTTAGGGGCGGATTATATAGCAACGGGACATTATGCTGGAGTAAGGCACGAAGGGGATATTCATTATTTATTAAAAGCGAAAGACCAAAATAAAGACCAAACGTATTTTTTAAATCAATTATCTCAAGAACAATTAAACAACGTGCTATTTCCGTTAAGTAATTTAGAAAAGGGCGAAGTTAGAAAAATAGCCGAGCAAAACGGACTTGCGACAGCCGAGAAAAAGGATTCAACGGGCATTTGCTTTATAGGCGAAAGAAATTTTAGGAAATTTCTTATGGAATATATTCCAGCAAAAGAAGGTTTAATAAAAACTTACGACGGTAGAGTTTTGGGTAAACACTACGGTTTAATGTATTATACTATCGGGCAAAGGCGTGGATTAGATATCGGGGGTCAAGCGGGCGATGACGGAAGATGGTTTGTTATTGAGAAAGATTTAAAAAATAACGTTTTATACGTATCGCACGGCAATGAAGATAAATTATATAGCAAAGGTTTGTTTATGAACAGTTGTAATTTTATGCCGGGCAAACCAAACGGAAATACTTTTGAGTGTACTGCTAAGTTTAGATATCGTCAACAAGAGCAAAAAGTTTTAGTAAATATTCGTGAAAATGATATTTACGTAGAGTTTAATGAAAAGCAAAGAGCAATAACCGAAGGTCAATACGCAGTATTTTATAACGGCGAATATTGTATAGGTGGTGGAGTTATTGAAAAAGCAGATTTTTAAATTTGCTTTTCTATATATAATATATAATATAATAATAAAGTCAAATGCGTTACGTTTTGCATTTGGCTTTATTTATAAGATAAAAAATAAAATATTTTAGACATAAAAGTCAAAAAACAATTAAAAAACGCATATAAAAAAACTTGCATAGTGTAAAATTTAAAAAAACACACACAAAACACACAATATATTGTATGGCAAAAATTTTTCTAAAAAATATTAAAAAAATGTTTGACAAATTTTATAAAATGTAGTTTAATATACAAGCATCACTGATTGATGGCTAAAAATAATATCGCAAGCGTCACGAAAAAAGCACGTTAAAAATGCTTGATTTTATCTAAAAAAATTATTAAAATTTTTTTAAAAAAAGTGATAAAAAATAGTTGACAAACAAATATCATTGTGATATTATGTATAGGCTGTCGATTAGCGCAGCACTCGAAGAACTGTAGTTCTTCATTAAGTAGATTAAAAATTGAATAGAAGGAAATGAATTGAGTTACAAGACATTTTTTGATTTGTAATTAAAAAGATTTCTGTCAATTATTTATTGAGTATATTAATATGTACCAAAAAAACAGTCAGCAAAAACGAACAAAATTTTAAATCGTTAGAGCAGTTGAACTTCGGTTCAGCTTTAAGAAATTAAACTTAAGGGTTTGATTCTGGCTCAGGACGAACGCTGGCGGCGTGCTTAACACATGCAAGTCGAACGAAGTGTAGCAATACACTTAGTGGCGGACGGGTGAGTAACGCGTGAGCAACCTGCCCATATCTGGGGAATAACACAAAGAAATTTGTGCTAATACCGCATGCTATTTTTAGAAGGCATCTTCTTTAAATGAAAGATTTATCGGATATGGATGGGCTCGCGTCCCATTAGATAGTTGGTGAGGTAACGGCCCACCAAGTCGATGATGGGTAGCCGACCTGAGAGGGTGATCGGCCACATTGGAACTGAGAAACGGTCCAGACTCCTACGGGAGGCAGCAGTGGGGAATATTGGGCAATGGAGGCAACTCTGACCCAGCAACGCCGCGTGAATGATGAAGGTCTT
>JAZSNM010000063.1:0-16535 GCA_045536405.1 Christensenellaceae bacterium
ACATACCCTAATTGGTGTTCTCGCATATCTAGTATAACAGATAACTTAAACTCTGGCGAGTATTTTTTAAATACTTGTCCTTTTTTTGCCATAAAAAATGCACCTCCTAAAAGTGTCTAACTTTTGGGGTGCATTTCAAAAATCTAATAGCCTAATTTTTATATTAATTATTCTTATTCAGCATCTTCAGTTTCTTCAACTTCTGCTTGTGGATTTGCTACGCCAGCCTTTTCAGCAGCAATTCTTGCTTCTTCTTCAGCAATCTTTTTAAGTCTTTCAATTTCCATTGTAGGAACGTAAGCAGGAGTACCTTCACCTTCAATAATAGCAAGTTCGGTTTCTTTATCGAAAAGATGAGCATGAAGTACGTCAATACCTAATTTAATAATTTGGTCAACCTTAGTAGTAGTTCTTGAATCAACCTTAGCGATAAGTTGAGTAGCAGAGTCAACGATACTCTTTATTTGACCTTCTTCGCCTTCAATACCCTTATCAAAAGTACAATACAATAACGTTTCAGCACCAAGTTTTTCAACAACTTCAATCTTAACGTCAATTAAAGTGTCAGGTGAGTTGCTTACAAACGCTTCATCATCATGGAAATCTTCTGGACGAACACCAAATACAAGAGGTTTATCAGTATTAAGATACTCTTCAATATTCTTAATTTTGCTTGCAACAGCCTTTGGACATAAAATTTTATTGCCTTCGAATTCAATATAAGTTTTAGTCTTAGTGCCTGTTAATTTAGCGTCAAAGAAGTTCATTTGAGGAGTGCCTATGAAACCTGCTACGAATATGTTTGCTGGATAATCGTAGAGTTTTTGTGGCTCGTCAACTTGTTGAATAAAGCCGTCTTTCATAACAACGATTCTAGTACCCATTGTCATTGCTTCTACTTGGTCGTGTGTAACGTAAATGAAAGTAGTTGCAAGACGGTGGTGTAATTTAGTAATTTCCGTTCTCATTTGAGCACGAAGTTTAGCATCAAGGTTTGATAATGGTTCATCTAAAAGGAATACTTTTGGCTCACGAACGATTGCACGACCAAGTGCAACCCTTTGTCTTTGACCACCTGATAAAGCCTTTGGTTTTCTTTGAAGATAAGTTTCAAGACCTAAAATACGAGCAGCCTCTTTAACTCTTGCATCAATTTCAACTCTTGGCATTTTACGAAGTTTAAGACCGAAAGCCATATTATCGTAAACCGTCATATGAGGATAAAGCGCGTAGTTTTGGAAAACCATTGCAATATCTCTATCTTTAGGTTGAACGTCGTTAACCTTAACACCATCGATATAAAGTTCGCCAGATGAAATTTCTTCAAGACCGGCTATCATACGAAGTGTAGTAGATTTACCACAACCAGATGGACCTACGAAAACTATAAACTCTTTATCTTCTATATCTAAAGTAAAGTCAGTAACTGCTTGAACACCTGAATGGTAAATTTTATAAATGTGTTTTAAATTTAAACTTGCCATACACAAATTCCCTCCAATATTTTTTAGTAGCACTATTATAACATATAATCCCCCTCATTGCAATTGATTTTTTAACAAAATTTACACTATTATTTTGTGCACTTTTCACATATATTTTTATATCGATTTTATGCAACTTAAAAGATATAAAAATCGTTTGACAATAGTTGTTTTTTTTGTTATACTGTGCATAACTAAATTAAACCGTTGATACAGAATAGTAACTTATTTTTTAAGCGTAGAGAGTTTCGGGTTGGTGTAACGGAACGTTAAAAGGTAAGCAAATGGGCTGTTGAGGGCAAACGAAAGCGTTAGCAAGTAGCAATTGACGGTGTCCACCATCGTTAAAAAAGTGGCATATGTGTTAGCATATTGAGTGGGCGATTTTTATTCGCCAAGTCGGGTGGCACCGCGTAAACTTATTACGTCCCGTAAACGATTTTTCGTTTACGGTTTTTTTATAAAAATTTTCGAGGTATACTAAAATGTTATACAAACGATGGCGCTCAATTTAACGTCAATTTATATTCAAGGTTATATTATATATAGATAAAAGTTAAGGAGTAAAATTATGAATAAATATAAAGAATTTGATAACTATTTAAAAGAATTTCCATCAAAAGACGGTTACTTTGGCGAATACGGTGGCGCTTACTTACCACAAGAATTAGTTCCTGCGTTTATTGAGGCGGACAATTCTTACGAGGCTATTTGCCACTCGGCACAATTTATAAACGAACTTAGAAGAATTAGAAAAGAATTTCAAGGCAGACCTACGCCTGTATATCATTGTGAAAGATTATCTAAATTATTTGGTAATTGTCAAATATATTTAAAAAGAGAAGACTTAAACCATACGGGCGCACATAAATTAAATCACTGTATGGGCGAAGGCTTACTTGCTAAATATATGGGCAAGAAAAAATTGATTGCTGAAACGGGCGCGGGGCAACACGGCGTTGCCTTAGCAACGGCGGCTGCATATTTTGGTCTTGAATGCGATATTTATATGGGCGAAGTTGATATAGCAAAACAACACCCTAACGTTATTAGAATGCAAATGCTTGGCGCAAACGTAATTCCCGTAACGAAAGGATTAAAAACTTTAAAAGAGGCTGTTGATGCTGCTTTTGACGCTTATTTGAAAGAATACGACCATGCAATTTATTGCATAGGCTCTACGTTAGGACCACACCCTTTCCCTAAAATGGTTAGAGATTTTCAATCAGTTATAGGCATTGAAGCAAGAGAACAATTTTTAGAAATGACAGGCATTATGCCAGACGCTATTTGCGCTTGCGTTGGCGGTGGTTCAAACTCTCTTGGTATGTTTACGCCTTTCCTTGCCGACCCCGTTGATATTTACGGTGTTGAGCCACTTGGTAAAGGTTCGAGTGTTGGCGACCACGCGGCAACTATGCAATTTGGAACTAAAGGTAGACTTCACGGCTTTGATAGTTATTTATTACAAGATGAAAACGGCGAGCCACTTCCTGTATACTCTATTGCCAGCGGACTTGATTACCCAGGCGTTGGACCTGAGCACGCATATTTAAGAGATAAAGGTAGAATTAACTACGTTACCGCTACCGACGACGAGGCTATGGAAGCCTTCTTCTTGCTTTCTAAGTATGAAGGTATTATCCCTGCAATTGAAAGTTCACACGCTGTTGCTTACGCTATTAAATACGCTAAAGAACACAAACAAGGCTCTATTTTAGTTAACCTTTCTGGTAGAGGAGATAAAGATATTGACTTCGTTTATGAAAAATACGGCACGGGCACTCAATTTACAGATAAGTATAAAAAGTAAAAATATAAATACAAACCCCAAACTCAACTTTGTGAGTTTGGGGTTTTTTTATAAATCTTTAACGGCTAAAATTTCCGCACTTTCTCCATCTACTAAGTAGGCGATAGTTTTGTTGTTTTTTGAAACGAAACCTACGTAATAATAGTTTTTATTATCGTTACGTAAAAGTCTAACGTGAATTTCGCTGTTAACCTTATCGCCTTTAAATAACGCATTTACGGTATTTTTATCGTAAGATGAAATTGACTTTAATATATCTTTTGGAGTTAAAGTTTTTTCGTTTACCTTTGAAGTTAATTGTATATCTTGCTTTTCGCCGTTACTTTCTATAACTACTTGAAATTGTTTATCTTTTGGCAAATTTTCCACTTTTACTTCACTTGTAAACTTAGCCTTTATAGGATTATATTTAAACTGCCCTTCGTATTCCTTATTATCAATATTAAAGAATATTTTTACACCGTCTACACTTTTAGTTTTACTTTCTATTTTTGCAATCACTACGTTTTCTAAATTTCCTACGAAAGCATCGGCAATAAAAGGTTCTTCTCTTCTTTCTATATAAAGCGTTAATTTGTAATTTTCATTTTCGCCTTCGAAAATATTTTCTCTATACTGTGAAACGTAAACGGTTAAATCAACTTCATTTTCACAACCGTAAAGACACATAATACTTACTAAAACTAATAAAAAAACTATGATTTTTTTCATAAAACACCTATTTTACTATATTTTATTAGGTATAAGTTAAATGTATTACAAGTATAAGAAATATTGATAAAATTTCTATTGATTTTTTTAGTAAATTTTGTTATTATGATATGTGTATGAGGAAATTATAAATGAAAAAAGTAGTAATTAAATCTATAACGATAACTTTAATAATAATTTTATTAGTTTTTACGTTGTTTACGCTTTTATTATGTACGTTTTTTCCTAAAACCGTTTCAAACTTAACCTATCGTATTTCAGCATATGATATTTCAGTTAAATATAGTGAAAAAGCATATCAAAAATCTAATTCATCTTACGATTTAACCATTTTAGTTGAAAGGTCTATTATTGCTAAAAATGACGAGGTTACTTGCAAATACGCTAACACTTTACTCGTTGACGAGGTTTTTAGAAAGGAAATTTTACCAACGAAAACTGACGACTATTTAAATTACGTTTCAACAAGTTACGTTTTAGCCTTATATAATCAAGAAAAATTCGATACTTGTATAGATTCCGCAATTAGTTATACAAATTTTAGCGTAGACGAAATTAACGCTACCACAACTTTAATTTCTCTACTTAACGAAAATAACGACGTGGAACTTTTACAAAAATTAAAAGATAAATTATTACAATTAGAACAAAACGCTTTAACTATAAAATACGTGCAAGTAATAAATTCAATATTAAATAAATAATAACGGATAATCCGTTAAAATAAAGGAAGTTTTTTATGAAAAAAGAAAGATTAGTTGGTACAGTATCTCGTGGTATTCGTTGTCCTATTATCCGCCAAGGTGATAACCTTGCAAAAATCGTTGCCGATAGCGTTATCGAGGCTTCAATTAACGAAGGGTTTTCTCTTAATGATAAAGACGTTATTTCAGTAACGGAATCAGTCGTTGCTCGTTCGCAAGGCAATTACGCGTCTGTTGACGATATTGCGCTTGACGTTAAAAATAAAACGGGTGGCGGTACTGTTGGCGTTATTTTCCCTATACTATCTCGTAACCGTTTTGCAATTTGTTTACGCGGTATAGCAAAAGGCGTTAAAAAAGTTGTTTTAATGCTTTCTTATCCGTCTGACGAAGTTGGTAACGAACTCGTTAGTTTAGACAAACTTGACGAGGCTGGCGTAAATCCTTATTCTGACGTTTTAACGTTAGAACAATATCGCAAATTCTTCGGCGTTAACAAACACCCTTTCACGGGAATTGACTACGTTGAATATTATTCAAACTTAGTTAAAGAAAGTGGGGCCGAAGTTGAAATTATTTTCGCAAACCAACCTAAAACCATTTTAAATTATACCGACGTGGTTATTACTTGCGATATACACTCTCGTGTTAGAACTAAACGCATATTAAAAAATGCCGGTGCTAAAATAGTACTTGGCCTTGACGATATTTTAACAAGTCCGTTATCTATGGGCGGTTACAACGAAAAGTACGGTTTACTTGGCTCAAACAAGTCAACTGAAGATACTATTAAACTTTTCCCTCGCGACTGCTTTGACCTTGTTTTAGATATTCAAAAAAGAGTTTTTGATAAAACGGGCAAAAAGGTAGAAGTTATGGTTTATGGCGACGGTGCGTTTAAAGACCCTCAAGGTAAAATTTGGGAACTTGCCGACCCTGTCGTTTCTCCAGCGTATACAGACGGTTTAATAGGCACTCCTAACGAACTTAAATTAAAATATCTTGCCGATAACGACTTTAAAGATTTATCTGGCGAAGAATTAAAAAACGCTATATCTAACAGCATTAAGCAAAAAGACGGTAACCTTGTAGGTAGTATGGCATCACAAGGCACAACGCCTCGCCAACTTACCGATTTAATAGGCTCGCTTTGTGATTTAACGAGTGGCTCTGGCGATAAAGGTACGCCTATCGTATTAGTTCAAGGTTATTTTGATAACTATACAAATTCTTAATGGAGGTTAAGTATGTATTTACCAAACGTTCGTCCTACAAATATGCAAAGAATAACAAACTCTACGTTAGCAAAAGAATTTATTGATAATCAAGTTGCCCTTATAAAAGAACAAGTTGGCTATAAAAAAGTTTTACTTGCTTTATCTGGTGGCGTTGATTCTTCAGTAGTTGCGGCATTGCTTATTAAAGCAATAGGTCAAAACCTTGTTTGCGTACACGTAAACCACGGCTTATTAAGAAAGGGTGAGCCTGAACAAGTTGTTGAGGTTTTTAGAAATCAAATGAAAGCCAACCTTGTTTACGTTGATGCCGTTGATAGATTTTTAAACAAACTTGCAGGCGTTAGTGAGCCTGAAAATAAGCGTAAAATTATAGGCGCTGAGTTTATTAGAGTTTTTGAAGAAGAAGCACGTAAACTCGATGGTATTGACTTTTTAGCACAAGGCACTATTTATCCTGACATTTTAGAAAGCGGTCCTGTAAAAGCGCACCATAACGTAGGCGGTCTTCCTGACGACTTACAATTTGAACTCGTTGAGCCTATTAGACTTTTATATAAAGACGAAGTTAGAGTTGTTGGCAAAGAGTTAGGCTTACCTGATAATATGGTATTCCGTCAACCTTTCCCAGGTCCAGGACTTGGCGTTCGTTGCTTAGGCGCAATAACGAAAGATAGACTTGAAGCAGTTAGAGAAAGTGATGCGATTTTAAGAGAAGAATTTGCTAAGAACGGTTTAGAAGGCAAAGTATGGCAATATTTTACCGCTATTCCTGACTTTAAGAGCGTTGGTGTAAAAGACGACAAAAGGGCTTACGAATACCCTGTTATAATTAGAGCGGTTAACACCGTTGACGCTATGACTGCTACCGTCGAAAACGTTCCTTTTGAACTTTTACAACACATAACGAATAGAATTTTAACCGAAGTAAAAGGCGTAAATAGAGTTGTTTACGACCTTACACCAAAGCCATGTGGCACTATTGAGTGGGAATAAAAAAAGTCCGAAAGGACTTTTTTTAATTGCGTTTATTATTTCAAAAACATACAGCCTTTGGTTGATGAGATGCACGCTAATGCGTGATAATATACAGCCCTAATGGGCTGATGATATCCGCCACACTTCGTGCGTTGATTATATACCAAACCTACGGTTTGGATAAAAAAAGTCCCGTTTAGCAAAACGGAACTTTTTTGGTGCGGATAATGAGATTTGAACTCATACGGTTGCCCACAGGTTTCTGAGGCCTGAGCGTCTGCCAATTCCGCCATATCCACTTTTAACGCACTATGAGTGCGTTTTTAATATTTAATCTTCTATTTTGAAATCTCTTTCTGCAAGCCAAACAAGAGCCATATCTACCCATTTAGGAAAATCTTTTGCCATTTGCATTAGCCTTTCGTTTAAAGCCGTATTGTATACGCTTTGCTCGCCTACACTCATACCGTGACAGCCCTTTTCAAATATGTGTAATGAAAAAGGAACTTTAGCGTTATCAAACGCAGTTGCTAACTTTAAACTGTTTTGACAAGGAACGCAAGTGTCTTCAAAAGTTGAAACTATATAGCAAGGCGGACTATCTTCTGTTACTAAGTTTTCTAAACAAAGCGATTTTTTTAATTCTTCATTGTCGCCACATAAATTATCAAAAGATGGTTTATGCGCTCTATCGTTATATGAAACAACGGGATACATATATAAAGTAGCGTTAGGTTTTAAAGATAAATTTTTATCGTTTTGCCTTAAAAAGTCAAGGCGTTTATCGTTATGCAACAATGAAATTAAACCCGCTAAATGACCACCGGCTGAAAACCCAACTACTCCTATTTTATTAGGAATAACGTTTAACGTTTGTGCGTTTTCACGAATATAAGCCATAGCCATTCCCACCTCGATTAACTGAGTTGGAAATCTAACGGGTGCTACTGAATAATTTAATACGAACGCATTATAATCTTTGCTTAAAAATTTTAAAGCAACAGGTTCAGCCTCCCTACCACTTACGTTACCGTAACCACCACCAGGAATTATTAACATTGCAGGGTGCTTTCTATTTATGTTTATATTCTCATTTTGATTTAAAATATAACAACACAACTTGCCATCGGCATTTTCTGGTTTTTTAACTTTATAATATTCATATAAATCAATTACTTTAACTTCCATAATTGTCCTCCTAAACACATACGTAGTATAACCTTTTTTATAAATAATTGCAAGTTAAATTAAAATATTTTTCATATTTAATTTTTAATACAAAATAGTTTAGGGTGTTAGCAAAATTTTTGCTAACACCCTATTTTTAATTATTTTTTTACTTCTATAATCAATTCGCCGTTTATAGCGTCAACCACTAAAACGTCACCGCTGTTTAAATTTGTTGACAATATCTTTTTAGCAATAAGTGTTTCTACCTTACTTTGTATAAATCTCTTTAATGGTCTTGCACCATAAACTGAATCGTATCCGTTTTCTATTATAAATAATTTTGCGCTTTCAGTAATTTCTAAATGTAATTCTTTTTCTTGTAATCTCTTTTTTAAATTATCGAATAAAAGCACTACTATTTTAGAAATTTCCATTTTACTTAACGGTTTATATAATACTATTTCATCAAGTCTATTTAAAAACTCAGGGCGAAAACTACTCTTTAATAAATTATTTACCTGTTCTTTTGCCGTATCGGTAATTTCATTATCTTCAATGCCTTCTAATATGAAGTGTGAGCCTAAATTTGACGTTAATATTATTATAGTATTTTTAAAATCTACCGTTCTACCTTGAGAGTCGGTAATTCTACCGTCGTCTAACACTTGTAGCAAAATATTAAACACGTCTTGATGAGCCTTTTCAATTTCGTCAAAGAGTACTACCGAGTACGGTTTACGCCTAACAGCCTCGGTTAATTGACCGCCTTCATCGTAGCCTATATATCCCGGAGGAGCACCTATAAGCCTTGAAACGCTAAACTTTTCCATATACTCTGACATATCTATTCTAACTATATTTTTTTCATCGTCAAACAACGTTTTTGCTAAGGCTTTTGCAAGTTCCGTTTTACCTACGCCCGTTGGACCTAAGAATAAAAACGAACCTATAGGGCGATTATTATCTTGTATTCCCGCCCTTGAACGAAGAATTGCTTCACTAACCTTCGTTACCGCTTCATCTTGACCAATAACTCTTTCGTGTAATATTTTTTCAAGAGATAACAACTTTTCTCTTTCACTTTCTTTTAATCTTGAAACGGGTATTCCCGTCCACTTTGAAACGATTTTCGCTATTTCTTCTTCCGTTACTCTATCGTGTAAAATACTTTCACTCTTTGATGCCGTTTGCTTTTCGGCTTCTTCAAGTTGCTTTTTAAGTTGAGGTAATTTGCCATATTTTAACTCGGCGGTTTTTTGTAAATCGTACTCTCTTTCCGCCTTTTCCATTAAAGCGGTTACTTCTTCAATTTCTTCTCTTAAACGCTGTACTTTTACAATTGTATCTTTTTCGCCTTGCCACTTTGCTTGCATTACTTTATATTCTTCTTTTAAAGTTTCTATTTCACTTTCGATATTTTTAAGCCTTTCTTTTGATAAAGTATCAGTTTCTTTTTTGAGTGCCGTTTGCTCTATTTCAAGTTGCATAATTTTTCTTGAAACACTGTCCATTTCGGCTGGCATTGAATCAATTTCCGTTTTAATCATAGCGCACGCTTCATCAATTAAGTCAATGGCTTTATCAGGTAAAAATCTATCGGTAATATATCTATTTGATAACACCGCCGAAGATATAATAGCGCTATCTTGAATTTTTACACCGTGATAAACCTCGTATCTTTCTTTAAGTCCACGAAGTATTGATATAGTATCTTCAACCGTTGGCTCGTTTACTAAAACGGGCTGAAATCTTCTTTCTAAAGCGGGGTCTTTTTCAATATACTTTCTATACTCGTCTAAGGTCGTTGCGCCTATACAATGTAGTTCGCCCCTTGCGAGCATAGGCTTTAATAAATTGCCCGCATCCATAGCGCCGTCACTTTTGCCAGCCCCCACGATATTATGAAGTTCATCAATAAAAAGAATAATTTTACCTTCACTTTTTTTAACTTCGTTTAACACCGCTTTAAGCCTTTCTTCAAACTCGCCCCTATATTTAGCACCGGCAATAAGCGCACCCATATCTAACGAAAACAGTTTAACGTCTTTTAGTTTTTCGGGAACGTCGCCCTTCATTATTCTAATGGCAAGCCCTTCGCTTATTGCCGTTTTACCAACACCCGCCTCACCTATTAATACGGGGTTGTTTTTTGTTTTTCTTGACAATATTCTAATAACGTTTCTTATCTCGTCATCTCTACCTATAACGGGGTCTATTTTGTTTTGTTTTGCCTTTTCTACTAAATCTTGGCCATATTTATTAAGCACGTCGTAAGTGCTTTCAGGATTGTCCGTTAACACTCTTGCACCTCCACGAATTTTTGCTAATTCTTTATAAAAATTATCTTTATTAATATTAAAAATATTAAATATTTTTTTAACCGCGTTTGACGGCTTTTCTAATAACGCTAAAAATAAATGCTCAACGCTAACGTACTCGTCTTTCATTTCTTTTATTAACTTTTCAGCGTAGTCTATTACTTTATTAGTTTCAGCGCTAAAAAACTCTTGTGCTCCCGTTACTTTAGGAAGTTTTGAAACCTCTTTTAACGCACTTTCTTTAACGCCGTTTACGTTTACTGATATATTATTTAAAATTTCATAAATTAAACCATCGCTATCAAGCAATGAATAAAGCAAATGAACTAACTCAATTAACTGATTACCATTTTCTTTTGCTAACGCGACTGAGTTATTTATTGCTTCCATAGATTTTTTTGTATAAATTTCACTATTCATTTTATCACCTTTATATATATTTACCTTTAAAATACAATACTATTCGACTTTAACTGAATAAACCTTTTTTCAACCTTTTTAAACACGCTTGTATCATCGGTTAAATTGTTAAAATATACGCTTAAAAGTTCATCAAAATCTTGAACGTATAAAGTTAGTTTTTCGGCAAGTTGCTTCGTAGTTATCATAGTGTTTGGGAAATCGAAAAGTCTAATAAACTTATTGCTTTCAAATAAATAAGTAGCATTTTCATTATAATAAGTTTTTTCTAAATATATATAATACTTATAAAAATCACTCATTAACTCTAATAATGCCGAATTTTGCGTACGCAAAGTTACCTTTAACTGACCTAATTTATCTGAATTAGGAAATAACTCAACACTATACTTAATTGCGGGGTTATACCTATAATCTAACGCTCCCATAATAGTGCCCATATATTGCGAAGGTTGCTCTAAATATCGCATTGTTGAATTGTTTTTAAAAATTCTTTCAAACTCTTCAAATATATTATTCGCCCTAATTTCAGGCGTTTCGTAAGATACTGCGTTAGCAAGAATTTTTTCAACCATACTAGACCTACTTATTCCGTTCACCCTTGCCATTTTATCTACCATACTTATAACTTCATCATTTAAAATTAAACTGTATAACGACTTTGACATTTTTTATCTCCCCATTTTACTATATTGTAATACCTTTTATATAATTTGTCAATAGTATTATATAATATTATTTACAAATTTATTATAATCTTTTTAAAATTTTTTATACAAAAAAAGACTATCTTTGTTTTTGATAGTCTTTCGCTGTTTTTAATATTAACAAAAATTACTTTAATCCTAAAATTTCGTCAGCCGAAACGTCTAAAATCTCACAAATATTAGCAAACGTATCAATTGCTGGAAATTTATCAAGTCGCATATACTTGCTTACCGTAGACGGATTTATACCTAACTTAAATGCAAGTTCTTTTTGTGAAATTGTACTACACTCAATTGCTTCACGCAGTCTTTTTTGTATATCTTCAATCTTAATCATAATAAAATAATAGCACAACGTGCAATTTTTAATTGACAAAAGGCACAATGTGCCTTTATAATATAGATATTATTTACAAAGGAGGTACGTTTTATTATGGATAACAACAATTTAGTAAGGTTTTTATTAACTTTTTTTCTTGGTTGGATTGGCAGTGTAATTATTAACCATACAGGTTTAAAGCCTAACGGCTGGAAATCAAGAAGTTTGGCTTATTTCTTCTTAGGAGTGATAACTTTCGGTATTTATGGTTTAGTTGCTTCTATTTGCAATTTAACTTTCGACCCAAAGAAAGCAAGCAATATCGGTTACTTTAAAGATTGATTTTTTGCTTGCCGAAAAACAAAAAGGATAACGGAATTTTTTTCGTTATCCTTTTTGTTTATTTGTTTATATAATTCTTAAAGACCTTTAAGTTCCTTAACTTTTTCATAAAATTCTTTCAAAACTTTATCTGTTGTCATAAAAGGCATACCCATATTAAGCGCTTCTAAAACAAGGTTTTGGTCATCTTGATTTGTTAAGCCCCAAGACGTTTCAATATCTTTTGCAGGATCAACTTCAATTACTTTATATTCAGCCATACGACAATTTTTGCCAATTGACATATAAAAGTCCATATAGTTATATCTTTCGCCATTAGGCTTTTGATAAATAGAAGCCATAATTTGTCCCCAAACCCTCATACTACATCTAAAAGCAGTTCCGTCAGATAAAACGGGAACGCCTGTTTGAGAGCATTGATGGTCTTCCCCTGCAAACATAAAACGATTTTCTACAATTGCATTTCGAACTGCAATTAACGCTTTATTTAATTCTTCTCCATTTTGGTATTTTCTTGTTGGATATACGTCTTCAAAATTTGTCCAACCAACCACTTTGATTTCCTTCATATAATCCTCCTTTTAGACTTGTATAGCACCTTTATCGTGCTTAATTATCTTTTTTAGTAAACCGTTTTAGCCAAGATAAATCTAACGTCCAATCATCAATTTTAGACAATCTAACGTTTTCTTCATTTGCTTTTTTTAATGCCGTGATATAGCCTTGATAATCGCACTTGTTAACGTATTTAAAGTGTTTTATCGCTATATCTTCCTTGCCGACAAGTTGCGTTCTACCTACGTGAATTACGCTGTGACATAAATGACATATAGCAATAACGTCAACTAATTTTTGCGTGTGAGTTTCTTCTACGTATTCCCATTTTTCGTGCGCTTCCAACCTTTTAACGCTTCTATTACAAATCATACATTTGCCGTTAGCCCTACTATAAGCGTCTTTTCTAATAAAATCCCACGCACGCTTAGATAAAACGTTTCTTAAATTATTATACCAACACGACGTTGGAACTATTTCAAATTGTAGTTTAATCATTATATATTTTTTCAAAAATCGACCTTACTGCATTAACTAAATCGTACTTACCAAACTTGTCTTTAAGTTTTTCAGTAGGAAGTATACAGTCGTGCTGACGGTAAGGCTTACATTTTTTTACGTTGAATATCCAGCCGTTTGCTATATGGAATCTATCCCACCTTTCGTGTTCGATATCTACAAGCCACGACATATTATCATAAGTGAACACTAAATCTTTACAAAGTGCTTTCATAGAATTACTAAAAATTGCAACGGAATTATTTGACTCTCTATCAAAAAGCGAACTTTGTACCCAAGTTTTTCTAATATCTAACATATCGTGATTTCTATTAAAGTGAGTAAATATTTCTTGTAATTTTTCAGTATAATCGTTGTTGTCAACATTGCCGTTTTTAATAATTTCATTATGCTCGTTAACCAAATCCATATAAACGTCGCTAATATCTTCACACTCTAATAGAGCGTATGGGTAACTATACATCATGGCTTCGCTATCGTCAACTATAACGTCATATGAATAAATTTCTTCGGCAACGCCAAACTTTATAACGTGAACGTCTGGGAATAATTTATTTTCCGTTTCGCCCCAATCAATTCTCTCTAAGTTTTTAGCGTCACGAATATTTATAGCAATAGTAATATCTCCACTTTCTTCTCGTGAAATGCCGTCTGCAAGTTGGTTTCTAATTTCGCCAAGCAACGCATTTGCCATAGCAATATTTATTTCATCGTCGCCTAAACCCACTATTACTAAATTATATTTACATAAAATAGTATGCCCCGTATCGTTATTAAAGTAATTTACAAATTCTTTGCCAAAACAAGAAGTTTGATACATATTTATAATAGGAAAAGTCATTTTTTTAATAACTTCCGCACTAACGTCGCCGTTTAAGTTATCAATTTCCGTTTGAGTATAAATAGGCGAATAAATTTTATTTAATTTTTCTTTAAAAATTTTAGAATGCTCGTCAACCTTAGAGCAATTACCCTCTAAATTTCCGCTAACTACTTTACCGTCTACCAAAGGATGTCTAAGTAAAAATAAACCGCCTACGTTGTTCATATTTAAATCAAAAACGTCGGCAATAAACTTGTTTGGAACTCTATTCGTGACGTTTGAAGTATTTATAAAGGCTTGCATTGTTGCCGTTTGACCCGTTTGACCAAATCCTATAACCATAGCCCTATAATATGAATTAGTTTTAAATAAATTTTTATTAGGTAAAAATTTAGCGTATTCTTTATCTCTTTTATAAATAAAATCTTTTGCTGTGTAATCAGCCTCGTTAATTAAATGTAAAACAAATGGAAAACAACCCTCTAACCCCGTAACGTCTTCCCCGTTTTTAGAGTGTTTTTTATTTATATTTTTAGCAATTACGTTATATTGTGCTTTTAATATGTCTAATTTCGATTTATAAACTTCATAGTTAATTTCGTTATCAACAAGCAAGTAAAAATCAACGAAAACCTTTTTAGACGCTTTTTCATATTCTTTTAAAATGGCTTTCATTTCGCCGAAAACTATATTGCCGTTTTCCGCCTCGTAACCGCTTAAACCTTCGTTGTTACTAAGCGCAAAAATATGTATTCTTGAATCTTTACATTTGCAATCTTTTTTATAAAAACAATTGTCAATATAAAGACCTAAACGTTTTAAAATTGAAGGCTCTTTTTCTTCATTAATTTTTTTAGAGTACGACCAATAAATAAAGCCGTCAGCCATTATTTCTCTATGCAATAAATTCTCTCTTGAAAAAACTTCTAACTCGCCGGTAAAAATAATTTCAGCGTTTCTATCCGTTCTATCCGTTACGTATTTATCTTTAATACTTTCGGCTAAAATTAAAGAGTCGCTTGTAACCGAAGTAAAAATATAAATATCAGTTTTATTTGCAAAACGTTTTGAAAAACGCAATTTCATTTTCAAAATTCTAAGTTTAATTCCGCAATAAATTTCGTAACTTGCTTTTGCCGTGATTACGCTAAGTACAATCATACCAGCATATAGCGAACTTGCAGTATATAAGCATTGAATTATTCCGTTTTCTATATCGCTTAAATCTGATAAACCTTCAAAAGTAAGACCGCCTATCGTAGAATATATTGCGTGTAATAGTGAAGCAAAACCGTTAGTAAAACCGTCTGTAATTGTAGATAAATTTATTATCAGTTTTACGCTAACGCTAAATAATATAGCAACAACGACTGCTATAATTTCCACCATATATTTTACTTCTGAAAACTTTTGTCTTGCTTTAAAATATATATACATTGAAAAACAATAAGCAATAAGCATTACTATAATTCCAACTATAATTCCAACGCCCAACATATTAACCACCTTTATAAAAAATTTCTAAAAAAGGCTTGAACTTACAAGCCTTTTAACGTTATTCAATATTAGTATTAGTAATTGTTAAATTCTTTACGTTTCTAAATTCAAATGCGTGATGCGTATTTTGTTCATCATATGCTAAAACGGTACAATTTTTAACCGTTACGTTTTTAACTTCGTGCCCTTTTTCTTCCATACCTATAATGCTAATTGCAGGAAATTTTTTATCATCTTCACGTTCATAAACACTAACGCCCGTTAAAGTAACGTTTTCAAAATAGTAGTTTTCGTAGTATGGCGGAATAGGCGCACCCTCGCCATCATTATTATACCCAACTGATGCTCTTACGTCTATTCTTGGCATAATAGAATCGTATACAAATACGTTTTTAATATATCCACCACGCTTTTTAGCACCTTTTAATTCAACGCCTAAAATGGTTTTTGAAATATCAACGTCCCATATATAAACGCCGTCAACACCACCACTCATTTCGCTACCAACGGCAATAGAGTGCCCGCATAAAGCCTTATTATCAAATATTTTTATGTTTTTAGACGGCTTATTTATAATATTGCCCTCAGGATTTTTACCCGATTTAATTGCTATACAATCATCACCCGTATTTAAAACACAATCAAATATAGTGCAGTTTGTTGAAGAATCCGGATCCCAACCATCGCCGTTAGATATTCCTTTTGAGTTTATTGAACATCTATTAGTTATAATACTGTCACTATATATAAAATGAATATTCCACGCTGGTCCGTTATAGAAATTTATATTACTTAATATTACGTTTTGGCAGTTACTCATATTTACTAACCTGCCCCTTGCTCTTCCTGGAATCGTTACCGGCGTTTCGCATTCCTTTAACTTCTCGCCTAAACTTTCCATATAGTCTTTTAGTAATACCTTTTCTCTTTCTATTATACT
>JAZSNM010000026.1:0-3412 GCA_045536405.1 Christensenellaceae bacterium
ATTGTGCCTACCGACCTGTCGCACTGCCTTGCGGGGTAAGCATTGAAATACGCTTTTAATATCGGATAATCTTCTCTTTCGATTTTTTTGAAATTCAGCATACTGCACCTTTTGAATTTTTTTATCATTATATCATTATGAAAATAAAATGTAAATATTTAAAAAACAAAAGTTAAAATTTTAGTTGCATATAGTGATAAAAAGCCAGAAGTAAAAATTAATGGTAATACTTTAAAAGATGCTTATTACGGGGCGTATAACGATCATTTTTATCACGATGAAAACCATCCACCCAAGGATTGCTTTTTATATCCTCAATTTAACGACTGGATGGAAATAGGTTATAATCAAAACCAACGAGATATTTTAAGTTATGCTAATGAAATCGTAAATAATAAATATCCGTATTCCGTAATAATGATAGACGATAAATGGATGGACTATTACGGTAATTTCTCGTTTAATAAAGAACGCTTTCCTGAACCACAAAAAATGATTGATGAACTTCACGGGTTGGGTTTTAAAGTAATGCTTTGGGAAACGCCGTTTATATCACCCGATTCGCCTGAATTTCGTATGTTAAACGAACAATGTTTACTTATAAAAAACAGTTCGGGCATAGTAGCAATAAGAAAATGGTGGAACGGATATAGCGCAATACTTGATCTAACAAATCCTAACGCCGTAAAATGGCTTAATGAAAAGAACGATAAACTTTTAAATATGGGAATAGACGGGTTTAAGTTTGACGCAGGCGATTTGTTTTATTATAAAGATGATGATATCGTCTATGGTAAACCAAAAGCCGAAAATCAGGCTAAAAGTTATTTTCAGTTTGGTTATAAGTATAAATATAATGAATTTCGTGCAGGCATAAACGTTGGTGGTAAGGGCGCAATGTTTAGGCAATGTGATAAATCTCACAGTTTTGACAAAGGTGGTTTACACGATGTCGTATATAGCATTCTTCTTCAAAACTTAATGGGATTTTGGTACTGTGCGCCTGACATGGTGGGTGGTGGCTCAATAGGTACTGATAAAATTATCGACGAAGAATTAGTCGTAAGATACGCTCAGGCATCTGCTCTTATGCCGATGATGCAATTTAGTCGTTTGCCTCATAGAATGCTAAGCAAAAAAGCAAGTGAATTGTGCTTAAACTATGCAAATCTACATACCAAATACGGCGAATATATTTTTGAACAAGTAGAAAAATGTTCAAAAAGCGGTGAGCCTATTATAAAACTTTTAGAGTATGAATATCCTAATCAAGGCTATGAAAAAGAACTTAATGCTTTTATTTTAGGCAACAAGTTTTTGGTTTTTCCTATTATCAAAAAAGGTCAATTTGAAAAAGAAATAAAACTACCTAACGGAAAATGGCGATATTTTGATGGTACGATTTATTTAGGTGGAAAAGAGTACAAATTTTCCACGCCAATAGAAGTTTTACCATATTTTGAAAAAATAGATTGAAACATAAAACTAAAATGATGTCAACATGTTTTAGCGTGTGATTCTACGGAGTTACACGCTCTTTTTTTAAAATATTTTTGTTTATGCAATTAGGTTGCACAAAAGAAATTATAATAAAGCAAAAATTTAAAAATAATTTATACAATGGTGCAAGGTTTTTGCACCAATAGTTATTAAAATAATATTTACAAATTGAGAATAAGGGGGTGAAAATTATGGTTAAGATACAAAGAAAAAGCAAATACAAAAGTGTTGCAAAATTTCAAAAAAAACAAGCAGGATAAGAAAATTGCCACAAACGGCAATTTTGAGCATTTCTTGGCGAAATTAAGCAAGTGGGAAACCCACTTCAATTAAAGTAAAAAATAGCAAACTTTTTTTGTTAAACGCTTGACTCTTGAAATCAAAAAGAGTATTGTTCGTGTTAATACAAAAATGGAGGTTTGCTATGAGAAAAATTGATGGTAATTGTGAAACTAAAAAAGCAGTAGGCTTAACTGTTGAAGAAATTATAGAGTATCAAAAAACTGTAAAACATAAAAAACAAGTTTACGGTAAGTACGGAACGCTTGCGCTTAAATATTTGCAAGAACATAACGTAGGTAAATATTGGGCGTTAGCAGGAGATTTGCCCGAATACTTACATAACGTAGATAAACAAGCAGATAGATTGTATACTGTAATGTATAACAAATTTTCTGTATTAGAAAGATTTAAGAAAACAGGTAATTTTATAAAAGACCTTCAAATAGAAACAGAAAAGCAACGACTTATAGAAGAAGAGATATTAATATCTTTAGTGTACGTAGATTAAGGAGAAGTCGTATGAAAACTGTAGTTAGTGTGTTAGTTGGAATAATGAAAATATTCTTTTTAAGTTTAGTTTTCTTGTGGACGTTTGCAATAAATATAGTAGGGCTATTAGTTACTACTATAACTGCAAGTAAATAGGTAGGTATATAAAAATATACACCAAAAAGATTGTATCGTGCATGAAGCGATACAGGTAAAAAATATAGCGGAACACATTATGTGCTTATTACACCCGTAATGGCGGGAATATACAAGGAGAAAATTGTTAAATAGGACTTTCACATTTATCTTTCCGTTAAAAGTGTGAAAGTAAAACCTATATAATATAAAAAATTTTAAGGAGATTTGGATTATAGAGAAATAGAATTAAATGGAGAAAAATGTTTACTAAAGAAAGAAGGAAAAACAACTTTGATAATAAGGTTTAATAAAGAGAAAACAAGTAGTGTTGTATTAGAAATACAAAAATCATTAACAGAATCGTTTGAAGAAAGAATAAAGGGGAAAACAAGTGAAAAGAACTTATACGTTATATAGGGTTTCAACAAAAGGGCAAGTGGATAAAAACGATATACCTATGCAAAAAACAGCGTGTAGAGCGTTTGTAGAAAAAATGAGCGACTGGCAATTATGTAAAGAGTTTTATGAAAAAGGTATATCAGGTTTTAAGGTGTCAGCAGATAAAAGAGATGCGATACAAGACTTAAAACAAGCGGCAGAAAATAAAGAGTTTGACGTGCTATTAGTATTTATGTTTGATAGGTTAGGAAGAATACCTAACGAAACGCCGTTTGTATTAGAGTGGTTTGATTCTCACGGAATAGAAATATGGAGCGTAAAAGAAGGACAACAAAAGTTTGAAAATGATGGCGATTATTTAATGAATTACATTAGATTTTGGCAAGCAGGTGGAGAAAGTAAAAAGACTTCAATAAGGGTAAAAGAAAGGTTATCTCAATTAGTAGAAGAAGGTATGTTTACAGGTGGTTGTTGTCCGTATGGT
Source organism: Christensenellaceae bacterium (assembly GCA_045536405.1). GTDB lineage: Bacteria > Bacillota > Clostridia > Christensenellales > Borkfalkiaceae > HGM11412. The sequence continues at coordinate 3,293 of JAZSNM010000026.1, forward strand.
TATAAATTTATTAAAAGCGGAATTGTTAATAAAAAAGGCAAAGAACTAGTTGCTCTTGAAATAGTACCAGAAGAAGCGGCATTAGTGTCATTTATATTTAATAAGACGGTCAAAGAAGGT
>JAZSNM010000002.1:0-3980 GCA_045536405.1 Christensenellaceae bacterium
ATTCATTACTTAATTTCACAAATATGTTTCAAATATTGACATTTTACACAAATTTCTAAAGGAATATTGATTTTCAAATAGATGTAACAATATTTTTTAATTAAAACAATAAGTACACCACCATATTTTTTTGCTTTCGTGGTTGCGCAAGCATAGCATAATTCTCGTATAAGTCAATCTCAATCTTAAATTAGCACTTAAAACTTAATAGCCCTAACTTACTGCCAAGTGGATTTATTCCGCTTGGCTTTTTTGTTACCTTTTTAACTTATTTTACAATAAAAATCACAAAAAAGTCAGCTTATAACGCGATTAACGCACTAATTTTATCTTTTCGTTGACTTCTACAGCTTGATATATATTTTGTGTAAATTATGCCCGAACCATGCTCCTCTTGCCCCTGCCGAAAGGCAAAATAAAAAAATATGGAGGTGCTTCCAAGAAATGAAAAAAGTAGTTTATTCAGTAACAAAGTATGTTGGTGACAAGTTCACCAAGTTGTCAGGTATCGGTTGTATCACCGATGAAGATTTGGTGATTGCTTGTATGAGCAAAACAAACAAACCGTATATTCGAGTATTTGATGGATGTGTAAAACAATGCCCCGAAATACCCGGTAAGAAAGGTGAATTCAAAGGTAATATTTACGAAATACAAACCATTGAATACGAAACAAAATACGGTTCAATAGATACCAGAGAAATAGACGTTAGTTACTCTATATGGTATAAACTTCTAGACTAAAACAACTAAAAAGTGCCCGTATAAGTCGATTAACAAGCATTTTATAATAAGGAGAAATATTATGAAGAATAAGTTTTACATGAAAGAATTTTTACACTTTAACGGAGAAGACTTCGTTACTTTTAACATCTTAGACGTGGATGAACTAAAGCATGAAATTTGTGTTGTTGTTACTACTACAGGTAAGATTTCAGTTGCCACTTATCCCCTATTAAACGATGAAAACGGATTATATTTTGAATACGGTCCTAGTGGCGACAAAATTGATTTGAATAAATTCGAGGAGGTGTAAATTATGGTTAGTATTGTAATTGGATCTTGGGGTTCATATAACGAATGTAATGAAAGAGCTTTAGGTTCTAAATGGATAGACCTTTCTGACTATGAATGTTGGGAAGAGATTGAAGAAGAACTTAAAAAGCAAGGATTTAAGCTAAACGGCATTGATGAAGAACTCTTTATTCAAGATGTTGAAAACTTTCCTAGCAGTTATATCAATTGGGATTATATGAACCCAAAAAACTTTTTTGAATTATTGCAAAAAGCTGGCGTCCTACAAGACGAGTATAGATACAAAATAATGTGCGCCTATATTGACGTTGAAGGATATAGCTCTTTTGAAAGCAGAGTTAATGACCGTGAAGATGATTGGGATGATGATATCTATCTCTACCCTAACTACGATTGGTATGATTTAGGTTACGACCTTATTCACGATATATACGGTTGTAGCATCCCTGATGGTCTTGATAATTACATTGATTATAAGTCATACGGCGAATCGCTTAGATTTGACGGCTTTCATGAATATGATGGTGGAATTATTGAAATTAGATAATAAAAAAAGCCCAAAAGTGGGCGTATAAGTCGATTATTAAAGGTTTTAATTAAATTTTAAGGAGATATAAAAATGAATACAACTTTAACTGAAAGAAAGAATCAAGGCATTAAATACCTTAAACAACTTAAGGTATATAAGCCATATATTAAAGGCTTTGAAGAAGAAAATCTTACTTGCTTTTTTGAAAACTACGGTGGGTTTTGGACTTACCAAGACGAAGAACTTAGCCAAAAAATTAAAGAAATTGAAGATACGTACAATTGCACCGTTTACGCCGTTACCCACGAATACACCGATTTCGGCGAGCTTTACGATTTACTTATAGTTACCGACTACCCCGAAGAATGGGAACAGTCACTACATAGTGACGGTAAAGCTTTTTATGCTTTTGCTTACGTTTGGAATAAATCGGACGATTGGTGTTCTGAATTTGGAACGATAGGCGTTAACAGCTTAGGCGGTGGCATTAGAAGAATTGCTTAAAGGAGGACTCAAAATGAACAACCACGTATATATGGTAAGAGTTGCCTACTCTACCGATGAAAGTGATGGAATAGTTACACATCTTTATAAAAACTTCAATGATGCAGTTACTAAATATTATCAAATAATCCATGAAGAATGCGAACCAGAGAACAGCTGGGTTGGTAATGAAGTATTTGATGAGTACGGCGAAGTTAATGAAGGCTATACCGTAGATTACAACGAATACGAAGAGCGTGAAATGGATTTATACTGGACTGTAGTTGATGATTATAACTACAATCGCCATACCTTTATAGATTTAATGAAGTTAGAGGTGTTATAAAAATGAAACCGTATAACGTTTTAGCACATATCAATTCACTAAACGGTGAAATGAAAGAAGTTACTGTAATCGAACAAAAAGACTCAATAAACTACATAGTTGATTTTGGCGGTGTAAAATGCACTGCCATTTTCAATTATTATAACTGTCAATTTTACGCCGATGATAAATACGGCATTATAAAGGAGAACTAAAATGTATGAACTGCTTACAAAAATATATTACGGACAAATTGACCTTTGTAACGCAATAGCAAAGAGTGAAAGTTCCGATAAAGAAAATACACTCTTTGAAAAGTTGGAAAACGAGTTAACAAAAGAACAGTTTTTAACCTTTCAAGAGTTTTTATCGCTATACGCAGACCGCTACTCTGACTATCAAGAACACGCCTTTATTCAAGGTGTGAAATTTGGTTTTCAGTTAGCGCAAGAACTTACTAATATTAAAATTTAAGGAGAATAAAAATGGCTAAATTAAATGACTTAGAAAGATATTTGAACTATGAATTTTCTAGTGGTTGTTGCACTGGTAACGACTACAAAATGTTTGAAAGAAAGTATATAAACTACCTTCGCGGGCTATCAAAAGAAAACGGTTGGGAGTTTGTAAAGGCTAATAAAAACCACTACTGCTTTACTGCTTTTGTTAAGAAGAATAACCGCTATGTGTATATCTCAGTAAGCGACGTAAGATTTAATCAAAACGCTTGGTATTACAATGTTTTAATTAGACGCGCCGAACAAGAAAAAGACTATACAGGTGGCCGTAATATTTACGTTCCATTACCCGCTTTAGCCATAGAAATTAACTATTTATTAGCATAAAAGTGGCTAAATAGGTCGATTATCGGCACTTTTACTAAATTTAAGGAGAACTAAAATGGAAGAAAGAATTCACTCTGGTTACACAATAATTCAAAGCATAAAACTCCCCGATGAAGAGTTTGTTTTGGGTGTAAAGCATAGCAAATTTTCAACTGAATACGTGACTTGGTGTTGCGTTGAAAAGACTAAATATTATCACGGACATTACATAAGCAATTACGATTTTGCCGTTATTGATTTATACGAGCGAGCAAGAATTTCTATCGAGTGGAAACTCCGCGAACTTAAAGGTGGTGATTAAAATTAAACCAAAGTTAAAGAACCCTTATGGGTATAAAGTTTGTTACAAAGAAAAAGGCTCACGCGTTTACGTAATAAAATTTCTTACGCATAGTTACCGGCAAGCCGTTGATATGAAAATACTCTACTTACGCGCTCCGCCAAAAACGGACGGAAATAAAAAACTAAAGAAACCTACGTGGTTTGTTATCCCTATTAAAAAATCGGAAATAAGAGCTGGTATTTGGCGCAACGTTCCTTTCTAGCTGAAAGGGGCTTTTTTAATTTATACGAAAAAATAATAATTTGGAGGTATTAAAATGAGAACGTTAAATCTAACCGTAACGGGTGAAAATCAAGCCCGCGTAAAAGATTATCTAGAGAAAAACGCAAGCGAAATTTTAGCCGATAAAATCAATAACGGTGTGTATATTGAAAAAGACGGCAAGCGCTTACTTAATAAAAAAGACCTTAACGGTTTTAT
>JAZSNM010000061.1:0-4431 GCA_045536405.1 Christensenellaceae bacterium
CACAATACCCCAAATGATTTTCTCGCATATCTAGTATAACTGATAATTTGAATTCTGGCGAGTACTTTTTAAACTTTTGTCCTTTTTTTGCCACAAAAAATGCACCTCCTAAAAGTGTCTAACTTTTGGGGTGCATTTCAATTCTCTCGCCGTTTTCTACATAGATTAACATAATCTATGTAGATAGTATAGTACTTTTTGTCGATTTTATCAAGTGGTTTTGTAGTATAACGGCAAAAAAATTTACACAAACATTAATATCTAATGTAAATAGTTTTTTATTAGCACATAGATTATGTTAATCGGTGTAATTTATATTTTTTCAAAATACATTTATAGGAGGTTTGTATGGGCAAGATAGCCGATATTATAAAATATGAAGGCGACAACTCCACCTTTATATGGAAACATCCCTGTGAAGATTTTAATAGTTTAACACAGTTAATTGTTCACGAATCGCAGGAAGCGATTTTTATGATGAACGGGCAAGCGTTAGATTTGTTTGGCGCAGGGCGTTACACATTAGAAACACAAAATATTCCAAAGCTCGGTAAAATCTTAAATCGAGCAGCGGGAGACCAAACGCCATTTCATTGCGAAGTTTATTTTATTAACAAAACCGAGCAAATGGCAATTAAGTGGGGGTACGGATAGCCGTGTTCAGTTTATTGAACCGACGTATGGTTTTCCGATTTCTATTGGTGCAAGTGGAGAAATGAGTCTTCGTGCAGACGACTCAAGAAAACTTTTATTAAAACTAGTTGGGACTGAAGATGATTTATCGCAGGCAAAACTCGTACATTATTTCCGCGCTTTCTTGATGACGAAAGTAAAAAGTTATCTTGCACAAACGATAAAAGCGCAAAAAATCAATATTTTTGAAATTGATGAAAAGTTACATGAACTTTCTACAAAATTAAATGAAATGCTTCGCCCCGATTTTGAAGATTATGGCGTAGCTCTTGAAAGATTTTTCGTTACGACTATTGTAAAACCAGATGGCGACGCTCAATATGAAAGCTTTAAGTCCTTACACTTCCGTCAGTATGCCGATATAGCTGAAGCAAAGCTTCGTCAACAAGTTGGAATTATAGATGAACAAACACGTGCGCAACAAACAATTATAGAATCTCAAGCAATGGCGACTAAGCGTGCTCAAGAAGGCTATACATATCAACAAGAACGTGGCTTTGACGTTGCTCAAGATATGGCGCAAAATGAAGCAAGTGGACAATTTACCAATATGGGTATTGGTCTTGGAATGATGGCAGGTGTTGGAGGCACAATGGCGGGTGTCGTTGGTGGTGCTATGGGGGATGCGTTAAATGGTACGAGTACAACAAGTCAAGTTAAATGTGCTAAATGTGGAGCAAGTTTACCTAGCAATGCAAAATTTTGTTTAGAGTGTGGAGAAAAAATTGTTCAAAATGATACGATTGTTTGTCCTAAATGTGGTAAGACAGTAGCAAAAGGCAAATTTTGCCCTGAATGTGGACATAAATTTGTAAGCGTTTGTCCTAAATGTGGTGCTGATACAAAGGGTGGTAAATTCTGCCTTGAATGTGGTGAAAAATTATAAGGTGGTAAAATATGAAAAAGAATTTTAAATTTTTTAGTATTATTTGGATAGTAGGTTTTGTTCTTTTTAATGCAATTACGTTTTTAATTCCTAATGAAGTTTTTGGAATAACTCGTTTTGATAAAGGTGTTTTTTGGATAGCGTATGCGCTTATCACCCTATCGTTTATCGCTCAACTTATAACGGCATATAAATTTATTAAAGATGATAGCAATGAAAAAATGTTTTTAAATATTCCGTTATTAAGAACGGGTTATATGGCAATTATCGTTTCAATAATCGTTGGAATGGTCTTTATGATATTCCCCGTGCTTCCTGCTTGGATAGGTGCAATAGTTTGTTTACTTATCGCAGGATATTTCGTAATTGCTTGCGTTAAGGCTTCTGCCGTAGCAAACATTGTCGCGGATATTGATGAAAAAGTAAAAACAAAAACGGCATTTATTCGTATGGCGATTGTTGATGCTGAAAATATTATGGCACGTGCTTCAACGGCTGAAATAAAAGTAGAAACAAAAAAGGTTTACGAAGCATTAAAATATAGCGACCCAATGTCAAACGATTTACTAAATAGCGTAGAACAAGAGATAGGTAATTTATTAAAAGAATTTAAAAAAGCCGTTACAGGTAGTGATAACGATAACGCAATTAAAATAGCAAGCGAATTATTGCTTTTAATAAAAGAAAGAAATAGTAAATGCAAGGCGTTAAAGTGAGGTGAACATTAGTGAATAAAAATCAAAATTTAACATTTTACAAATCGGAATTAGCACAATATTATTATATATTAAAAGATGATAATATAAGAGAAAAAATATCAAATTTCTTATTAAAATATGTAACAATAGAATCGTTTTACAAAAAATTGCTAATATCTTATAAAGAAAAAGACGGAGAAAAGCTTTCCGAAAAAGAAAAAGAACGTTTAAGCGTTTCAAAAAATGAAGTTGAAAAGGTTTTAAAATATTATGATATTGAAGTTGAAGATGAATTGATAGACCGCATTTTTGGAAGTAATAATAAAAACTATATGGAATGCTCTATAAAAAAGTTGCGAGATAGATTGGTTCATCGTGTGAACAATAATGTACTTAGAATCATACTTGAAAGAAATAATAACATAAATATTGATTTAGACAAATTTATAGATTTGTTTAAAATTTAATAAAAGGAGAAAAAATGAAACAATTAACTTGTGAAATGTGCGGAAGTACAGATTTGGTTAAGCAAGACGGGGTTTTTATTTGCCAATCATGTGGCTGTAAATATTCCATAGAAGAAGCTAAAAAAATGATGGTAGAAGGCACTGTTGAAGTCCAAGGCACGGTTAAAGTAGATGAATCTGACGTTGTAAGTAATTATTTAAAAAGAGCTTACATGTTTTTAGAAGACAGCGATTGGAAGTCTGCTAATGAATATTTTGACAAAGTTTTAGATATAGACACAGAAAATGCTCAGGCATATATTGGTAAATTTTTAGCACATGAACATATTCAATCTAAAGAGTATATAATAAAATATTGTGCAATTCCATATGTAAAACACAACAAGTTTATAAAAAATGCTTTATGTTTTGCAACAGGTCAAATTAAAGAAGAATTAGAAAAGTTATTAAAAGAACTTGAAGACGATTATGAAAATGCTCGTCGAGTTTCAAAAAAAGAAGAAATAAAAAAAGGTATAACCGATATTATTATACCTGATAGCGTAATAAGTATAGGTGATTGTGCGTTCCTTAGTTGTGAAAGTTTAACAAGTGTAACAATAGGTAACAGCGTAACAAGTATAGGTTATGGGGCGTTCCGTAATTGTTCTAATTTAACAAGTATAGAAATACCAAACAGCGTAACAAGTATAGGTAAATATGCGTTCGAAGATTGTTTTAGTTTAACAAAAGTTAATTATATGGGTACTATAGATGAGTGGGTACAAATAGAATTTGACGGTTATTATGCAAACCCATTATATCATGCTAAAAATTTATATATAAATAATCAATTGATAACTGAGGCACATATAACTACTGCAACTCATATAAATGCTTATGCGTTCTATTGTTGTGTTAATTTAACAAGCTCAACAATAGGTAACAGCGTAACAAGTATAGGTTATGGGGCGTTCCGTAATTGTTCTAATTTAACAAGTATAGAAATACCAAACAGCGTAACAAGTATAGGTAATTCTGCGTTCCGTAATTGTTCAAGTTTAACAAGTGTAAATATAGGTAAAAATGTAAAAACTATAGGTGCTAGCGCGTTTAGTAATTGTTCAAGTTTAACAGTATTAGAAATTCCCGATAGCGTAACTTTTATAGATAGGACAGCTTTTTTTGATTGCCCGCAATTAAAACTTTCTGACAATATAGAAGTATTTACAAAAAAGGAAGAAACAAAAAACTCAGTTGCCGGTTGTTACGTTGCCACTTGTGTATATGGCTCTTACGATTGCCCAGAAGTTTGGACTTTAAGAAGATATCGTGACAACACTCTTGGCTCTACTTGGTATGGTCGTGCATTTATTCGTACATATTATGCAATTAGCCCTACCCTTGTAAAATGGTTTGGCAAAACAAAGTGGTTCAAAAAAATGTGGAAAGGCACGTTAGACCGTATGGTTAAAAAATTACAAGATAAAGGTGTAGAAAACACGCCTTATCAAGATAAACAATGGAAATAAATCTTATTGAAACGGCAGATTCAAAATGAAATGCACCCCAAAAGTTAGACACTTTTAGGAGGTGCATTTTTTGTGGCAAAAAAAGGACAAAAGTTTAAAAAGTACTCGCCAGAATTCAAATTATCAGTTATACTAGATATGCGAGAAAATCATTTGGGGTATTGTGAAACAGTGCG
>JAZSNM010000039.1:0-87699 GCA_045536405.1 Christensenellaceae bacterium
GAATATATTTACTATTACAACAACGAAAGAATATCTTTAAAATTGAAAATGAGTCCAGTAAAATACCGAACTCAATTCCAATATATTTAATTTAATTTTTTGTCTAAACTTTTGGGTTCACATCATTTTTATCTAATAGTCTTTTTTTTGTTATTTTTAACATATTGATTTAAAAAACGCACTATATTGAAAAAATCGTTGCATTTTTCGTTTGTATCATTTATAATACTATTGTGCAATTTGCACAAAAAGAGGGTTATTATGGAAAAAGAACTTAAAAGAATAATAGCAAACGTGTATGAAAAAACTTCAATAGTAGTAAAAGCGTTGTCTGAAGACGGCGTAATTATGGTTGGATTTGATAGTGATAAAATTCCTACAATCGTAGAGTTTAAAGAAGATATATTTGTCGATACTAAACAAAACTATACCATGTTCAAATTTACGTTTAATAAAATATCGTTTATAGGTTTTTTAGAAGGGGTAGAGAAACAGCAAGAAATATACGCTTCTTTAATTAGTGGATATATTGAAAATGCGGGCAACAAGGGAGATAATTTTGATTATGATAGTCAAATTATTTCAGCGGTTACGGGTTTTATAAATAAAAATAGAATAATTCCACTTATGGAAAAATATGCTATAAATAAAAGTCCTTGTTTCGTTATATTGTTTGAAGTTGATAGAGTTAAACTTCAAACGTGTAAAGACTTTTTAAACGATTATTCAACAAGTGACGACGATATTGCCGTTATAACGAACGACGAATTATGCGCTTACGTTAAGTTTAGCGATAAAACAAGTGATTTTGACTTTATATCGGTAAAAGAGTATACGTCCTTTACAATAAAAGCGCTTTATGAAGAATTAGGTATCAAAGCAAATGCGTATATAGGTGGAGAAGTTAAAAATTTCGAGCATATACATACTTCGTACGAGCAAGCCTTAGATGCTATTCGTTTTACTAAAAGTTTAAAGATTGAAAGGGAAGTTAATAGTTATAAAGACTACGTTTTAGTTAAAATCATAGAAGAATTACCAACCGTTAGGGCGAAAGAATATTTTGACGCTTTGCTTGGTGGTAGTGCAAGTTTGATTTTACAAGATGAACAATTATTATTAACGGCATCAACGTTTTTAAATAACGATTTAAATATGAGTGAAACGTCAAGGCAATTATACATACATAGAAATACTTTAATGTATAGAATAGATAGAATTTTGAAAATGACGGGCTTAGATATTAGAAGTTTTAACGATGCTTTAGTAATTAGGCTAATAATGTTACTTAATAAGGTGAACGTGTAATGACAAGTAAAGGTAGAAAAATACTACTAAAGATAACGATTTTTCTTTTAATTATAATAACTTTTATCGGTGGTTTTTTTATTGGAAGATGTACCACGGATAGTGACGTAAGAGCAGTTAAAAACATAATAGAGAAATATAAAAAATACTATTATTTTGAAGAAAATAATATAACTGAAATTATAAGCGACGCACTTTTTGACAAGTATTCAAAGTACTATTCGAAAGAAGAATACGAGTTAATTATGAATTCAGCAAAAGGATATAACGAAGGTTTTGGGATTAGCCTTGAAAACGACACTAATAAAATAACCCAAATTATCTATAATTCACCTTGTGATTTATTAGGTGTGAAAGTGGGTGGAATACTTCAAAAAGTTATTATTGATGGTCAAGAATATACTAACGTGTTAGAAACTTTACAAAATGCAAGCGTTAATACAAGCGCTCAACTTGTAATAGATTATGATGGAATTATAAAGAATTACACCGTTACAAAAAAGGAATATAAACAAACTTTCGTTAGATATTTTGATAACAGTGGTGAGTATGGCTATATTTCTAAAAGTGATGGAATAGAATACGTTAAAATTGATAGTTCCACTATAATAAACGCCGAAAACGTTGGTTATATAAAATACACTTCATTTTCTGGTAGAGGAAATGATTTAGAAGGTTCGGTAGGGCAATTTAAAAATATATTGAATATTTTTAAGGAACAAAATAAAACCAAACTAATACTTGATTTAAGAGATAACGGTGGTGGTTATATGGATATACTTCAAGAAATATCGAGTATGGTTATTCCTATAAAAAACAATCAAACGCCTATAATTGCGGTGGCGAGAGATAAAAACCAAAACGTAACGAGTTACAGTAGTAAAAAAACTTGTTTTGAAGACTTTAACGTTAGCGAGTTAGTTATTTTAGCAAACAGTAACAGCGCTTCGGCAAGCGAAGTGTTAATAGGTGCGATATTAGATTATTCTAATTTATACGTAGATTGTAACGTTAAATTACTTATAAGTGATGAAAATAAGGGAAACGTTCGCACTTACGGAAAGGGAATAATGCAAACTACTTTTACCAATTTAGATGGTAGCGCCGTTAAATTAACTACCGCAAAATTAACTTTGCCGTTATCAGGTAAATGTATTCACGATACGGGTTTTACAGAGCAATTTGATAATAGAATTAAAGTTGTTAGTGAAAATGAAATTATAAGTACGGCAATAAATATATAGGTGCAAAATGAAAGAAAAAAAAGGTTTAATACTCGTTAATGCTTATTCGAATATGGCGTCAAGTCTTAATCAATCGAAAAGGCTAAAAGAAGAGTTTTCAAAGTTAAATATACAAATAGATATCGTTAAAAACGGCGAGTTTACAACTTATATTAAAAATAGCCTAATTGTTAGCGGTTATTTAGATTATGATTTTTGCGTTTATTTAGATAAAGATAAATACGTTTCTGAAATGCTTGAAAAAAAGGGTTTAAAACTTTTTAACAGTCACGAGAGTATTCGCCTTTGCGATGATAAAATGCGTACGTATATAGCATTAAGTGGAAACGGCGTAAACGTCGTTGACACAATTCCGGGTGCGTTATGTTACACCGAAAATAGTCAAGTGGATGAGTTAAAAATAAAAGAAATAGGCGAAAAATTATCATATCCCGTAATAGTAAAACACAATTACGGCTCGTTAGGTAAAGAAGTGTTTATTGCTAACGATTTTGAAGAGTTGTTAAGTCTTGCTAAAAAAGTCAAAACGTTGCCACACTTATTCCAAAAATGTATAAAAACAAGTTATGGAAAAGATATAAGAGTTATTACGATAGGTGGTAAGGTTGTGGCTAGCATGATGAGAAAGTCTAATAATGATTTTAGGTCTAATATAGAACTTGGCGGGGAAGGCGAAAGGGTAGTTTTAAGTGAAGAATATATAAAACAAGCCGAAAAAGTTGCTAAAATTTTAAAACTTGATTACGCTGGAATAGACGTTTTAATAGGCGAAAATAACGAGCCTATAATATGTGAAGTAAACTCAAACGCCTTTTTTGGCGGAATAGAAAAAGTGACGGGCGTAAACGTTGCTAAACTATATGCTGAATATATAAAATCAAGCGTATATAAAAATTAAAACAAATTGAAATTCTTTAAAAGGCGTTATGCTAAAAAAGAATTTCAATTTTTTTATTTATGGGCGATTTTTGCCAATAAGTTTGCATTTAATATGTTGACAATTATAGTGGGGTATAGTATACTTATATTGTATGTATAAATACAAAAAGAGGAGTTTATTATGAATAAAAATTACAAGATTAAAGAACCTTTTTTCGAATATGGCCCAAAATGCTATATGTATGGCGATACGCTTTTAAAAATAGCAAAGGGTTTAGATAAGTTATCTAAAAAATATGACGTTGATATTATTTTAGACGTTCCTGATACGGAAATTTACAATATAGCAAAACACACTAAAAGAATTCACGTATATTCGCAACATATGGATAGTTTAGCGATAGGTAAAGGCATGGGTAGAACTTTACCCGAAGCGTTAAAGGCGGCTGGTGCAGTTGGCGTTATGTTAAACCACGCAGAACATAAACTTACTATCGAAGAAATTGAAAAGGCTATTAAGCGTGCCGATGAAGTTGGTCTTGCAACTATGGTATGTGCTGATAGCGTAGAAGAAGTTAAACAAATTGCAAAACTTTCGCCTAACATTTTAGTTGCAGAGCCTACTGAACTTATAGGTACGGGCAAGCCTGCCGATAAAGAATACGTTGACGAAGTTATTCGCGTTATAAGAGAGATAAATAAAGATATCAAACCTTTCCCATCTGCCGGAATTAGTAAAGGGGAAGATTGTTACAATATAATTAAAGCGGGCTCGTCTGCATCTGGTTGTTCAAGCGCTATTGCAAAGGCTGAAAATCCACTTGCGCTTGCCGAAGAAATGATTGCAAGCGTTAGAAAAGCGTGGGACGAATTACATAAATAAGGTGTAGTATGAAAAAAGAAACTTTAAGTCAAGTAAAAAACGTATTCACTATTGAAAGTGAATGTATAAAAACAATGCAAGAGTATTTTGATGAAGACGCCTTTTCAAAAGCGGTTGAACTTTTAAAAAACGCCCCTAGAATAGGTACTGCTGGTTGCGGTCACTCAGGCATTATTTGTCAACACTTTGCGCATTTAATGTGTTGTATAGAACTTTCAGCAAGGTTTATTTCACCAGCGGAAGCCGTTCACGGTGCAACGGGTTATCTTAAAAAAGACGACGTTATGGTTTTTGCTTCAAGAGGTGGAAAAACAAAAGAACTTTTACCTATTTTAGATATTTGCAAAGCAAAAGGTGTAAAAGTTATTACGATAACTGAAAATTTAGAGTCGCCTTTGGCTGAGGGGGCTGACGTTGTTTTAAAACAATACGTTAATAGGGAAACTGATAAATATAATTCACAAGGCACTACGTCGTCTACGTCGCTTGCGGTTATATTCCATCTTCTTCAAACGGCGCTTATTGAAGAAACTGATTATAAAAACGAACAATTTGCTCTTATTCATCCAGGTGGGGCGGTTGGCGAAAGATTAAACAAATAATTAATTAAAATATAAAATAAAATTTAAGGAGTTTTAAAATTATGGAATTCAAAGTAGTTCAAAAAGAATTAGAGTTACAATCAAGAGGTTTTAGACCTACGTTTCACGACGTTTCAAAAGAAATTATTGAAATTGTAAATGCTTCTGGTATTAAAAACGGTACCGTTACAATTGCATCACACCATACGACTTGTTCAGTAATGGTTCAAGAATGCTCACACGATATTGATAAATACGATTTAGAGTTTTTACAACACGACCTTCTTAAAATTATGCAAAAAATCGTTCCTACGTATTCAGAAGAACACGAATATTTACATCCAGGTCCTATCCACTCACAATTTGGTAGATACGTAAACGAACCGGGCGACTTTACAAGTCTTAATACTGACGGTCACCTTCGTAGTGTATTCTTTGGTAGAAGCGAGTGTATGACTATTAAAGACGGTGTTTTAGACGGCGGTGAATTTGCTCACATTTACTTTGTTGACTGGGATCAAGTTCGTGCAAGGAAAAGACAACTTAACGTAACTGTAATGGGTACTACTGACGACGTAGAAAGCAGAAAATTTAACGACGGTAAGGTTGTTGACACTCTTCGTAAGTTTACTGATGAAGAAAAGGCTTACGACGTTCACTATGACCTTCAATTAAAAGGTAGAAAATAATTTAAAATGAATTTAATGGGTATTGACGTTGGCACAACGTCAGTTAAAACGGTAATATTTAACGAAAAACTTCAAATGCTTAAAAGTTCAAATATCGACTATATCGTTGAAAGTCATAACGATATAGTTGAGTTTGATGCAATAAAATATTGGCAAATTATTGAAAACGAACTTGAAAATCTTGATATTAAAGTTGATGCACTTGCTATTGATACTCAATGCGAAACGCTTATTTTAACGGACGAAAATGGAAACGCCGTTAGAAAGGCAATTGTATGGCTTGATAATCGTGCAACGGCTGAGGCGAAAGAAATTGAAAAGCGTTTTGGTAGAGAATTAGTTTATAGCGTAACGGGTCAGCCTGAAATTACGGCAACTTGGCCAGCGTGCAAACTTTTATGGGTTAAGAAAAACGAGCCTGAGATTTGGGCAAAAACTAAAAGAATATTTCTTTTAGAAGATTATTTATTGTTTAAATTAACCGGAAAATTCGTAACGGAAAAAACTTTACAATCTTCAACCATTTATTTTGATATCAATAAAGGCGTTTATTGGAAAGAAATGCTTGATTTTATAGGTGTAGACGAGAAAAAACTTCCTACGCTTTTAGATAGTGGCAAATACGTTGGCGATTATAAAGGCATTAAAGTTGTAACGGGCGCTATGGACCAAGTTTCTGGCGCTATCGGTGCGGGTGTCGTTAAAAAGGGTATAGTTAGCGAAATGACGGGTACTACTATGGTGGTGTTTAATCCTTGCGATACAATTCCTAAATACGATAAAGATAGCATAATTCCTTGTCATTACAATTATGATGGGAAGTATTGTTTACTCGTTTGGTCTTCAACGGCGGGTATGGCTTTGAAGTGGTTTAGAAATGCTTTATGCGAGAATTTCTCGTTTAAAGAGTTAGACGATATTGCTGAAAAAGTTGCGCCAGGGTGCGACGGTTTAACTTTTTTACCTTATTTATGCGGTTCAACAATGCCTAAATATAATCCTGATGCAAGGGGTAGTTTTACGGGGCTTACTCCCGAGCATACGAGAGCGCATTTCGTTAGAAGTATAATGGAGTCGATTGCTTGTACGTTAAAAGAAAATCTTGACTATTTAAATCAAAACGTTACTGAAATTCGTGCTATGGGTGGCGGAGCAAATAGTAAGTTATGGTGTCAAATGAAGGCGGATATGACTAAAAAGACTCTCGTAACTTTGGAAAATAATGAAACGGCATGTCTTGGCGGTGCAATTTTAGCAGGTGTTGGAATAGGCTTATTTAGTAGCGTGGAAAGCGTTATTGATTTGATAAAAATTAAAAATACTTTCGTGCCAACCGATACTAATTATTCTAAAAGTTTTGAAAATTACGTCAAAGCGGATAGTATATTAAACGTAAAAAAATAAAACCAAATTATTAAAATTGTGTAAAGTTTTTTGCTTTGCACAATTTTTTATTTTAAACGGTGTTTTTTTGTTATGAATTTTAAAGTTTTAGTTAATATTATATTGTATATTTAAAAAAATAAAATTATAGCCTTTAAATAATTGCCAAAATAAAAAAAATATGTTAATATAAATAACGAAAAAAATTCACACCGCAAAATTGCCCTTGGCTGAGGGTAGGTAAATTTCTTTTCTATGCCTACTTTTTAGGGATAAAACTTTTATGCGGGAGGCGAATCGGAGGTTTATTATGGCAGTATGTTCTATGAAACAATTACTCGAAGCAGGCGTTCACTTTGGACACCAAACATCAAGATGGAATCCTAAAATGAAAAAGTACATCTACGGTGCAAGAAACAATATTCATATTATTGACTTACAAATTACCGTAGAAGAAATTGAAAAGGCTTACAAATTTGTTGTTGAACAAGTAAAGCAAGGCAAATCAGTATTATTTGTCGGCACTAAAAAACAAGCGCAAGAGGCTATCGCTCAAGAAGCAGAAAGATGTGGTCAATTCTATATGAACACAAGATGGCTTGGCGGTACTTTAACAAACTTTAAAACTATTAAGTCAAGAATTGAAAGACTTGAAAAACTTGACAATATGGAAAAAACTGGTCAATTTGACTTACTTCCTAAAAAAGAAGTTATCAGTCTTAAAGCCGAAAGGGATAAGTTGCAAGCAGTTTTAGGCGGTATTAGACAAATGAACTCGCTTCCAGGCGTTATGTTCGTAGTTGACCCTCACAGTGAAGATATCGCTGTTAAAGAGGCTAAAAATCTTGGTATACCTATCGTTGCAATTACTGATACTAACTGTGATCCAGATCCTATTGATTACGTAATTCCAGGTAATGACGATGCTATTAGAGCAGTTAAACTTATCGCATCTATAATTGCTGATGCGGTTATCGAAGCAAATCAAGGCGAAGATGCCGTTAAGCATGACGTTGAAGACGGCGAAGTTGTTTCTATGGATGCTATTGATGAAGTTGTAGCACCAAGTGAAGAAGCATAATTAAAAATACATTTTTAAAGGAGATAGATTATGAGTTTTACAGCAAAAGACGTTATGGCACTCCGTGAAAGAACGGGCGCTGGTATGATGGATTGTAAAAATGCTCTCGTTGAAACTAACGGTGATATGGATAAAGCCGTTGATTATTTAAGAGAAAAAGGTATTGCTAAGGCAGCAAAAAAGGCTACGAGAATTGCTGCTGAAGGTATTGTTGATAGTTATATTCATATGGGTGGTAAAGTTGGTGTTTTACTTGAAGTAAACTGTGAAACTGACTTTGTTGCACGTGGCGATATGTTTAAAGAACTCGTTCACGATATAGCACTTCAAATTGCCGCTGCTAACCCTACTTATTTAACTAAGGAAGACGTTCCAGCAGAAGTTTTAGCAAAAGAAAAAGAAATTTTAAAAGCACAAGCAATTGAAGAAGGTAAACCTGAAAAAATCGTTGAAAAAATGGTTGAAGGTAGAATTAAAACTTTCTATGATGAAAACTGCTTACTTTGCCAAAAATTTGTAAAAGACCCTTCTAAAACTATTGAGCAAGTTGTTACTGAAGCAACTGCTACTATCGGTGAAAAGATTAGTATTAGAAGATTTGTTCGTTACGAAATGGGCGAAGGTTTACAAAAGAAGAGTGAAGATTTAGCAGAAGAAGTTGCAAAACAAGTTGGCGCTATGAAGCAAGCGTAATTATTAAAAAGGAACATTTATGTTCCTTTTTTTTGAAAAACTTAAATTTTTAGGAGGTTAGCAAGTGAAAAGCAAGTATAAAAGAGTTATTATAAAAATTAGTGGCGAAGCATTAGCAGGTAGTAGTGGTTTTGGTTTTGACCATAGTATTATTGACGGTGTAGTTGAGCAAATAAAACAAGTAAAAGAAATGGGCGTTGAAATAGCAATCGTTGTAGGCGGTGGCAATTTCTGGCGTGGTAGACAAGGCACGGAAATGGATAGGGCAACGGCTGACCATATGGGTATGCTTGCAACCGTTTTAAACGCACTTTGTTTACAAGACGCGTTAGAGAGAAAAGGCGTTGATACGAGAGTTCAAACGGCTCTTACCATTATGCGAGTTGCCGAGCCTTACGCTTTAAGAAAAGCACTTTCACACTTAACGAAAGGAAGAGTAGTTATTTTTGCTTGCGGAACGGGAAATCCTTTCTTCTCAACGGATACGGCCGTTGCGTTAAGAGCGGCGGAAATAAATGCCGACGTTATTTTACTTGCTAAAAACGTTGACGGAATTTACGATAGCGACCCTAAAACTTGTCCTAACGCTAAAAAGTATGAAGAAATTAAATATATTGATTTTATTTCTAAAGAATTAAAGGCTATGGATACTGCCGCCGTTGCTATTTGTATGGAAAACAAAACACCTATTTTAGCATTTGGTTTAAGTGAAGAAAACGCTATTGTAAGAGTTGTAAAAGGCGAAAAACTCGGTACTTGGATAAGATAAAAATTCAGTAAAAAACAATAATAAAGCACCTCAAAATTTGTGTTTTGAGGTGCTTTTTTTCAATATTTTTTTAAAAAGTAAATACTGTTTTAATAAAAATAAATAAAACCCTTTACAAAACGGCAATATTAAGATAAAATAAATGTGTATAAATTACATTTATAAAGGAGATATTTTTATGGCAATGGATTTTGAAAGTTTAGATATGATAATAATGGAATGTGAAGAAAAAATGAACAAATCGTTAGACGTTTTAAAGGCTGACGTCGTTCAAATTAGGGCTGGTAGAGCTAATCCAAGAATTTTAGATAAAGTGCTTGTTGAAGCGTACGGTGGTATGAGTCCTATAAATCAAATAGGTAATATATCAGTTCAAGACGGTCAATGTTTAGTAATCTCGCCTTGGGATAAAAGTTTACTTAAAAACGTTGAAAAAGCAATTCAAATTGCTAATATAGGTTTAACCCCTACTAACGACGGTAACGTTATAAGACTTGTTTTCCCTGTATTAACTGACGAGAGAAGAAGAGAACTTTGCAAACAAGTTAGAAAAATGGGTGAAGACGGCAAAGTAGCAATAAGGAATATTCGTAGAGATTATTTAGATACTTTTAAAAAGTTTAAAACTTCTAAGGAAATTACAGAAGACCAATATTCTCAATACGAAGGCGAAGTTGATAAACTTACTTCAAAAACCATTGATGCCGTTGATAAAGTTATAAGCGATAAAGAAAAGGATATAATGACTGTATAATGGATAATTTAAAAATACCTCGTCACGTTGGGTTTATTATGGACGGTAATGGTAGATGGGCTAAAAAAAGGTTGCTACCAAGAAGTCAAGGACATATTAAAGGGGCAGATAACGTAGAAAAAGTAGCAGAATACTGTTTTGAAAGAGGCGTTGAAGTCGTTTCTCTTTATGCTTTTTCAACTGAAAACTGGTCAAGACCAAAGCAAGAAGTTGACGAGATTTTAAAACTTTTAGATAAGTTTTTAAAAAAGTGTTTAAAAAAATTAACGAAACACGAAATTCGTTTAACGTTTTCGGGTGATTTAACGAAATTGCCACTTCCTTTGCAAGAATTATGCAATCAAAGGGTAGAAGAAACGAAAAATTTTACAAAAAAAACGCTAAATATTGCTATTAATTACGGTGGTAGGCAAGAAATAATTAAGGCGTGTAACAGTCTACTTAACGAAGGTAAAACTTGTATTAGCGAACAAGATTTTATACAAAAATTATATACGAAAGATTTACCTGATATCGACCTTGTCGTTAGAACGAGTGGCGAACAAAGATTAAGTAACTTTTTTATATATCAATGTAGTTACGCCGAACTTTACTTTACCGATTGTTTATGGCCTGATTTTAACGAAAAAGAAATTGATAAAGCGTTGAAATGGTATAGTGATAGAGATAGGAGATTTGGAAAAGTTTAATGTTAGTTAGAAGTATTACCTCAGTTTTCGTGGTGGCTGTTGCGTTATTATTCTTTTTACTTAGGGGTATTAGCGTAAGGTTTTTTGATTTATTTATATACATAATTGCGTTAATGTGTGCATATGAAATGTTAAGGGCGCTTAAAGATAGTATAACGAAACAACAAAAAGTGTTGTCGTTTTGCTATTCTTTATTGATTTTGCCTTGCATTGTCTTTGCGTATCAATACGCTCTTACCATTACAATATTGTATATTGCTATCGTTTTTGTGTTTTCACTTTTTCACGAAAAGTCGTCGTCTATTGAAAAACTTTCTAAAACGGTATTTTCAATGTTTTATCCAACGGGCTTTTTTATGGCGTTTGCTTTTATAAATGCTTTTGCTTCTATTTACAAGGTTGAAGATTATTTTGCATTATTCGTACTAATTTTAATATTTGCTTGCTCGTCTTTAACCGACGTATGCGCTTATTTAGTCGGTTCGGCGATAGGTGGTAAGAAGTTATGTCCAAAAATTAGTCCTAAAAAAACTATAAGCGGGGCTATCGGTGGAATTGTAGGCGGTATTTGTACGTCTCTCATTGTGTACTATATTTTTAATGCGTGTGACTATAACGTGTTTAAATATATCGCCCCTAAGTTACTAACGAACGCTCACCCTATTGTAAAATCTATTATAATAGCCGTTATAGGCGGTATTTTTGCGGTAGTTGGCGAAATTGGCGATTTGGCTGAAAGTTTAGTAAAGAGAAGATTAGATATCAAAGATATGGGTAATATTTTGCCTGGTCACGGCGGTATATTAGATAGATTTGATAGTATTATGTTCGTTTCGTTGATAGCATATATTGTTTTTTCATTTTTAATTGTTAGTTAGGTAATAATATGATAAAAATCGCATTACTTGGAAGTACGGGGTCAATCGGTCAACAAGTTTTAAACGTTGTAGATAGATATCCTGAGAAATTTAAAATCGTGTCAATGTCGGCGGGCAGTAACGGTGTACTTTTTGAAAAACAAATCAATAAGTATAAACCTTTAATTGCCTCAATAAACGACGTTGGTGCATTAAATAGTATTAAAGAAGTTCCTAAGGGTACTTCTTTATATTATGGTGAAAATGCTATTTTACACGCAATTACCGAAGATTGCGATTTAGTTTTCGTTGCAGTAATGGGTTTTTGTGGAGTAAAGGCGGTTAAATACGCTTTGGAAAACAAAAAACAAGTTGCTATCGCTAATAAAGAAACGTTAGTGGCTGCGGGCGAACTTATAATGCCTTTAAGTAAAAAACAAGGTGTTGATTTAATCCCCGTTGATAGTGAACACTCTGCAATTTGGCAATGTTTAGATTATAATAAAGATAAACAATTTAAAAATTTAATAATAACGGCGTCGGGCGGAGCGTTTAGGAATAAATCGCTAAACGAATTAGAAAACGTAACGAGTAAAGATGCTCTATGTCATCCAACGTGGGAAATGGGCAATAAAATTACAATTGATTGCGCTACCATGATGAATAAAGGCTTTGAAGTATTAGAGGCTATGTGGCTATTTTCGGTTAGTCTTGATAAAATTAAGGTGGTTATACATAAAGAAAGTATAGTACACTCTATGGTGGAATTTAGTGACGGTGGCATTATTGCTCAACTTGGCGATGCCGATATGGAATTGCCTATTCAACTTGCACTAACTTATCCAAATAGATTACCTTTAAAGGAAAGTAATTTTTCGTTAATAGGAAAGACTTTATCTTTTGAAGAAGTAGATAGAAAAAGATATCCTTGTTTTGCTCTTATGGAAGAAGTTATTAAAAAAGGCGGGGTATATCCTTGCGCTATTAGTGGGGCAGACGAGGAAGCCGTTTCGTTATTTTTAAGCGACAGAATAAAATTTAACGAAATAGTTAATTATTTAGAGTATGCTATTTCTAAAACTGAAAACGTTCCTATAACTTTTGAAAATTTATCTTATATAGATTTTAACGCAAGGCGACTTGTTAGAGAATTGTATAATAAAAAAGGGAGTATTTAATGGGTTTTTTGAGCACGGTACTAAATATTTTTTTAGCCATACTTATACTACTATTTATGATAACCGTTCACGAATTCGGGCATTATATAGTAGGCAAAATTTTTAAATTTAAAATAAATGAATTTGCAATAGGTATGGGTCCTACTTTATACAAAAGACAAAGTAAAAAAACAGGCGAAATATTTTCTATCAGGGCTTTACCACTTGGCGGATTTTGTGCTTTTGAAGGCGAAGACGAAGATAGTGAAGTAGACGGCAGTTTTAACAGTAAAGCACCCTATAAAAGAATACTCGTATTACTTGCCGGCGCTACAATGAATTTAATATTCGGTGTTTTAATACTAATGGCGTCAATAGGTTTTTACGGTCAATTACTTATTAAAACGTACGATATAAAAAGTGATGAAATATATAGCGAATATTCATTAAAAAATGATGACGTAATTATATCTATAAATGGTAAAAACGTTTACTTAGCAAGCGATATTTCTTCAAATTTAAAAGACAAAAAGCAAGGCGAAATAGTAAAAGTTGGCGTAAAAACTTTAAAAGACGGCGTATACGTTTACGAAGAAAAGAATATTAAATTAAGAAACGACGTAACGAGTGATAATTTAACTGATAATTATTCTGCTTTTGAAAGTTTAGGAATTGCAACTATAATTAGAATTGATGAAAGTATAGAAAATAGCGGTTTTATTGATGGAAAAAGTTATTTTTTACGAATTAAAACTGCAAAAGACTACGAAGATTGTCAAAGAATTTTTACCATTAGCGATTTAACCTCTTATTGTAGAACGTTATCTATGGGGGACACTTTAAACGTTTACGTTTTAAAAGACGGGGAAGATAAAGAAAGTTTATTAAGTATACCTATTTCAGTAAATATGGCGGAACTTGACGACGAGAGAATTTTAAATGCAATAGGCGTAAAAAGCACTACTAAACTATTAAAGTACACAACTGAAAAAACTCGTTTTACTTTTTTTGAAACGATAGGTAGAACGTTTGAATATTCAATAAACATAGCGGGTACGATTTTTAGAACGCTTGGCGAACTTTTAACGGGCAAGTTAGGGGTAAACGCTATGGGCGGTCCTATAACTACTATAAAAACAACCGCAAGTGCAATAAGTTTAGGTGGCTTCCATTACTTTTTAGAAATTGCCGGCTTTATAGGAATAAATTTAGCGGTATTTAATTTACTTCCTATACCAGCCTTAGACGGCTCACGTGCGGTATTTTGTTTGATAGAGTGGATTAGAAAAAAACCCGTCAATAAAAAAGTTGAAGGCGCTATACACGCAGTAGGCTTAATATTATTGTTAGGTTTTTGCGTATTAGTAGATATTTTACAACTTTTATAGCATAAAAATAAAATTTATGAATAGGCATAGTAATATGCCTATTTTTGATTTACATTGTGATTCTTTAACGAAAGCATATGATAATAATTATAATCTTATTAGCAGTAATAAATTGCAAGTTAATTTTAATAAAATTAAAAAAGCAAACTATTTTTGTCAATGTTTTGCAATATTTATAAACGATAATAATTCAGCGCCGTTAGACTATTTTTTAAAGGTTTCTACATATTTTTTTGATAACGTTAAAAAAACAAGAGGAATAAACTTAGTTAGTCGTAATAAATTTTTTAAAAGCGATAGAACGAACCTTGTTTTAACGGTAGAAAATTCAAACGTATTAGAAAACAATTTAGACAACGTTAAAATTTTAAAAGATAACAACGTTAAAATGATGTCGCTATGTTGGAATAACGAAAATAGCGTGGGATATCCGTCAAAGTATGAGTTTTTAGGTTTAAAAAAATTCGGTTATGAATTAGTTGAAGTTTTAAATGAAAATAATATTATTATTGACGTTTCGCACCTATCTAAAATAGGTGTAATTGATACGGTTAGAAAATCTAAAAAACCGATAGTTGCAAGTCACTCTAACAGCAGGGCAATATGTAATAACGTAAGGAATTTAGATGATGAAAGCATAAAACTGATAGCCGATAGTGGCGGAGTTATAGGGTTAAACGTTTATCCACCTTTTTTATATGAAATATGTGAAGACGGATATTTAAGTCTACTTAAACACGTTAAGCATATAATAAAAGTTGGCGGAATAGAGTGTTTATCAATAGGCAGTGATTTTGACGGAATAGATAAATTTTGTAATATAAATAATCCTAAAAAGTTGGCAATGATTGATAAATTTTTCAAAACGAGCAATTTAACGAGTAGTATAATTGATAAAATACTATATAAAAATGCTTTAAGAGTATTTAAAGAATATTCTTAACTACGTAATTTAGTTGAAATTTTAAAAAATATATTGTATAATTAAAAAGTAAAGTGTTACGATATTAAAGGGCGGATGCTATTCATACTTACTTTTGCCAGATAAGCAGGCGGTTGTGGGTTCGAGTCCCACCTTCCCTTATGGGATGTAGCTCAAATGGTAGAGCACCTTATAGTGTGAAAATTTAATCCGCCTTTAATATATTTTTGAGGTAATATAATGAAAGAAATATATAAAAGTTATTTATTTTCAAAAAAAATTTTAGTAGGCGAAACTATTGCTGAGAACTCTTTTGAAGGCGTTTTCACTTTGGCTAACAAATTTGGTATAAAAATTACGAAGGGGCAAGAATATGCCTCTCTTTCTTTAATTGAATTCGTTAGCGAAAGGTTTGGCAAGGTTATTCCCGAGGCTTTTTATAAAGGTTTTCCAAAATCGGTATTATCTTTAACGAAAGAGCAATTATTATTCGACCAACTTTTTAATTATTACGTTACTTACGGCTTTAATAATTTTGACGAGCCTAATTATTCTATTTTTGAAAAAGATTTTGACAAAATTGCGTTTAAAGAAAAAGTAGAGCCAAAAAAATTCGTTATATTAAGTGAAGAAGAAGCGTATAAAGTTTTACTTAACTACGTTCAAGGTATGCTTGATAGTTCAAGACCGTTAAGCGAAGTTCAATATCAACTTTTAAAAGCGTATATTTTAGATTTTAATTATAGCGTAGAAAACTGCGTTTGCAAAGACACTATTATTAAATTATTACTTGATACAAGAAATTATAATTTTGCTAAATTTTTATATTTGTCAGACGTTATAAAGGTTGTAGATATTTTAAATTTCAACGAGTACAAACGAACGAATATAAAAAATTTAAAATTATGCTCAAAAGATAGAAAATTTATAATAAAAATCATATACACTATTTTTGAAAACAAAAAAGTGAATATTAAAGATTGTTTTGAAAAAAAGGCTATTTGGTGCGGATTACTTCATCATATTCACGTAAAACCTATAAGCGAGCCTATGCAAGAATTTTTTAATCTTATGCGTAAAAAAGGCAATTTATCGGCGTACTCTCCTTTTGAAAAGGCCATGAGTGAAAACGACGTTATTTTGGCTACGAAAATATTAAAAAATCAAAAAGGCGAAAGTTCGTTACTTCGTAATTTGAACTATATATTAAGTAGGTGCAAATCTAACGAAGACGTTGAAACGGTATTAAATAGTATTGATAGTCAAAATAAAGTCGTTTTAATTCAATTATTATTACAATATGCGTTTTATAAATTTGAAGGTGCTAGAAACTTTAAATTTACGAAATTTAATATGGTTAAAGTTCACGAAGAAACTAAGGAAGAAATTTCAAAAAGGAAGTCCGTATTAGATAAAAAGATAGTAGAAAAAGCGCAAAGCGTTATTCTTAATAAACTTGAAACTGCTTTAAAAAATAAACTTGGCAAAGTATATATTGAAGACGATATGTATTCGATAGCAGTTCCTATACAAGAAAATACTTCAAACGGTGGTTTGGGCGTATTGCCTAGGGGCTCTAAAATAGCAATTGAGAAAGGCAAAAAAATTCGTGCTTTTACATATTGGGAAAAAGTTAACGATATTGATTTAAGCGTAATAGGCGTTACAAAAGACGGCACTCAACAAGAGTTTTCTTGGCGAACAATGTATGAAAATCAGTCGAAAGGAATAGTTTATTCGGGAGATACGACTTCGGGCTATGAAGGTGGCGTAGAATATTTTGACGTTGACGTTAAAGAATTTAAAAAAGCACACCCAACCATTAAAAAATTAGTATTTTGTAATAACGTTTATTCCGAAATTCCTTTTAAAGATTGCGTATGTAAGGCTGGATATATGGTTAGAGAAGTTGAGGATAGCGGAAAGGCTTATGAATATAAAACCGTTCAATCGTCGTTTATAGTTGACGCCGATAGCACTTTTGCTTATTTGTTTGGAATAGACTTAGAAAATTCTACTTTTGTTTGGCTTAATTCAAACAAACAAAGTAACGAGATTATTGCCGGAAGAACTGACGTAAGTTTTTTATTAGACTATTTTGAATATACTTCCGTAATAAATATAGGCTCGTTATTTAAAATGATGGCTACTGAAATTGTTGACAATCCGCTTGACGCCGACGTAATAGTTTCTAATACCGATTATGAAGGATGTGAAGAAAAATTAAATATTAAAAATTATGATTTTGAAAAGGTAACGGCTTTACTCAAATAAAGATTAAACGGCGATAAATTTTATCGCCGTTTAAATTTTTAGTCTTCTTTTTTTTGTGATTTTTTAGTATTTTTCGTAACTTCGTCTACTTTTTGAGTTACCATACTTTGTCCATCTTTAATTATTTGTCTTGCCTTATGAGAGTTGGCAACGATTAAAGCACCGCCAATCATACCCATAATAAGACCGCAAACAAATATTTTACCGTCCATAATTCCCCCTATGAAGTATTAACTTCAAAATAAGTATGTGTCGAAAAAAGTCAAAATATGCAAAAAAATAATACAAATAAAAAAACACTTGTAAAAAATAATAAAACTTGCTATACTTTTATTATGAAATATATGGCGTTTGATATTGGAGATAAAAGAATAGGCGTTGCCGTTAGTGATCCGTTTTGCTCTATGGCGTTACCGCTTGAAACGTATTACCGTAAAAATTTTAAAAAAGACTTAGAATATTTGGCAAATTTAGCAAAATCAAGATACGTTGA
Organism: Christensenellaceae bacterium; assembly: GCA_045536405.1. Classification (GTDB taxonomy): domain Bacteria; phylum Bacillota; class Clostridia; order Christensenellales; family Borkfalkiaceae; genus HGM11412. The sequence continues at coordinate 18,045 of JAZSNM010000039.1, forward strand.
AGTTATCGTTTGTGGCTTACCCCTTAATTTTGATGGGAGTGAAAGCGAACAAACTTTAAAAACCAAATCTTTTGTAGAAGAATTAAAAAAATACACTACTATTCCTATTGTTTTTGAAGACGAAAGGTTTACGAGTTTAGAAGCCGAACGTATTTTAATTGAAGGTAACGTAAAACGGCAAGATAGAAAGGGCGTAATTGATAAAATTGCCGCATCATATATATTAGAAGGTTATATGAATAGGGTTAAAAGAACTTAAAAGCAATAAAATATTTAAGAGGCAACGAAAAAATCGTTGCCTCAATTTTATTTTAAGCAATAATTATGCTACTTTTAGTGCGGTAATTTCAACTTCAGCAGTAGTTAAATCGCCAGCGCCTTGATTAAGTAGCGTTAAAGTAGACGGTGCGGTTGTTTGTACTAAAATAGTTTTTGATGAATTAATATCTCCAGCCGTACTTGTCGTTAAGGTGGAAATTGTAGCGCCGTTTAATTGTAAGGCTAAGTTAATAGGACTTGGCGATTCTCCGCTTACAGAGTAAGTTACAAGGAAATAGCCTTCTTGTAAATTAACGGCGTTATTTGTTACGGTGCTTGTAGACGTTGGCGTAGCCAAAGATAATACTAACGGCGAATTTTCAGTAGTTGGTATTGTTCCCGTTCCCGTAGCGTATACGGCATCACTTGTGCCGGCTTCGCCTTGCGGACCTTGTGGACCAACTTCGCCTTGTGGACCTTGCGGACCTGTTGCACCCGTTGCGCCTGCTGGACCTTGCGGACCAACTTCACCTTGTGGGCCTTGTGGACCTGTTGCACCCGTTAAACCTATTGGGCCTTGTGGACCGACTTCGCCTTGTGGACCTTGTGGACCCGTAGCACCTGTTGCGCCTGCTGGACCTTGCGGACCAACTTCACCTTGTGGACCTTGCGGACCGGTAGCGCCTGTTAAACCTATTGGACCTTGCGGACCTATCGGACCTGTTGCACCCGTTAAACCTATTGGACCTTGCGGACCGGTTGCGCCTGTTAAACCTATTGGGCCTTGTGGACCTATCGGACCTGTTGGACCTATCGGACCTTGTGGTCCCGTTGGGCCTTGCGGGCCTCTTGGACCTTGCGGTCCTATAATATAATTATTGCGATTAGGGCAGTTATTTGGTCTATTACAACAAAAATATAAACACATTATTTTTCATCCTTAAAAGTATATTTGTTTGATGATCATCAATAATATATTATGATAAAAAAATTCAACTTGTTACTATGTAAACATTGCTAAATAAAAATTAATATGTTATAATATTAAAGTTAGAATAAATTTGTCTTAGAGGTTAAAAATGTATAAAATAGTTAGCAAAAAATATTTAAATAGTACCGTTGTGCAAATGGATATATTAGCGCCATACGTAACAAAAAAGGCAAAAGCCGGTCAATTTATAATTTTAAGAGTAGATAGTGAAGGCGAAAGAATTCCTTTAACTATTGCCGGCATAGATAAAGACAAAGGTCTTGTAACGATTATATTTCAATTAGTTGGCGGAACAACTATTAAATTGAGTAAATTAAACGAAGGCGATTATATTAGCGATTTTGTAGGGCCTTTAGGAAAACCTACGAAAATTGAAGGTTTAAAAAAGGTTTGTATAGTTGGTGGCGGTGTTGGTTGTGCAATAGCGCTTCCCGTTGCAAGAGCGCTTAAAGAGGCGGGCGCTGAAGTTACTTCAATTATAGGTTTTAGAAATAAAGATTTAGTTATTTTAGAAGATGAGTTTAAACAATGTTCAAACAAGTTAGTCGTTATGACTGACGACGGCAGTTACGGTAGGCACGGTAACGTGTGCGTTCCGTTAAACGAGGCTTTTGATAGTGGCGAAACTTTTGATGAAGTTATAACTATTGGTCCCGTTATTATGATGAAATTCGTAGCCTTAGCCACTAAGCCTACGGGTATACCTTGCACCGTTTCAATGAATTCTATAATGATTGACGGAACGGGTATGTGCGGTTGTTGTAGGTTAACTTTAAATCAAAACGGTAAAAAGGTTACTAAGTTTGCTTGTGTAGACGGTCCTGATTTTAACGGCTATGAAGTTGATTTTGATGAATCTATGTTAAGGGCTACAATGTATAGTGATTTTGAAAAAACAGAAAGGGAAGATAGTTGTAATTTATTAAAACAAGGGGAAAATAATAATGGCTAATATAAATTTAAGTAAAGAAAAAACGAAAATGCCTATGCAAGATGCTGTTTTAAGAAGTAAAAACTTTGAAGAAGTTGCAACGGGCTATACTTATGAAATGGCTGTTAACGAGGCTAATAGGTGTTTAGATTGTAAAAATCCTATATGTATTAAAGGTTGTCCGGTTTCTATAGATATTCCTAGTTTTATAAGGGAAATTAAAAATGGCGATATAAATAAAGCGTACGCTATTATAAATAAAACGTCGTCGCTTCCAGCAATTTGCGGTAGAGTTTGTCCACAAGAAACTCAATGCGAGGCAAAATGCGTTAGGGGAATAAAAGGCGAACCCGTTGCTATTGGTAGACTTGAAAGATTTGTAGCGGATAACGTTACTAATATCGAGAGTAAAGATATTGTAAATAACGGGATTAAAGTTGCAGTCGTAGGCTCTGGACCTGCCGGTTTATCTTGCGCTGGCGACTTACGTTCATACGGCTATGACGTTACCGTTTTTGAAGCGCTTCATACCGAAGGTGGCGTTTTAAGTTATGGAATACCTGAGTTTAGGCTTCCAAAAAGCATTGTAAAAAAAGAAGTTGAAAATTTAAAAAACAAGGGCGTAAACTTTGTTTGTAACGTCGTTATAGGTAAAACTTTATATATTGAAGACTTACTTTTAGATGGCTTTAAAGCAGTGTTTATAGGTTCGGGTGCTGGTCTTCCTAATTTTATGGGTATCGAAGGCGAAACGCTAAAAGGCGTTTACTCGGCAAACGAATTTTTAACGAGAAGTAATTTAATGAAGGCTTATGAAGATGGTAGTAGTACGCCTATTATTAAAGGCAAAAACGTTGCCGTTATAGGTGGCGGTAACGTTGCTATGGATGCCGCAAGAACTGCGTTAAGACTTGGCGCTGAAAACGTTTATATCGTATATAGGCGTTCGTTAGAAGAATTACCTGCAAGGGCGGAAGAAGTTGAAAACGCTATGGAAGAAGGTATACAATTTAAACTCTTAACAAATCCTATTAAAATAAACGGTTTCTTTGACGAGAACGATAAACGAAATGTAAAAAATGGCTTTGTTACAAGTATCGAGTGCATTAAAATGCAACTTGGCGAGCCTGATGAAAAGGGTAGGCGTAGACCTATCCCTATTGAAAACAGTAATTTCACTATGGACGTTGACGTTGTTGTTATGGCGATAGGAACTTCTCCTAACCCACTCATTAAAGAAACGACTAAGGGCTTAGAAGTTAACAAATGGGGCGGAATAGTTATTGACGAAAACGGTCTTACTTCACTTTGTGGAGTGTATGCCGGTGGAGACGCTACTTCGGGTTCGGCAACGGTAATTTCCGCTATGGGTGCGGGTAAACAATCGGCAAAAGCGATTGACGAATATTTAAAAAATAAAAAATAAAAGGTGTAAATATGGTTAAAGTTGATATCATTTCAGGTTTTTTAGGTGCGGGAAAAACTACTCTTATTAAAAAGTTGTTTTCTTCTTGCCTTACAAAAGAAAAAGTTGCTTTAATAGAAAATGAATTTGGCGAAATAGGAATTGACGGTGCTTTCTTAAAAGAAAGTGGAATAAATATTAAAGAAATCAATTCTGGTTGCATTTGCTGTTCGCTTGTAGGCAATTTTGAAAAGTCACTCGTAGAACTTATCGAAACTTATTCGCCAGATAGAATTATTATCGAGCCTTCGGGCGTTGGTAAACTTTCTGACATTGTGTCTGCGTGCGAAAGGGCTGAGGCTGATATTAAAATAAATATTGTATGCACGGTTGTTGACGGCGGTAAATGTAAAATGTATCTTAAAAATTTCGGCGAGTTTTATATAGACCAAATTCAAGAAGCAAATACTATCGTTTTATCTAAAACTGACAAATTAACTGAAACGCAAATTATAACCGCTTGCGAACTTATTAAAAATTATAATCCAACGGTTACTATAATTACTACGCCTATTACTCAACTTGACGGCGAATTGCTTTTAGAAAATTTAGAAGATAACGTTTCTTTAGTTGATATGCTTATTGAAGAAGTTAAAAAGAACAATTCACGTCATCACCATCACGACCACGAGTGTCATTGTCACGACCACGAACACGAAGATGACCACGGGTGCCATTGCCACGACCACGAGCACGAAGACGACCACGAGTGCCATTGTCACGACCACGAACACGAAGATGGCCACGAGTGTCATTGTCATGACCACGAACACGAACACGACCACGAGTGCCATTGTCACGACCATGAGCATGAAGACGACCACGAGTGCTGTTGCCATCACCATCACCACGATGCTGACGAAGTGTTTAGTAGTTGGGGTATTGAAACGCCTATTTCATATTCAAAAGAGCAATTAGAAGATATATTACAGCAATTAACTACTGAAAAATACGGCGTAATATTGCGTTCAAAAGGCGTGGTTAAGGGTAGTGATATTGATAAATGGTATTATTTTGATTTTGTTGCCGGCGATTATGAAATAAGAGAGGGTAACCCCGATATTATAGGTAAACTTTGTGTTATAGGTAGTAAAATTGACAAAGAAAAAATAAGCGAGTTATTTTTAAGGAGATAATATGGCTGGTATTCCCGTAGTATATATAAGGGGGCTTTTAGAAAGCGGAAAAACCACGTTTTTGCAAGATGCTATTATAAAGGGCGATTTTGGCGACGTGGGAAAGTCACTTATATTAGCCTTAGAGCAAGGCGAAATTGAATACGATATTGAACTTTTAAAAAAATACAAGTCAAACGTTGTATATATAGAAAGTAAAGAAGATTTTAACAAAGAAAATATCGCTAATATTATAAGAGAAAATAAACCGGACGTTATATTTTTAGAAAGTAACGAAATGTGGAATATGGAAAGTATAGAGTTTCCTTCATATTTTGATTTTCAGCAAGTTATGTGTATGATAGACGGTACTACTTTTGCAACTTATCTAAACAATATGCGTCAAAAGTTTGTTGATATGATAAAGGGTAGCGATATAGTTTTAATAAATAGGTGCAAGCCTACGAGTGAAACGTCTTCGTTTAAGCGTAACGTTAAAATGATAAACTCTAATTGTACACCTATTGCTATTGATGAAAACGGCAACGTTTTAAATCTTGAAAGCGATTTACCTTTTGATTTAAAGGGAGAAATTATAAAGTTAGAATTATCGCAATTTGGTGCTTGGTATATTGATACTTTCGACCAAAAAGAAAGATATAATAATAGAGTTATAGAGTTTGATTGTATGGCTGTATTTGATAAAAAATTACCGCCAAAATCTTTTATTGCAGGAAGACTTGCTATGACGTGTTGCGTTGACGATATTCAACTAATAGGTCATTTATGCGCATACACAGGTAGCGTTAAATTAAAAAATCAAAGTTGGATTCATTTAAAAGCAAGAATTCATTATTTGAATTTTAGGGGAAGTAGCGAAGAACAAGTCGTTTTAGAGTTAATATCTTTAAATGAGATTGCCGAGCCTAAAAAAGAAGAAATATTAGTAACGTTAAATTAAATAAATTTAGTAAAACCGCTTTTCACAGCGGTTTTACTTTTGTTGAATAATTTTTATGAAAAGGTTTTATGATTTGAAGTTGTTTGCACTTATAGGCAAATATGCTAAAATTTTAATAAAAATAGCCTATTTCACTTGAAAAGTATTAAGTATTATGTTATTATATATCAATAAAGGTATAGTGTAAGTAGTATTACTAAGTCAACGTTACCTTTAAAAAATTATAATTAAAAAGTTATACAATAGTATAAGTTATAAGGAGTTATTATGAGTAATGTTAAAGTTGTTCCTGTTGTTGTAATTAACGATATTAACGACACTATTCCTACACTTTCAAAATTGTGTGAGGGCAATCTTCCGGTTGCTGAAATCACTTTTAGAACTGCTTGCGCTGAAGAGGCTATTCGTTTAGGTGTAAAAAATTTCCCTGATATGTATATCGGTGCAGGTACCGTTATAAATAAAGAACAAGCAATTAAAGCGTATAATGCGGGTGCTAAATTTATCGTTTCGCCAGGTTTAAGTAAAGAAGTTGCTCTTTTCTGTCAAGAAAAAGGTATAACTTATTACCCTGGTTGCGTAACGCCTACTGAAATTATGGAAGCAATTTCTCTTGGAATTACGGTTATTAAATTCTTCCCAGCAAACGTATACGGTGGTCTTAAAGCAATTAAGGCTTTGGCTGGTCCGTTCCCACAAGTTAAATTCTTGCCAACGGGTGGCGTTGATTTAACTAACTTAAAAGAATTTTTAGAGTGTGATAAAATTTTTGCTATCGGCGGAAGTTTTATGATGAAAGGCGATATCGTTGATAACTGCAAAAAAATCAACGAAATAGTTGATAGTTTATAATTAATAACGCTTAATAATATTTAAAAGCGGGTTTACAAAATTTGAATTTAAAATAAAAAATACAAATATTTAAAAATAAGAGAGGAAAAATTATGAAAGTTATTACTTTTGGCGAACTTATGTTAAGACTTGCCCCAGAAGGCTATTTAAGATTTGTTCAATCTGAAAAATACCTTGCTACTTTTGGTGGTGCTGAGGCTAACGTTGCCGTATCACTTGCAAACTATGGTGTTGACGTTAGTTTCGTTACTAAATTACCTAACCACGAAATAGGTCAAGCAGCAGTAAATTCTGTAAGAAAATTTGGTGTTGATACTTCAAAAATCGTTCGTGGTGGTGAAAGAGTTGGTATTTACTATTGCGAAAAAGGTGCATCACAAAGACCAAGTAAGGTAGTTTACGATAGAGCATATTCTTCTATCGCTATGGCTAAAAAGTCTGATTTTGACTGGTCTAAAATTTTCGAGGGCGTAGATTGGTTCCACTTTACAGGTATTACCCCAGCATTATCTGATGAAGTTGCTGAAATTTGTTTAGAGGCTTGTAAAGAGGCTAAATCAAGAGGTATTAAAATTTCTTGCGATTTAAATTATAGAAAAAAATTATGGTCAAAAGAAAAAGCCGGCGAAGTTATGAGCAAACTTTGCGTATATATCGACTACTGTATTGCTAACGAAGAAGATGCTAAAGACGTGTTTGGTATCGAGGCTGACAATACTGATATTTATAGCGGTAAACTCAATAGAGAAGGTTATATTTCAGTTGCTAAAAAACTTACTGATAAATTCAACTTTGAAGGTGTTGCAATCACTTTAAGAGAAAGTTTATCTGCAAACGATAATAACTGGTCTGCAATGCTTTACACTAACGGCGAAGCAGTATTTAGTAAAAAATACGCTATGCACATTGTTGATAGAGTTGGTGGTGGCGATAGTTTTGGTGGCGGTCTTATTTATTCTCTTTTAAATAAATACGAACCACAAAAGGCTATTGAATTTGCCGTTGCTGCATCTTGCTTAAAGCACTCAGTTGAGGGCGACTATAATATGGTTAGCGTTGACGAAGTTGAAAAACTTGCTGGCGGCGACGCTTCTGGTAGAGTTCAAAGATAAATAATTTTTCTAAATTAGTACATACTTTTATGGGGGTATTTATGAAAGATAAAAGCGTTACTAATTTAGTTTGGGAATTATTTGAAAAATCAGGACAAATAAATTACTATTTACTTGCTAAAAAACTTTCCGAAAAGGATAACGAAAAGTAAAATGGAAATTAAAGTAAACGCTCTTGTTGTTAGGGCGGTAGAATATAAAGATAATGATAAAATATTAACTTTATATTCTCTTGAAAAAGGCAAAATAACTGCCGGTATAAAAGGTGTTAAAAAGTCGGGAGCGAAATTAAAGTTCGCTTCCGAACCTTTTTGTTTTGCCGAATTTATTTTAGCAAAAAAAGGGGAAAGATATACCGTTACTAACGCCACTTATATAGATAGTTTTTACAATTTAAGAACGAGTTTAGAAAAGTATTATTTAAGTGCGGTAATTTTAGATACCGTAAATGCGTTAATTGAACAAGACAGTAGTGATATTTTACTTTTTAATTTAATATTAAACGCTGTAAAAGGCATTTGTTATAGTGATAACGAAAGGGCAATACTTTGTAAATATTTATACTCTTTATGCGAAATAAACGGTTATGGTATTTTAAATACGTCTTGTAAGTTTTGCGGTAAAAATATAACTAATAGAGTGTTTTTTAGATATAGTGACGCTAGTTTTAGTTGTTTAGATTGTTTTAATAATTTTTATAAAGAAATAACTATGGAAACTTATGAAAATTTAAAAACTATTAAAAGTTTATCTTTTGAAGAAATACAAAATAGTCAAAAGGAAAGCATTAAAACAACTAAACTTTTAAAATTTTTATTTTATTATTTGTCTTTAAAAACCGAAGTGAAAATAAAAAGTTTTGAAGTAATTACTTCGCAATTATTATAATATTTATAAATCCGCAAATTTGCGGGTTTTATTTTTATGTTTGACAAGTGTTATCATAAAAGTGTATAATATATCCGTATATAATATTTAAAGGAATTTTATGAAAAAAATCGTCAAGTTATTCATTACAATTTTATTATGCGTTTGTCTAACGGCGTTAACTGCTTGCGATACGTCTATACTTAAAGAAGGTATAGATAATTTACTTGGTAGAAAAGAAGAGGTTAGCGAGGCTAACGAAGTAGAGTATACTACCTTAGAGCAAGTTTTCGTAGGCAATTACAAAAGGGAAGTAAACGGCGCTAAAATAAACGTAATGGGTAGAGGTATCAAAAAAGAAAAACTTTTCGGTGATAAAGAAGACGATAATTGGTCGTTAGGTTATAAAGTTAGCGAAAATTTAACGGCTTCGCTATATTTTGATGAAACGAATAAAGCTGACTTAAATTTTAAATTAACTCAAAACTTAGGCTTTCAAAAAGAAGAAACAACAAATAAAATTACAATAAAAAGCGATAGTGAAATTGACAGTAAATTAACTTCTACGGGCGATATTTTATCTAAAATAGGTAATCACGAAATACTTGGTAAGTTGTATATTGATAACGGAGTTTACTATGATGGTAAAATAGTCGTAAATAAAACTAACGACGTTGGCTTAATTAAAAATATCGTTAATTTAGAAGGTAAAGTTAATTTTATTGAAGTTATTGAAGATTTAATGGCTGAAAATAACGTAACTTGGCAAGATATTAGTAATTTTTTAAATAAAGAAGGCAAACAAGGTAGCTTGACAAATGATGAAAAGGAAGCTTTAAAAGACTTTTTAAAAAAATACAACGTAAAAATGTACGTTGATATGAGTAACGGCATTAAAATTAAATTGTCGTTTAATAATCAATCGTTTTTAACGGCGTTAAAGCAATTACAAGATAAAGGCGAATTGAAAGGTTTAAACGTTACTCCAAAAATAAAATATTTTGACGTGTATATATCTATTGATAAAAACGGCTTATTAGATGGTATTAAGATATATACCGATGCTTATTATGGAATAGAAACTCCTTACGGAAATAGCGTAAGAAGTTTAAGTTTGACTTTAAAGGGAGATATTACAATTATAAAAGACGATATTAAAGTTAATCTTCCAAAAGAATATGAAAATTATGAAAATATTGTCAATTATTTAAATAATAATTAAAAAAAAGTAAAAACTTTATAAATTTACTTTAAAATAGTTGACAATATGGTAGTTATAGTTTAAAATAAATAAGCACTCCAAAAGGGGTGTTAATTTTTTAGGATGGATTTTGAAAATGGCTAAAGGAAATACTGTAAAAATTACTCTTGCTTGTACTGAGTGCAAACAAAGGAATTATGACGTGTATAAAAACAAGAAAAACACAACGGAAAGATTAGAATTAAGTAAATATTGTCCTTTCTGCAAAAAACACACTGCTCATAAAGAAACGAAATAATTAGGTAGTGTTCCCCGTTTGTATTTTCGGTAAAAATACTTAGAGGTTATTAAAATGAAAGAAAAAGAAACAGTTAAAAAAGAAGTTGCCACAAAAAAATCAGGCAAGAAAAAAGAATTTTTTCTTAAAAGATGGGGCAAAAAATTAAAAGAAGTTTTTTCTGAATTAAAAAAGGTGTCTTGGCCTTCTTTTTCAAAAGTTGTTAAGCAAACAGGTGTAGTAATAGGTGTGGTTTGTATCTTCGTTGTCGTAATTACGCTTATAGATTTGGGGCTTTCAAGTCTTCTTGACTTGCTCAATACTATTGGGGGTTAATGATGGCTATTGAAAATGCAAAATGGTATGTTATTCATACTTATTCAGGCTATGAAACACTCGTTTCAGAAACTTTAAAGAAAATGATTGAACATAGCAATCTTCAAGACCAAATTCTTGATATTCGTATTCCTATGGAAGAAACTATCGAAGAAAAAAATGGCAAAAAGAAGATTGTTCAACGCAAAATAATGCCTGCTTACGTTTTTATTAAACTTGTATATTCTGACCAACTTTGGTATTTAATTACAAACACTCGTGGTGTAACGGGTTTTGTTGGTCCACAAGGAAAGGCACTTCCTCTTACTGAAGAAGAAGTTAGAAAAATTCGCTTAGAAGACACTGTTCAAGAAATTGACTTTGTTATTGGCGATAAAGTTTGCATTGTGTCTGGCCCGCTTGACGGTTTTGAGGGTACTGTATTAGAACTCAATGATAAGACGCAAAAAGCAAAAGTTAAGATTGTAATGTTCGGTACTGAAACTGACGTTGATGCCGACTACGTACAACTTAAAAAGATTTAATTGAACCTATCGGGATAGTCCCGTTAGAATAAGTGGGAGAGATGTAAATTTATTAAGCATCTTGTAATTACCACATAATGGAGGAAATTTTTTATGGCTAAAAAAGTTACGGCTGTTGTTAAATTACAATTACAAGCCGGTAAAGCAACTCCAGGCCCACCAGTTGGTTCAACACTTGGACCTTACGGTATTAACTTGCCTGGTTTCACTAAAGAGTTTAACGCAAAAACTCAAGATAAAATGGGTTACGTAATTCCCGTAGTTATCACTATTTATCAAGACCGTTCATTTACGTTTATTCTTAAAACGCCACCAGCACCAGAACTTATTAAAAAGGCTTGTGGTATTGAAACTGCTAGTGCTGCACCTAACAAAAATAAGGTTGCAAAACTTACAAAAGCACAAGTAGAAGAAATTGCAAAGATTAAGATGGTGGACACTAACGCTGCTTCTTTAGAAGCATGTATGAGTATGATTGCTGGTACTGCACGCAGTATGGGTGTAACTGTCGAAGAATAAAAGGAAATGGTGGGAGAGGTTAACCTCGTAATTACCACAAGGAGGATTCTAAATAATGAAATACGGAAAAAAATATGCCGATAGTATTAAATCGTATGAAAAATCTAAACAATACGAAATAGATGAGGCAATGGACATTGTTCTTGCAACAGCAAAAGCAAAATTTGATGAAACTATTGAATTTCACACAAAACTTGGTGTAGACCCTAAACAAGCAGATCAACAAGTTAGAGGTGTTATCGTACTTCCAAACGGTACTGGTAAAACTCAAAGAGTACTTGTTATTGCTAAGGGCGAAAAGGCTGATGCGGCTCTTGCTGCCGGCGCTGATTTTGTTGGTGCAGAAGATATTGTAGCAAAAATACAAAAAGAAAACTGGTTTGGTTTTGACGTAGTTATCACTACACCAGATATGATGGGTGTTGTAGGTAGAATAGGTAAGGTATTAGGTCCAAAAGGTCTTATGCCAAGCCCTAAATCAGGCACGGTTACTATGGACGTAGTTAAGGCTATTAACGAAGTTAAAGCAGGTAAAGTTGAATATAGACTTGATAAAACGGCAGTTATTCACTGCTCAATAGGTAAAAAGAGTTTCGGTAAAGAAAAACTTTTAGAAAACTATCAAGCATTACTTGAAGCAATTATCAAGGCTAAACCAGCGGCAGCAAAAGGTCAATACATTAAGAGTATTGCTATTACTAGCACAATGGGTCCTGGTGTTAAAGTTTCAACTAAAAACATCTAATAAATGATTGACAAAGTTTGTTAATTGATTTATAATAATTAAGTAAAAAAAATTAAATAGCCGAAGAAAGCAGGTTTTTAAGTAGATTTTCTACACCAGCCGAGGTAAACTTTAATACGTGTAATTCTTATACGCTTTTAGTCTACTTTGGCTAAAAGCGTTTTCTTTTGCTAAAAATCTAATAGGAGGTATAGGAATTTGTCAGCAAATTTTGAGGCAAAAAAGCAAGTTGTTGAAGAAATTAAAGCAAAAATCGCTGAAAGCAAATCAGTTATTTTAGTTAACTACAAAGGTCTTACGGTTCTTGAAGATACTGAACTTCGTAATGCTTTTAGAAATGGTAACGTTCAATATAAAGTTCTTAAAAACACTTTAGTTAGACGTGCTTTTAATGATTTAGGCGTAACAAGTTTTGATGCAGACCTTAACGGTACTACTGCTTTTGCGTTTGGTAGTGATGAAACTACTGCGGCAAGAATCGTTGTTGAAAACGCAAAGAAACTTGAAGATAAAATTTCTGCAAAGAGTGGTTACGTAAACGGCGAGTACGTTGACGTTAACGGTGTTAAAGCGTTAGCATCAATTCCTTCAAAAGAAGTTCTTGTTGCTACTTTGGCAGGTACGTTACAAAGTATGATTAGCGGATTAGCAGTCGCACTTAATAGGGTGGCTGAAAAAATGGGTGAATAATTCACCAAAAACAAATTAAAAAATTAAAGAGAGGAAATTAAAAATGGCTGATATAGCAAAAATTATTGAAGAAATTAAAGGTATGACTGTTATCGAACTTAACAGTTTAGTAAAAGCAATAGAAGAAGAATTTGGCGTAAGCGCTGCTGCTCCTGTTGCAGTTGCTGGTCCAGCAGTTGCTGCTGCTGCTCCAGTTGAAGAAAAGACTGAATTTAACGTTGTTCTTAAAGAAGTTGGTGGCAACAAAATTGCAGTTATTAAAGTTGTTAAAGATTTATTAGGTCTTGGTCTTGTTGAAGCAAAGAACGCTGTTGAAAAAATGGGCGTATTAAAAGAAGCAGTTGCTAAAGAAGACGCTGATAAAATCATTGAAAAACTTAAAGAAGCAGGCGCTACTGCTGTTGCTGAATAATTTAAATAAAAAATTGCCTTTACGGATTCCCTGTAATGGATTTAATTAAATCATTACAAAACTCGACTTTTTACAAGTCGAGTTTTCTTTTATACACGTAAAACTAATTGAAAAAAACATAAAACTATGTTATAATAAATAAAAGTTTTTTTTAGGAAATAGTATGTTTTACGATTTACAACCCGAAGAACAAAAACAACTGTATAAACAAATGCTCGGAATAATAGGTAAATTAACACGTTTATTCTCGGATAATGCGTGTCCTTATTTGCCATATAGAGTTCAAGAAAATGTGTTTTGCAAGTATTTTAACGCTGATAATTTATCTCGTAGCGATTGTTCCGCTGACGCTAAAAAAGGTAGAATAGGCGTTGGATTAAAAACTTGGATGGGAAACAACGACCAAAAAGTAGCAGAGTTTGATAGTTTAAGAGAAAAGTTAAGTCAGTTAACAGGTTTAGATTTAGCAAAAAAAGTTTCGGAATTTAGAAATGAGCGTATCCGTATTACAAAAAATTTACACGGCATAGATGAACTTATATATCATATAGTTAAACGTATCCCAAACACTATGCAAATTCTTGAACACGTATTTGAGCCTATTGATATTGAGAATATAACTTTACTTCCCGAGCGTGGCAACATAAATAATACATATTTTACCGACGGAAAGCACGTTTACCATTTCAGTATGTCAAAACACACCCTTTATATGATTTTTGATGATATGATTTTGTTAGACTCTTTTACGGTAGATATTCTTGACGACCCTTATACTTATTTAATGGGTTTGGCGGATAATATTCCTCAAGGTATTACAACAGCAGCAGTTGAATTTGATACAACAAATAAGGCTTGTTTACGTTTATATTCCACAAAACCTAATGGTACAAAGTTTGTTGCACAAAAAAGTGGCTTAAATCAATGGAACGCAGGTGGTAGAAAGAGAGATATGAATGAAATATATATTCCGTTCCCTGCTGAAGATAGAGAAAGACATGCGGGCTTTTTCCCTAATCGTGACAAACCTTTTGAATTGTTACTACCTGACGGCACTTTAATTTCCGCAAAGGTATGTCAACAAGATAACAAAGCCATAATGAGTAATCCAAACAAAGTTTTAGGCGAGTGGTTATTACGCAAAGTATTTGAATTACCCGAAAAAACACTTTTAACTTATGAAATGCTTGAAGTATTTGGCATAGATTGTGTTGTATTTACAAAACTTGGCGATTTAAGATATTCGGTAGATTTTGCCGAGTTGGGAACTTATGAAAAATTTACTAAAAACGAAACAGCAGAAGAAGAATAACAAATAAAGGTGCATCAATTTGATGCACCTTTAACTTTATTGTATTGCATTTTTTATTTCTTCGGCTATTCTATAAATAACGCTTACCACAACGGAATTTCCTGCTTGTTTATATAACGCACCATTGCAAAGATTGTAGGGTAAAATAAAGTCACTTGGAAAGCCTTGTAGATTAAAGCACTCTCTTGGTGTTAATTTTCTAATTTCGCCATTATACATCCTAATTAAAGGAACATTATGTCCACCTGTTCCCATATTTGCAGTTAAGGTAGGACACATTTTGCTTTTATTTTCTCTTACGTAAACCCTACGCCATTGATAGCAAGTGTCAGATTTTGTAATACCTGCTACAAGTTTATCATAGAAACCACATTTTTCAGTATAATAGTATCTATCGTCTTGCTTGTTTTCAAAGTCTATAAAGTCAGCAAGTGTTTTTTCTAATTTAATAGGCTTTAAGTGTTCAAAATTCTTATAATGTTCCTTGTCTCTAAAGCAAACAATATAAATTCTTTCTCGTGTTTGTGGGATATTACCATAATTGCAAGCATTTAGAACAAAAGATTTTATATAATAGCCTAATTTTTCTAATGTGTCACTAATTACAGTAAAAGTGTTGCCATTATCGTGTGAAACAAGGTTTTTAACGTTTTCAAGAAAAACTACTTGTGGTTTCTTTTCTTCAATTATACGAGTGAGTTCAAAGAACAAATTACCACGACCTTTTTCATCATTAAAACCTTGTCTATATCCTGCAACTGAAAAGGCTTGACAAGGGAACCCTGCAAGCATAATATCAAAATCAGGTATGTCCTTTTTTTCGTCTAAATCACGAATATCACTTAAAGAAAATTGAACGTTTGGAAAATTTGCTTTATAGGTAATAGAAGCATTTAAGTCAAATTCATTAGCAAAAATTGTTTCAAATCCTGCTAACTCAAATCCTTTGTCTATACCGCCAACACCTGCAAAAAATGAAGCACATTTTAATTTCATTTTATTAAAACTCCGTTTCAAGATTGCATTTGCGGCACGCCGCAAATTTTGTTTAATTATAACATATAAGATAAAAAAAATCAATCATTATGTTTTTAAATTAAAAATTTAAATTACCAAAAGTGTAGCACACTATACTTTGCAAGCAAAGATGTGTGTTTTTGAAAAGCAAAAAGTAAAGAGCAGCAAAAATTTTGCTACTCTTTTACAATGTTCTAAAAAATCTCTTATAGGGAACGCTTTTTCTAAGGCGGCTTTTTTTACTAAAAAATCATATAAAAAAAGCAGTTCGTTGAACTGCTTTTTTATTTTGTTTTCGATTACGCTTCGTAAACTGAAACTTGTTTACGGTCTTTACCTAATCTTTCAAATCTAACAACACCATCTACTACTGCAAATAAAGTATCGTCACTACCTATTTTAACACCATTACCTGGGTAAAATTTAGTACCTCTTTGTCTAACTAATATTGAACCTGCTTTAACTTTTTGACCGTCAGCACGTTTAATACCAAGTCTTTTAGCGGCACTATCACGACCATTTCTACTGCTACCAACACCTTTCTTGTGGGCAAATAATTTAATTAAAAACATCATAATATTAATCTCCTTATCTAGCACAAATGTCAGTAATTTCTACTGCTGTAAATGGTTGTCTATGACCATGTTTCTTTCTAATGTTCTTTTTTGCTTTATATTTGAAGACGATAATTTTCTTCGCTTTATCTTGCACAAGAACTTTGCCTGTAACCTTGAATGCATCTGCATCCTTGCCTACTTTAATACCATCATCTGTTGAAACGAGTAAAACTTTAAATTCTACTGTTGCACCAACTTCGGCATCAAGTTTTTCAAATCTAACAGTTTCGCCAACTGCTACTTTGTATTGCTTGCTACCATTTTCAATAACTGCGTACACTTAAATGTACCTCCTAAATAATCTCGCCAAATGAAAGGTGATTAAACATAAAATTTAATTCTTTTGTTACCTTTTTCGTGCGGTTCTTATCTATATTAGCCTTTTTTTTAAAATTTGTCAATCAAATTGCATATATTTTTATTTTTTGAGCCATACTTTTTTCAAAGGAGATATTATGACTAATTTTGACAACAATTTAGATTTTATAAATGAGGTTTATAAAAATGCGCACGTTGCGTTGCAAGCAATATCTAACGTTTTAGATAGTGTAGAAGACGCATCTTTTAAAAAGGAACTACTTTACGAATATAAAGGTTATGAGAATTTAATAAGCGAAATTACTTCATATATGGCTGAAAAGGGCTATGAAACTAAAGAACTAGGAACAATGAAAAAAGTGATGATGAAAACGGGTATTAAAATGAATACTGCGTTTAATGATTCAGTTTCGCATATTGCCGAAATAATGATTAAGGGTACGGTTATGGGAATTACTGAACTATGTTCACTTTTAAACGACGTAACTGAAAAAATAGACGAAGAAGTTATAACTTTTGCAAAGAAATTAAAAACGTTAGAAGAACAATACGAAGAAAGATTAAAAAAATTTTTATAATAAATATAAGGCGGTGCAAAAAGCGCTCTTCTCTTATGGATTTAAATTAAACAATTTGTAAAACTCGACTTTTAACAAGTCGAGTTTTCTTTTATCCACAAAAAAGTCAAGTTAATAAAGTTGTATTTTTAGCATTGTGGCTAAAAGTTATATTATATTTGCCAAAACTCGCCAAAGGCGAATAACACTTTGCGTTAGCAAAATATCACGCCGTAGACACATCACTTGCCGAAAGGCAAATATAGTTGTGGCGTAGCGATAGGGATTTATCGCTACTCCACTAAGCACCGCCTTGATTTTTTAAATCAAAAAATCGACTTAAATTTATTAAGTGTAAATTCAAGTCTTTTATTTTTTTAATCAAATTTACAAAAATGCTTGATTTTAAATTATAATAAGTTATAATATAAATAAAAAAATAAAAGGAGTAAATAGTTATACTATTTAAAATTTAAAAATGACTAAAGTATTTGAAGGGCACACACATCAAATGTTTCATAACAATAAAATGCCTGTAAGAGAAAGTGTAGAAGTATATAAAAAGCAGTTTAAATTAAATAACGTTGAAAGAGTTAGATTTTTAGCATTACCTTGCCACGCAAGACCAGAAAAGAATACTACACGTGGAATTGATTGGAACGAAACTGAACATATTGACAATACAAAAGCAATGTACTTTAAGTGTGTTTTTGCTCCAAAAGGCTACGCATATGCGGGGCTTGAATACGACAAGGTAGATTTAAAAGATAAAAAGGCCGTAGCAGAAGATTTACTTAGACAAGTAAAAGAATATAAAAGGGTTGGTTTTGACGGTATTAAAATGTTTGAAGGTCACCCAGATACGAGATATATGCTCGGCTATCCGCTTGACGACGAAATTTTCGATCTTTTTTACGATTTTTGTGAAAAAGAAGGTTTTCCTATTATAATGCACTTAACCAACAATCCTAATATGTGGGACATGACTAAAATTAATCCAAGTTGGTTAAGGTTGGGGCGTTATTTTGACGAAAGATTTCCTACTTTCGACCAAATTCAAGAAGAACTTATTCGTGCGATTGAAAAGCACCCTAAACTTAAATTTACGCTTGCTCACTTTGGTTTTTTAACTTTTGCTCCTAAAGAAAGAGTTGAAAAGTTTATGAGTTTTGAAAACACTATGCTTGACTTAACTCCAGGTGGCGACAATTATTTCAATATATTAAATGATAAAGAATATTGGATTCCTTTTATCAAAAAGCATATAGATAGGTTTACCTACGGCACAGATATGTATAACTTCAAATATGAAAGTGAAGAACTTTTCACAAAATCTGTAACGAATCGTCCTAATTTAGTAAAAAGATTTTTTGGAACGACTGAAGAATATGAATACGCTGGCAAAAAATATCGTGGTATAGGATTAGATCAAGAAATGCTTGATAAAATTTTCTACGACAATTTATACAACTTATTAAAAGAGCCAAACAAGGTTGATTACGATTACTTTATTTCTAAGTGTGACGAAGTTATAAAAGAGTTTAGCGTAGAACATTTAGAGCACCATAATATTTGGTGTATGAAAAACGACTTTATCTCAATGAAAGAAAAGGGCTATATAGAATATTTTAAAGACTAAAATGAAAGAAATTTTATCTTACGTAATAGAAAATAAAACACTTGAAAAAATAATATTAAGTAAAAGTGTAAATAAAGAAATTTTAAAAGCTAAATGTAGGCTTGTTGAAATTAAAAATAAACTATGTTTGCAAGTAGAAACTTTTTATAGTGATAATAAAGTTTTTCAAAAAAACATTGATAGTAATAATGCAGTAGAGTATTTAGAAAATTTATTTTTAGATAATTTTAAGCAAATGAACGTTTTTTCAACAAGTGGAAACGCTGAAATAAAATTTTCTAAAAGCGGGAAACTACTAATAAGCAATAATATTAAGCGTGAAAACGTAAAAAAGGCGAATTTTTCGCACAATAAAGAAAAACAATACGTGTTGCCTATTGATACGCCCGTTGATTTTTTAGTGGAACTTGGCGTTCAAAATAAAAGCGGTAAAGTTTTAGATAAAAAGACATCAAAATTCCGCCAAATAAATAGATTTTTAGAACTTGTAAAAGACGTTGAAAAAAGCATAATTACTGATGACGAGTTATATATTTTAGATTTATGCTGTGGCAAAAGTTATTTAAGTTTTGCAATATATTATTACTTTACAAAAATTAAAAACGTTAAGGTTGTAATGGATTGCGTAGACTTGAAAAGTGACGTTATTAAGTATTGCAACGGTATTGCTAAAAAGTTAAATTATGATGGTTTAAATTTTATTGCTGGCGATATAACTAATTTCAATGCTAAAAGACAGCCTAATTTAACGGTCTCTTTGCATGCTTGTGATATAGCAACTGATATAGTTTTAGAAAAGGGCATAAAGTTAAATTCAAAAGTTATAATGAGTACGCCTTGTTGCCACCACGAAGTATTTAATCAACTTGGTAAAACGAATAATAAATTAGACGCTTTAATCGAGCATTCAATATTAAAGCAAAAACTATGCGACAATTTAACCGATTCTTTAAGGTGTAAAACGCTTGAAGCGTTTGGTTATAGCGTGAGTGCGCTTGAGTTAATAGACCCCGAAGAAACGCCTAAAAACGTGCTTATAAGGGCTATTAAAAGGGATAAAATAGATAGTCAAGTATCTAATGATGCAAAAGAAGAAATTATAAGTATTTGTAATGCGTTTAATATAAAACCATATTTATATAGAAAATTTATAGAAAACGAATAACAAAAAGGGTGTTCGATAAAAAATCGAACACCCTTAAATATTTTATTTAATAAAGCAAAATTGCGTTATCAGGAAGGTCTAAAACGTCACCGTTATCGCCTTTAATTAGAAAAAACTCTTGATGATAAGTTTTATGCGGAATTAAATAAATGCGTTTATTTTGCCAAAATTTTTCAATATCTTTTTTCAATGCGCCTTTTTGTAAAATATAATCACATATTTCAAAGTTTAAATCAATTATTGCCGACTTATAGTCATTGTGGAAAATATCTAAAAGTTTAGTTCTAATTTTCATAGATATATAGTCGTTAGAAAGTATTGAACCTTCGCCTCTACAATATGGACATTGTTTATTAAAAAACGCCGATAATTCTTTACGCTTTTTATTTCTTGTAAATTCAACTAAGCCAAGCCCCGTCATACCTATTACGTTGCATTTTCTTCTATCTTCTTTTAGATTGTTAGTTAATTCTTCAACTAATAAATTTCTATGGTTTTCATCTTCCATATCAATGAAATCAACAACGACAATACCGCTAATATTTCTAAGTCTAACTTGCCTTGCAATTTCTCTTGACGCTATCATATTAGTTTGAAAAGCCGTTTCTTCAATACTCGTTTCGCCAACGAAACCGCCCGTGTTTACGTCAATTACCGTCAATGCTTCCGTTTTGTCAATAATAATATAAGCGCCGTTTGATAAGTTTACTCTATTATGAAGTAAATTTTCAACTTCTTTATCTATTGAAAACTTTTTAAACATATCAACGTTTTCGTTATAAAAGACTAATTTGTCTAAGCAAGATTCTAATTGCTTTAACGAGCAAAGTTTATTATAAATTTCTAAGTCGGCAACGTAAACTTTATCAATATCGTCAGTTAAAACGTCACGCATTAGTCTTGAAGGTAAATCGCCGTCATAGTAAACTTGACTTATTGCCGTTGCTTTTTTATATTCTTTTAAAATAGACTTATATAGATTTACAAGCGTTTTACTTTCCAAAGCCAAAACTTTATAAGGAATATCTTTTGACGCCGTTCGCGCTATAAAACCGCCTGACGGTCTTTTTAATTTTTTTAAATAAGATTCAATTTCTAAACGAGTTTTTTCATCAGTTATCTTTCTTGAAACACCGTTTAAATCTAAGGTAGGGGCATATACTAAATACTTTCCCGCAAAAGTAACGTGAGAAGTTAAGCGAGCACCTTTTGTTGACGATGGGTCTTTGACTGCTTGAACCATAACTTCATCGCCTTCTTTTAAGTTTAAAATGTTTGGAAGGGTAGAGTTAGTAATAATTCCCGAAGTATCAATAAGCATATCGGTTGCAGATAAATAGCCGTTTTTTTCTAAACCTATATCAACAAACGCTGCTTGCATACCGTTTAAAACGTTTTTTACAACGCCTTTATATATGCTACCTACAATTTGTGTTTTATTAGATTTTTCAATATGATATTCAATGAGTTTATCGTCTTTAGCAAGTGCGCCTATAACGTTGCCACCAAAACTATCAATAAAAATATTTTTAGACATTGTCTTTCTCCGCAATATATTCTGTAACTGATAAATTATTTAAAAATTTAACGTCTTCTTTTATAATATTTAAACTTCCGCCACCGTAGACGCTTTTGAGTTTATTAGAAAAAACGTCAGGGCGTAAATTTTCATTTCCTGCTTTTAGTGAGCATATTAAAATATTATTTTCAAAGCGTAAAGATAAAATTCTATCTCTTACGTTTTTTTCTTTACCGTTTTTATCTAAAACTATAAATTCGTTTAAAGATAAAACGTCGTTAACGTCAAAGTTATTAAGTCCGCTTATGGAATAAGTTGCACTTGTAATATCATTAGCAATATTTAATTTAGATTTTACAAAATACATATCTTGCGCTTTAATACCAAGCGGTGAACAATTGTTAAATTTTTCAATAAAGTTTTCATCGCAAGTATCAGTTGAAATAAGCAAATATTCACTTTTACTTTTTAATCCTAACGGAAGTGGGGCACTCATAAAAATAAGCATATGCGGGTTAAAGCCTTGTGAATAATTAACTTCTAAGCCCGTTCTTCTAATGGTTTTACCAAGGTGTTTTAAGGTGTCTAAATGCGGAATATATTCAGCGCCTAAAAGTTTAGAGTATTTTAAAAGTATCATTTTATATTACACCTCCCCATAAGCCCGCAACCTTTACAGCCCGTTTGACAGCCACCAGTACATTTTTCGTTATACGCTTTGTGCCTTTCGCTTAAAAAGAAGTTTTTAGTAATGCCTATATCTATAAAATCCCAAGGAAGTATACTATTTTCATCTTGCTCGCCAAGAGAAGAAGATAAATTGTAGCAAGTTTCTTTTATGGCTTGCTCATATAAATCATATTTAAAATATTCGTTCCAACTATCAAAGTAGCAACCTTTTTTATAAGCGGAAAGCAACACGTTTCCAACGTCACGCCCGCCACGAGCAAGAATTGCCTCAATCATAGATAAATTGTAATCGTTCCAATTAAAAGTAACGCCTTTTATGTATAAACCTTTTTTAAGTATATCAATTTTACGTTCAATTTGCTCTCTGGAACTAAACGCTTCAAAGCAAAACGGAGTGAAAGGTTTAGGAATAAAGGTAGATACGCTAACGTTTATTTTTAACGCACGTAGCCTTTTAGGATTTTCACTATACACGTTTTTAACTAAGTTAACAATGTTTACAATACCTTCAACGTCTTCGTCTGTTTCGGTAGGTAAACCCATCATAAAATATAGTTTAATACCGTTATAACCCATATTAAACGCCTTTTTAACGCCGTTTAAAATATCTTCGTCGGTAATATCTTTATTTATAACGTCTCTTAATCTTTGAGTTCCGCCTTCAGGGGCAAACGTTAAAGAATTTTTCTTAGCCTTTTCAACGTAAAATTCATCAAAATTATCTATTCTAAGTGAAGGAAGTGCTAAGGTAGAGTAGGCTGGCAAATTTTGACTTAATGAAGTTATAAGTTCTTTTAAGCGTGGGTAATCGCTTGAAGATAAACTATTCATACTTAATGTATAGAACCCGCATTTATTTACAATTGAACAGCCAAGTTGAGTTAATTTTTCTACGCTTTTATGCCTAACGGGGCGGTAGATAAAGCCTGCTTGACAAAATCTACACCCACGATAGCACCCACGCATTATTTCAATAACGGCTCTATCGTGTACGGCTTCAATATTAGCAACTGCTTGAATATCGGGACAAACTGCGTTTTCTAAGTCTAAACAAATAGCCTTTTCAACTTTTTTACCTTCAAAGCGAACGATTTTACCATTTTCATATACGGGATAGGTTAATGATGGAACGTATACCCCTTTAATATTCGTTGCCTTTTCTAAAAATTCT
This sequence comes from Christensenellaceae bacterium, assembly GCA_045536405.1. Taxonomy (GTDB): domain Bacteria; phylum Bacillota; class Clostridia; order Christensenellales; family Borkfalkiaceae; genus HGM11412. Next base: position 41,306 of record JAZSNM010000039.1, read on the forward strand.
TTTTTTGAAGAAGTTTGTAGTTTTAGTAAGGCAAGTTCACGCATTGAATCTTCGCCGTCGCCAATTACGAAAATATCAAAAAACTGAGCAAGTGGTTCGGGATTAAACGCACAAGGGCCACCGCCTTGAATTATAGGATAACTATCATCTCTATCTTCTCTATTTAACGGAATATTAGCAAGTTCAAGCATATATAAAATGGTTGTGTAACTCATTTCATATTGAAGTGAAAAGCCAAGCATATCAAATTCTTTTAAAGACTTTTTTAAGCCAAGAGAATAGAGTGGAATATTATTTTCTTTTAATAATGAACCAAAGTCGACCCAAGGAGCAAAACACCTATCGCAACAAGCATCGTCTATTCTATTAATAACTTCTGCGACAATTCTAATGCCCAAATTACTCATAGCGACTTCATAAACGTCAGGAAAGCAAATACAGTAATTAAATTTTGATAAAGTAAGCGATTTTTCACCAAATTCGCCACCTATATAACGAGAAGGTTTTTCAACGCTTAATAAAATTTCATCAATAGTTTTCATACTTATCTATTTTACCATATTCTTTATAATTTTGCAATATAAAATTTATTTGAACGGACTATATATTTTTTTGTACGGACTTTCATTTTTTAACTTAGAATACAGCAAATTACCTTTATAAGTTTTTAATAAAACGCCGTTTATCGAGTACACTTCAATTTCATAAATATAATCGTTAGAAAGATATTTATAAATATCTTTAAAAGTAGTATTTTCGTTGACTGCTATTTTTTTAACGATAGTAGGTTTCTTAATTTCAAGGGCGTTAAATAGAGAATAAATTTTAACGTATTTAGCCTTATCGTTTTTAGAGATTGCGCCTATAAACATAAATATTGCAAAAAACAAAATAGTAACGTTTAGGGTGGTAAAAATTGAATAAATAAATAACGCTAAAATAGTTAAAGATAAAAAAATACCCAAAACTCTAACGAATTTTTCAGCCGTTTTAGAAGGCATACAAAGTGAAAGAGTGCTAAGTAGAAATCTACCACCGTCAAGTGGATAGCAAGGAAGTAAATTTATTAAACCAAGCGCTAAATTACTAATAACTATTTCTTGTGTGAAAGGATATAGAGTGGGTATAAACCACCATAGCGCTACGAATACTATAATTATATATAAATTCATTAAAGGACCTGCCAAGGCTATTTTGCACTCGTCTTTATAAGAAACGTTATCAATATTTCCAAAAAGTAAAGCACCGTAAGGCATTAAAATGATAGTGTTTAATTTGTAGCCAAGTTTACTTGAAGTTAAAAAATGCCCAAACTCGTGAACACAAGCCGTTAAAGTAAATAGTAAAAAAGAAAATACTTTGCCTATTAAAGCAAAGTATAGTCCAAATATAAAAAACAAAGGGTGTATTTTAAAATTTAATTTAGCCATACAATATTATCGCCTTCAATAGCATATTTAGTAAGCAATGAATCGTTTTCGTATAAACTAATTGATGAAGAAGTACTACAATATCCTATAGGAATATTTGTGTAAACACTTTCGCCCTCAGTTAAATAAGAATAGTCAAGACCTGAAAAAACAGAAGTAAAACTATCGCTGTGTCTAACAGTAACGGTATAATAGTTATCTTCGTTTAAAGTTACCTTTTCAATAACGCCGTCACAAGGGGCGTAGATGCTACTTTCGTTAACGGTCATAATACCGTCTTCTAAAATTACTTCGCCGTCACGGGTAGGAGAGTATGCTGAAAAAGTAGAGTAAACGCTTGAATTTATTGAACTCTCTTCACTTTTGAACACGCTTCTAAGAAGATTGTTCATACCGCTGTCTTCCCAAAAAATATTAGTTAAAATAATTCCTACGATAAGCACGAAAATGGCAACTACTTGAACTGAAATTATATCAAATCGAGAACTTTTAACTTCAACGCTTTTTGTTGAAACGTTTTCAACTCTTGTAATTTTAGCCTTTTTAGGTTTAGTGCTTTTATCTTTTTTAAAGTAAAAAGAAGTAAAGCGAGGAATTTTTCTTTTAGCCGTAGGTAAAGCAGTTTCTTTTTCAAGGTTATCTTGCATAGCCGTTTCAATAGTCGGCTTAGAGGTTTCACTATTTACCATATCAATTACTTGGTCTTTGATATCTTTTTTCTTGCGTTTTTTAGGTTTGATAATGACGTCACAAGTAGAAACGGGTATTTCTAACATTTCCATATATTCTTTTTCCATACAAAACTCCTTAAATAGTTGATAATAATATTTATTCACTAAGTTTACAAGTTAGAACAAAATACTATTAAAAAGGTATAATCGGCTAAAAAGTGAACAAACTATAATCAAGGGGGAAGTTATGAGAAAGAACGATACGAAATCAAGTAAGTCTAATACTAAAAACGTAAAAAATAGTAAGACTACTAAATCAACAAAAGATTGTAAATAATGAAAAAGAAAAGAAAAAACAAAAAAGTAAATTATAAATCGTCTTTCGACCCGTTTGGAAGTTATACGGGAAAAAGTATTTATAATGAATATGAAAAACCTATTCAAGATGCTGACGATTTATAAAAGAAAAAAATTTAAGGCGAAGTCAAAATTGACTTCGCCTTAGGTTTAATTTTAATTATTTAGAGTAATAAAACGCATAGTAAGTTGTTGCATTATCTTCTATAAGAGCAAAAATGTCTTCACCATTACATAAACCTACGTACGTTAAATTCTTTGAAGTTTGGCAAATTTGGTCGCCGTTTTCATTATAGTAAGTGTACGTGTTGTTTTCAGTATCACTAATCACATATAATCTTCTATTTACCGTTGAGTAAACGGTAGATGGATTATTTGCAATAGTTGTAAGTGATCCGTTACTGCCGTTATATAAGTAGTACACGTCGTCATTTCTATAAATAGCGTTGTTTTTAAAAGAATCAACAAAAGTAAAATCTTCGCCTATGCTGTATACTTCATTTAAGTTATAATCGTAAACTTTTTCATTAGAGAAAATATAACTTTCACTTGCGCCAACAGCGTTAGAAATATCTCCAACTACGGCTCCGCTTGATTTAACTAATATACTTTGACCAAGTTTATTTTCATATGCGTAGTAACCTTTCTTTACAGGGGTTGCTATTTCTTCTTGCGCTGGGAAAATTTCGTTTACAGCAACTTTAACTTTTAAATTATTGCCGATTGATGCATATATAGATTTAGACGTATCAACCTTTTTATTCTCAATTCTATAAGCCATTGCAAAATTTTTAACGCTAGAATTAAACATCAATGAAAGAGCTTTATTCATACTATTAGCACTTGATTCATTATAAATAGTTTTTCTTGAAACAATTGTTTCAAACACGTATTCACAATCTTTTTCTTCTATTTTTTTAGTTGAAACGTTAAAAACTAATGTAACAAATTTATATTTTTTATTATTATTGATAACGTTATAATCTTGTGAATCTTCTGCGTCTTCATATGAATATTGAATTAAAACGTTACCGTTATTTAGAACGTAGAAATGACCCTCAACATCAGCATAACTAGGCGCTTCGTAATAATAAACGTATTCAAGTTTATTATTGTATACGGCAAAAGAATCTTCATCAAAAATATAATAATTATTGCCGTTCATAGCGTCAAACGTAGGTGTAGAAGAAGAAACTTGACTAATAGTTTTAATTAACTCTATCTTGCCTTTGCTATTTATTCTATAATATTGATCACCATCAATAATTAAATCAAGGTTGAAATATAAGCCGTTGGTTGAAGAAATCAATAAATTGCCATCTAAATCATATAAACTATCTAAAATTGAAGCGTTAGTTTCGTGAGTCTTTCTTACTCTAACGAAAGTGTTTTCTAAAATAGTTTTAAAACTTACAGAGTAAATATCGTCTTCAACGCTATCGTGCCTATTAACGTAACTCCAAGTTTTAATAGCGGTTGAATTAGTTAAATTATAAAGAGTGTAAGTATAAGAAGTGGAATTTGAAGCCGTATTATTGTCAACCGATCTTAAAAGAGCAGAGTCTTCGCTTATTGCCGTAATATTACCTGGCGTAGTAAAAGTGCGATAAGAGTTAACTAACGACGTAGGATTTTTTTCTTCCATTTCGTCAAAATACTTATTGTTATAAACAGAACTAAGATTTTGACAGCCTGCAAAAGTAAACACTGATAATACGAGCGTTAAAATAGCAATAGTAACTTTTGTAAACTTTTTCATAAAATACCTCCTAAACATTTCATATAATTATTGTATATAATATTTATATTATTGTCAATATAAAAAATGAAAAAAGTTTTAACAAAAAGGGTCTCTTCTCTTAGGGATTTTTAATTTAAGACAAAAGTGTAGCCCACTATACTTCGCAAAAAGCGAAATATGGTGGGCTTTATTTTTACTACAAAAGATTAGGTTAATATAGTTATATTTTTAAACGCCAGAATATGCTGAAAAACCAGCGTCAACAGGAAGAACTACACCTGTAATTGCCGAAGCCGATTTATTATCGCATAAAAATAAAGTAGCGCCAAGTAATTCGTCGGCATCAACAAATCTATTTGTTGGTGTGTTGGTTAATATTTTGTGTGAACGAGGTGTTGGAGTTCCGTCTTCGTTAAAAAGTAACGCTTTATTTTGTGCTGAAACTAAAAATCCAGGAGCAATAGCGTTACAACGAATACCGCTACCAGCAAAATGGGTTGCGAGCCATTGAGTAAAGTTAGAAATTCCCGCTTTTGCCGCTGAATACGCTGGAATTTTAGTAAGTGGGGTGTATGCGTTCATAGAAGAAATATTTAAAATAACGCCTTCTTTTTTGTTAACCATATCAATTGCAAATTCTTGCGTAGGAAGTAAAGTGCCTTGGAAATTAAGTTTAAACACGAAATCAACGCCGTCACTTGATAAATCAAAGAAAGATTTACCACCTTCTTTACTCTCGTGATGATATTCGTTATCAGTAGTAGCACGAGGATTGTTACCGCCCGCGCCGTTTATTAAAATATCGCAAGGACCTAAATCTTCTAAAATTTTTGCGTGAACTTCTTTTAAACTATTAGGTTCTAAAACGTTAGCCTTGTAGCCTTCGCAAATATAACCGTAACTTTTAATTTCGTTAGCCAATTCTTTAACTTTGTCTTCATTTAAGTCAAGAGCCGCTACCTTAGCACCGCATTTGCTAAATGCTTTTGCCATAGCACCGCAAATAAGTCCGCCAGCGCCCGTAATAACTACTACTTTATTTTTATAATCAATATTTAATGGAATATTTATCATATTATTTTACCTCTTCTAATTTATCAAGCATATCAAGTACGCCTAGCATATACATAATACCTAAGGCTCTGTCGTATAAGCCGTAGCCTGGTCTAACCGTGCCAGGACCTTCACCCCATAAATGCCTACCATGGTCAGGTCTAATATAGCCTGAGAATTTACAATCGTGATATGCTTTTAAGATATCTAAAATACCCGTATCGCCATCACAATCTCTATGGCTTGCTTCTGAAAAATCGCCGTTAGGGTAGTGCTTAACGTTTCTAATGTGAGCAAATGCAATTCTATCACAATGTTTTCTAATGATTGAAGCAACGTTATTATCTTTATTAGCGTTTAACGAGCCTGAGCATAAAGTTAAGCAGTTGTATTTATTGTCAACCATTTTTAAAAATCTATCTATACTCTTTTCGTCAACTAAAAGTCTTGGAAGACCAAAGATATCCCAAGGTGGATCGTCCATATGAATAGCCATTTTAATACCCGTTTCTTCACAAGTTGGCATAATGGCTTCTAAAAAGTATTTTAAATTAGCCCAAAGTTTTTCGTGGTCAACGTCTTTATATAAAGTGAATAACTCGTCAAGTTTAGCCATTCTTTCAGGCTCCCAGCCAGGAAAAGACATATTATATTTTTCAGTAAAATCTAAAATATACTTAGCCATAGCGTTGTAATCTTTTTGAATTAAATTTTTTTGATAAAAGAGAGCCGTTGAACCGTCTTTAAGCGGATGAAATAAATCAGACCTTGTCCAGTCGAATATAGGCATAAAGTTATAACAAATAACTTTTACGCCGAATTTTGCTAAATTGCGAATTGTTTGACAATAATTTTCAATATATTTATCTCTTGATGGTAAACCAATTTTAATATCGTCGTGCACGTTTACCGATTCAACAACGTCAATATTAAAACCGTATTCGTCACATTGAGATTTAATTTTAGCAATTTCTTCTTCTTCCCAAACCTCGCCAGGCATTTTATCGTGTAAAGCCCAAACTATTCCTTGAACGCCGGGAATTTGTTTAATATCTTTTAAAGATATTTTGTCATTACCTTCGCCATACCAGCGAAAAGTCATTTGCATAGCCATAATATCTCCTTTTTACGTTAATAATTTTATTATAACATTTTTTAATAAAATTTCAATATTTTTTATTTTTTAGGTTTGCGAATTTTATTAAGTTTTTTATTCATTTTTAAAAGTTCTTCTTTTGTAAACGAAATATTCATCATGCCTATCATACTCGTTAATCTAAGTACGGTAAATCCGCCTAACATTTGCATTATATCACTGCTAATTTCAAAGCCCATAGCCTCTGTCTTTTTGCCCTTTTCTTTGTTTTTAGGCATTTTCTTTTTAATTTTTAAACCAACGCCCATAAACCAAAGTTTACCTCTAAGCGTAGACATTATATCAGAAATTTTATCATTTAAAGAAAATCTACCTTCTGGGGCTTCAACGTCAAACCAGTTTAAAATAGCACCTTTTTCTTTTAAAATATAGTCTTGATTTAATTCATCAACTTTTCTTATAGTGCTTTCATCAGTAAATTCACCGGCTTTTGCCGTGATAACGCTTTCGCCTTTATTTTCAACTTCAAAATAGAAGAAGTGGTCTGGCGCTTGTTTTTTACCAACGCTTTTGCCGTTTACAAAAAGTTCAACTTCGCTTAAATTAGAGTAAACCGTAATTTTAGTTATATCTTCAACTCTATCGATATATCTTTTTGAACAAATATGAACGAAAGGCTCGCTTGAAAGCCATGCTTTGTAAGCGTAGAAAGAGTCTTTTTTATACTTTCTATCCATAGTAATTAAGCCTTTATGGTTTTGACCGTTTTCTCCGCCTTCGTTCCTTGCGTCAGCACCAAAGTCAAACATATTCCAAACGTGAGTTGCCCATAAATATTTACGAGTAAATAATTGTTTAATTAATTCTTCGTGATAGTATGATTGATATTCTTCAGTGTAATCGCCTTGAGTTGGATTAGAAGTGTGCCAATTTAACGCTTCGCAACCGTATTCGCTAACGCCGATAGGGGTGTTAGGATAAGTTTGGTGAAATTTATCAAACCAAGGTCCGTTCATAGAAGTGTCGCCACCGTACCAACCAAAATAGTGGTTGTAAGATACAACGTCTGAAATATGGATATAAGGGTCGTCGATTTTAGCCATAGAAACGGCGGCTATCGTAGTTAAACGAGTGCTGTCCATTTGGTGTACCATATCGTTTAAAACGTGGTGGTTTTCAATAAGGTCAGGAGTTGAGCCGTTCATAGAAATTTCGTTAGATAAACCCCAAACGACAATTGAAGGGTGATTGTAGTTTTGAACGATAAGTTCAGTCATTTGCGTAATGGTATTTTGCCTACCGTCAGGCATATGTTTAGAAATATAAGGAATTTCCGCCCAAATTACCAAACCGTTTTCATCGCATAAATCATAAAAATATTGGTCGTGTTGATAGTGTGCTAAACGAATAGTAGTAGCGCCCATTTCCATAATTAAATCAATATCTTCTTCGTGATGACATTTTAGTAAAGCGTTACCAATACCAAGTCTATCTTGGTGACGAGAAACGCCACGAAGTGGATATTCTTCGCCATTTAAAATAAAACCGTTTTCGCTATCAATTTTAAATGAACGGCATCCAAATTTAGTGCTAACGTTATCAATTATTTTATCGTCTTCAATAATTTCAGCGGTAGCAAGATAAAGGTATGGATTTTTTCTTCCGTGCCATTTGTTTACGTTTGATATAGTAAAATTGCATTTTAACTCATTAGAAATTTCTTCACTTATAAGGTTATTTTCTTTATCAAAAATAGCATAGCGTATTTTTTGCGTTGGTAAAATATTAGTAACGTAAACTTCAACTTCTATGTCCGCATCGTTTTCTTTTATTATAGGAGTTACCTTTATTCCAGGTCCACCAAAATAATCTAAATCGAAATGCGAGTTGCTAACCGCTATAACGTTTACGTCTCTATATAAACCGCCGTAGAAAGTAAAGTCAGCCATTTGCGGATATACGAAATCGTTAGGTTCGTTATTAACGGCAATGGTTAAAACGCTACTGTCTTTTAAATTTGCGGTAATATCAACTCTAAAAGTTGAATATCCACCGTCGTGATGAGCAAGTTTAACGCCGTCAAGATATACGTCGCTTGAAGAGTTTGCGCCTTGAATTTCAACGTAATATTTTTCGCCGATAGGAAGGTCGCTTTTATTTAAAGTTTTTACGTAATAACAAGTACCTCTATAATAGTCGTTATTACCATCTTGACCATCAGTTGCGTTCCAAGAATGAGGTAAGTCTATTTTTTCAAGTTCATTAGTAAATTCAGTTGGAATAATTGAAGAATTTTTAGTAAATCCCCAATCACTATTAATATTTAAAATTTGTCTCATATATATTTCCTTTATTATTTTATTTTACTTATTTCGTATTATTCTATTAAAACGCTACCTAAAAGTTTAGATAGCGTTTTTAACGTTTTTTAATTTATTTAACTAATTAAATTTTCGTCAGCAGATGGTGCAACTACTTCACTTTCCAATGTGGCTTTTTTGCTAAGGTCTTCGTTCATTTTTGCAAGAGTTTTCTTGTCAAGGTTGTAAATGAGTGCTAAGCCTATAAATTGCATTAATGCTGCAACAAGGAAAAGTGCTGCAACTAAAATACGTAAGTTAAGAGCAGTTGCATCCGATAAGAACATAGGGTTGATAGTCGTTGCCATTTCAGCACTTGCTCTAACTAATTCGCCGTCAACTTCAATTGCGTTGTTAACGTAACCAAGACTTGCCATTATAACTAATGCAACGGCAGGACCTATACCTTGCGCAAGTTTTCTAAAGAAAGAGTGAAGCGAGTAAACAACGCCTTCTTCTCTTTTGCCGGTTTTCCACTCGTTATAGTCGATAGCGTCACCCATCATAGCCCAAGAAACCGTTGAGTAAATGCCAAGACCAAGACTGTATATTAATTGACAAACAACGTAAATTACTAAGTCTAAATTCGTATTGTTAGGTGTTATAATGAATAATCCTAAACCACCTATAATAGAACAAATAGCGCCTATAACAGATAATTCTTTTTTACCGTACTTTGTAACCATTTTACGAGCAAGTGGAGTGAAAAGCACGATAGGAATCATAGCAAATAACTGAACTATACCAGAAATTTGAACGTTTTGATAGTATCTTTGGAAAACAACCGTTACGGCAGTAGTAGCACCTTGCATACCAATAAACATACCCATAGCGGCAAGCGTAGCGCCAACGGCAGGGCGGTTTTTAATGAAGTTGCCCATTGCTTTAAATACGTTAAATTTAGGTTGGTCTTCATTTAATTTTAAATTGTCCTCAACACGAATTTCCGTATTTTTAATCATAAATTGGAAACAGAAGAAACCTAATATACCCATAATGAAAGCAGTAATAAATACTTTAACGCCGTTTATCGTTTGGTCTGGGTTATAAATAAGAAATGGTAAAAGAACCATAGGTAACATATTACCAATCATAGAACCAATTGAACGCCAAGCAGATAAAGACGCTCTATCAGCAGGGTCTTTAGAGATTAAAGATAAAAGTGAACCGTACGGAACGTTTGCTATCGTATAAAAAGCGTCCCAAATAACGTAACCGGCAATAAATATAATTATTTTAGCCCAAACAGGTGCGCTTGGCAATGGTATAAAACATAATGCGCCACCGATTATAAGCCCGATAGAACCAAACCAAATGTAAGATAAAAATTTATTCTTTTTATACTTTCTATTGTCGCTGTCTATTATCGAGCCGATAAGAGGGTCGTTAATAGCGTCCCATACTTGAACGATTACTAATAGTAATGAGTAGTATAAACTTAAACCCATTACTTGAGTCCAGAAAAGTGCCATGGTGCCTTTAAGAGCAAAACTCATATTACAACCAAGGTCACCCGCTGCGTAGGCAATCGAATCACGAATGCCAAAAGGTCTTTTTTGCGTTTTCGTTTGCATAATTATTCTCCATTATATAATTATTAACATTTTTTAGAAAACTAACGCCTTATAATACGAAAAGCCTATATGGTGTAGGCGAAATCTTTTCAATTTTATTATATCATATATAATACACTTGCAAAATTAACAAATCTTTGTTAAAATATAACAAAACACACTTTTAAAAGGGTTTTATATGGATATAAGTTTAGCAAAAGAGTTAATTTCTTGTATAAGCGGAATTGATTTTGAAATAATAGAAAATAATGAAGAGTTGTTATATAATAATTTTGTTGAAAAAAGTAGAAATTTAGTTAAACAAATATATAAAGATAAAAAAAGCATAAAGCAGTTTATAAATTTTAGTGAAAACGTAGTTTACGAATTTAAGTGGATTTTAAACTCGTCTTACATACTTTTTTACGTAAAAAGTACAAATAAAATTTACGCTTTAGGTCCGCTATATTACGAGCCGTTTAAAGAGTATAGGGTTTTAAAGCAACTTGAACAAATGAATTTAAGTAAAGAAACAATAAAAGAGTTATTGTTTTACGGAGCGTTACTACCCGTAGTAAAACAAAATACTGTAGAAAAGTTGAGTATAATACTTTATAAAAAAATATCTAAAACTAAAAAAAGTATAACGCACGAAGTAGTCAATATATTTAATGATAAGAAAATAAGCGTAAACGACGAATTAAACGTAGATAAACAAACGACTATTAGAGAAGTAGAGCAAAGATACGAACTCGGCACAGCCTTAACCGAGGCGGTAAAGGAAGGGAATTTCTCTTTAGCGATAGATTTTTTAAGTAGAAATTACACTAAAAGCGCATTGTCTAAAAGAAATAATTCACCGCTTAGGAATATGCAAAATTATTGCATAATTATAAATACTCAGTTACGCCATGCGTTAGAGGACGTTATACATCCGTTTACACTTGATAAAATTTCTGATGAAAATGGTAAAAATATTGAAAAATTGTCTAGCATAAAAGATGCTGAAAACTTGATGGTAGAAATAATTAGAGAGTATTGTAAATTAGCAAAAGATAATAAATATAAAAATTTAAAACCTTTAATTTATTTAACGGTTGCATATGTTAAAGAAAACTTAAACAAAGAGATAACGGTAAAACAAACGGCGCAAGAATTAGGAGTAAACGCTAATTATTTATCTTGTTTATTCAATAAAGAAATGGGATTGAGTTTTATAGAATTTTTAAATACTGAACGAATAAAACAAGCGGAAAAATTGTTAAAATACACAAATATGCAAGTGCAACAAATAGCCTTGTTTATAGGTTATAGCAATACGGCGTATTTTATAAGAACCTTTTATAAGTATTTAGGAATTTCGCCAAAAAATTATCGTAAAAGTTTAGTTAAATTTTAAATATTGCTTGACTTATGTAAATGATGAAATATAATAATTTTAGAAAGTATAGTTGAAGGGGAAGGTATGAATTATAGATTGCTTTACGGTGATAACGTAGATGAAAATTTAATAAACGAAAGAATAGAAGGTTTAAAAAAATGGTTTTATGATGGGGAAAAAGAAAATGCCGAATTTGTTTTTTCTTCTCCTGGAAGAGCCGAAATTTTAGGTAATCATACAGACCATAATAACGGGCTTGTTATAGTTGCGTCTATTAGTTGTGATATATTAGCGTGCGTTAAAAAAACTAACGATAACGTTGTTAAAATTTATTCTAAGGCATTTGAACCTGTTATAGTTGATATAACAAACTTAAACGTAAATAAAACGGAATATTCTACTTCGAACGCTTTGGTTAGGGGTATAGTTAAAGGAGTTGTTGATAAAGGGTACACGGTAAAGGGATTTACGGCATACACTGATAGTACTATATTTAAAGGTGCGGGGGTATCGTCGTCTGCGTCTTTTGAAGTTTTAGTTTGTGAAATTTTTAATACTTTGTATTTAAATGGAAAACTAACCGAAATTGATAGGGCTGTAATTTCTAAGTATAGTGAAAACGTTTATTTTAATAAGCCATGCGGATTGCTTGACCAAAGCGGAATATCAATAGGCTCAATGGTTAAATTAGATTTTATAAACGCTGAAAATCCTAAAATAACAAAACTAAACGAAATAAAGGGGTATAGTTTGGTTATCACTAATACGGGTGGCGACCATATATCTTTAACTAACCATTACGCTTCTATTAAAAACGAGATGAGTTTAATAGCGAATTATTTTGGAAAAAACTTTTTAAGAGAAGTTTCATATAATCAGTTTTTAAACGAAATTCCTAATTTAAAACGGCATTTTACAGGCAAGGCAATACTAAGAGCCATGCACTTTTTTAAAGAAAATATAAGGGTAGAAAAGGCGGAAAATTACTTAAAAAACAATGATATTCAAGGTTTTTTAAAAATGGTAAACGAGTCGGGGCTATCAAGTTTAGTATTATTACAAAATTGTGCTATTCCGCTTGACGAGGCTCAACCAATAGTTTTAGCCATTGAATATTCAAGACAAATTATTACTGACGGTGCTGTAAGAGTGCACGGTGGCGGGTTTGCCGGTTCAATACTTGCAATAGTAAACGATAGCGAAGTTGATAATTATATTTTAAAAATGTCAAATTTATTTTCAAAAGAAAACGTATTTAAAGCGAGTATTAGACAAGTCGGCACAACTTTATTATCAAGTAGTAAAATGTAAAAAGTAACAAAATTCAACAAAAAATTATAAAATTAACCACTTCTATTATGGTATAACCTTGATAGGAGTGGTTTTATGTTTACAAAACAATTTACATATAAAAGAGTTTTAATTTTCATTTTTTCATTTGCTATTAGTTTTTTATTTAAAAATGCAATAAACGTAACGAGTGTTTTGCCACTTCCGTTTTATGTTTCATTATTATATTTGGGACTACCTATTATTGACGTAACCTTAGCCTTTTTAATACCTTACGTTATAACGTTTAATTTATACGAAATAATTCCCGCGTTTATAGTGGCAGTTTTTTTAGTAATAGTTTTTTTAATCTATAAAAGAAAAAATATTTTAATAAAAAGTGAACTTATAGCGTATTCGCTTTTAAGTTCGGCGTTATTTATCTTTTTATCACATAAAGGTGAACTTCAATTAAAAATAATTTTTATAACACTTTCAACGTTACTTTCTTTTGTTTTTATATTTTCTTCAAGAGTGCTTTTTATTAAAAAGTTTAATTACAAATTAGGACAAGACGAACTTGTTTGTTTAGGTTTATTTAGTTTGCCGTTTATTTTAGGCGTAATAAACGTTTTTGGTATAGAATTTGCAAAAGCCTTTTGCATTTTTTTAATACTTGTAATTTCTTCAATATTTAGTAGCGGGGTAACTTTTGCAACTTCTATCGTGTTATCGCTTTCTTTTACGTTAATAACTAAAAGTTTTAATTACGTTGCAATTTTCTCTATATATTCATTAGTTAGCGTAATGTTTTCTAAATATTCTTATATAATTTCCGCATTTATGTTATTACTTATAGAAATGGTGTTTTTAATAGTATTTTCATTATATGGTCCGTACGATTTTTATAGTATACTTTATACTATTTGCGGAGTGGTTTTATATTTATTTTTACCTACTAAAATATTTAGAGATTTAAATAGTCAAATTAATAATTTAAAAATAAGGGTACTACCTAAATACGCCGTTAATAGAGCAAGACTTTCTATTGCTAATAAGTTATATAGCATAAGCGAAGTTTTTACTGAAATGCAAAATAGTTTTTACAAATTAAAACAAAGCATTTCAACAAGTCCAGAACTATTAACTAAAATGGCTGATGAAGTTATTATTAGAGTTTGTGAAAAATGTCCTAAATTTTCTATATGTAAACAGTGTTATAACGAGCACGTAAGCGAACTCGTTAAAATATTAGGCGTTGGAATAAGTAAAGGCAAAGTATCGCTAATAGATTTAACTAATAATTTAGTTAGACAATGTAGTTATGCAAATAGCATAATTTACGAAACTAATATTCTTTTAAACGAGTATAATTTAAAAATTAAAGAGTTAGAAGATATATCTACGGGTAAAGAACTTATTTGTATGCAAGCGGAAGGTATAGCAACGCTATTAAAAAATATGGCGGTCGATTATACGAAAAATATTGAATATCAAAGCGATTTAGAAAAGGAAATAAGTAATAATTTAAGAAAAAAAGGGGTTATTTTTAATGAGATTTCAGTTATTAGCGATAACGATATGCCTATAATAAGCATTGTATGTAGTAACGAAACTTTAAAAAATAGCAACTTATTAACCGCAATTGAAGAAATAGTTAAAAAGCCTATGGCAATAAGCAGTAAAACTAATATATCGTTAAATATTAGCGTTGTGACTATAAAATGTGCGCCTTATAAAGATGCAACTTTCGGGTTAGCAAAAGTGAGTAAAAACGGTGAAGGAATAAGTGGCGATACGCATAGTTTAACTAAACTTGACGAAGGCAGATTTTTAATTGCGTTAAGCGACGGTATGGGTAGTGGAATAAAGGCTGAAAATACTTCTTCAACGGCAATTTCATTAATAGAATCTTTTTATAAAGCGGGACTTGATAGTAAATTAGTTTTAAGCATAGTAAATAAAGTTTTAGCAATTAGTACCGACGATAATTTCTCAGCGATGGATATAATAAGCGTAAATCTTTATACTATGATTTGCGATTTTATTAAAATAGGTGCGCCGTACAGTTTCATTTTGAGTGATGAGAGCGTAAAAATTATTGAAGGCTCGTCACTTCCGCTGGGCATTTTAGACGATTTATCGCCAAGTGGTTGTCAAGCAAACGTAAACGACGGAGATACTATAATTGCATTTACCGACGGAATATCCGACGCTTTTTCTTCATCCACCGATTTAATTGAATATATTAGGACTTTGCAAAACAGAAATCCGCAAGTTATAGCAGATAATATTTTAAACAAAGCCCTAAGTTTAGACGGAGGCGTTGCCAAAGACGATATGACGGTAATTGCCGTAAGAATTTTTAAAAAAAGTAGTCACAATCCACTTGAATAATTTAATATTTAGTATAAAATGTAGAAGCGTCTAAGAAAACAACGGGGGTGGAAATATTTTATACAAAATCAGTTTAGATTTTTATATTAAAAGTGAGTTTTTTAAAAGTGGCTACCTTAAAAAAGCAACTTGTTTTTTCACCTCATAGGTGAATTAAATGGCTCAATTTAACAACGTAATTAGTAGAATTTTAGAAAGTGGGTTAGACCTTTATATAATTGCTTTTATAATTTTTATTCTAACAAATTTTATTAAAAAATTTATTCCAACGAAAAGTAATAACGTAATAGTTTTAATACCTTTTATGCTGGGTGTGTCCTTTTACGTTATAGCGTATTATTTTCTTTTAAATACTTGTACGTTACAAGAATCTATAATGACAGGTTTAAGGGTTGGCGGTGTTTCTACTTTATACTATGCAATCATTAAACAATTGTCTTCTAAAAACAGCAATCTAACTAAAAATATAAGCAATATATTAAAGGGCATAGTTTCACCTACGATAATTAAAAAAACTACTGAAACAATTTTAAAGCAATTAAATCTTGGAGATGATCCAAGCAAAGCGAGCGAAGCCATTTATAACATAATTGCTAATAGTTCAAGTGTTACCGAAAACGAGTGTAACGCTTTAACAAGCATTGTAATAAAGGCTTTTGAAGATTTAAAAAATAAAAAATAATTTTTTAGCGGGCAATAGCCCGTTTTTTTTATTATGGTACATAATTTTTATAAAAAGAATTATAGTAACAATATGAAATTAACTAATAGTTTACAAAAAAATTTAGAAGAAATTAAAAAAACGTTAACAAGTGACGATATTATATTTTTTGATTTTAGTGTAAATAAAATAAAATCAGTAATAATATTTTTCGACCATTTAGAAGATAAAAATCTCTTAGGAAAGCAAGTTTTAGAGCCAATATCTAAAATGCAAAATCTTACAAGTTGCGAAGATATTTTATCTCATTTAACACTTCCCGAAGGCGAGATTTTAAAGACGAGTGAAGATTGTATAAAAAAGGTAATTTTCGGCGATTCGGTAATTATCATAGACGGGTTTAACGAAGCAATTTCCGTTGCTTGTAAAAAGCACGCTACAAGACCTGTTACCGAACCACCGACATCCACTATATTAAAAGGTCCAAGGGAGGGCTTTGTTGAAAGTGTTCAAACGAATTTAAGTTTAATTAGACAAAGGTTAAAAAGCCCTGATTTAACGTATAAAAAGTTTATTATAGGTAAGTATTCTCAAACGGTCGTAGGAATAGTTTACATTAATTCGATAGTTGATAAAAATTTAGTTTTAAATATTGAAAAAAAACTACGTAGCATAAACGTTGACGGAATTTGCGATAGTTCGTATATATCTAAATGTATTTCAACTAAAAAGGCTTCTTTATTTAAGCAAGTTGGTACAACTGAAAAGCCCGACATTTTAGCAAGTAAACTGTTAGAAGGAAGAATAGGTATTATAGTTGACGGGTCGCCTATGGTTTTAACTGTTCCATACCTACTTTTAGAAGATTTTCAGTCAAGTGAAGACTATTATTCTAATACTTATAGGGCGAACGTTTCAAGGCTATTACGACTTATATCAGTTATAGTTTCAATTTTAACCCCTGCATTTTACGTGTCGGCACAACTATTCCATTTGCAGTTAATTCCTTTAAATTTTTTACTAACGATAGTCAATAGTATAAAAGGAATTCCGTTATCGCCAAGTGCCGAGATGTTTTTTACCCTTTTAATATTTGAAGTATTAAACGAGGCAAGTATAAGAATGCCAAGGTACGTTGGAATTGCTATGTCGGTTGTAGGCGCGTTAGTTTTAGGCGAAACGGCGGTTAACGCGGGCATTGTGTCTACGCCAACTATTTTAATTATAGCGCTTTCAGGAATAAGTTTATATACCGTTCCCGATTTAATGGAAAGTTTGTCCGTATTGAGAATTTTGTATTTATTTATTGCGGGAACTTTAGGGGGATATGGAATATTATTGTTAACTGCTGGATTAGTTGTATATTTAACGTCGTTAGAAAGTTTTGGAATAAGTATTTTAGCACCTTATTCACCATTTATTTTAAACGACCTTCAAGATGGATTTATTATGTCTTTTTACGACGATATGAAGTTAAGACCTTTAAGTTTAAACAAGAAAAATATTTGTAGAAGGAGATTTGATTAGTGACAAAAATAAATTCAAGACAATTATGTTTTATAATTTTAACGTTATCGGCGGTTGGTAAATTGTTTTTTCTTCCAGGCTTGATATCGGGCATGGTGGAAGAAGGTTTAATTATTTCAACTTTAATAAACTATATTTTAGATTTTTCGTTATTGTTAGTAATTTTAGCATTATTTAATAGAAGTAATAAAGAGTCCTTTTACAAAGTGTTAGAAGATATTTTCGGTAAAAAAGTAAGCAAAATAATTTTAGTTTTTTACGCTATATTTTTTATTACAAAAGTGTTAGTTCCTATTATTGAAGAGAAAAACTCTATTGAATTAACTTTTTATGAAACTCAGCCTAATATTTTAACTTTTATTCCTATTTTTGTAATAACTTTTTATATTTCTATTAAAGGAATTAAATCTTTTGGCAAAGGTTTAGAAATAGTAACGCCAATATTTATTGTTGGTGTTCTTACTATAATTTTACTTTCTTTTACCGTTGGCGATTATAATAATTTGCTTCCGTTATTTGCTAAAAAACCGCAAGTTTTATTAAATGCTTCGTATAAAACGTTACTTTGGTTTGGCGACCCTATATTTATACTTTTCTTACTTTGCGAAGTCGAGCAAGATAAAAAGTTAAATAGAAAAGTAATTCTTCACTATATTTTAAGCGCTGTTATAATAGTTGTAATTTTAACTATTTTTTACGCAATTTTTAGTAGTATTGCTAAACGACAATTTTATGCACCGCTTAAAATGAGTAAATATTCAATAACTCTTTCAAATATAGGTAGATTCGACTATATAGCAACGCTATTATTATCGTTTGCAAGTATATTTCATATAGCGTTACCGTTACTTTTAGCGTCAAGTATATTAAAACGTGTTTTTAAATTCAATAAAAGTTATATTTCGCCGTTAATGGTAAATTTAACAGCGTGCGTTTTATGTTTGGTTTTTGAAAATGGATTTTTTAATCTTTTGAATTGGTTTCAAAATTATGGAATTTTATTTTTGATATTCTTCACTTATTTATTGCCTTGTTTAGTGTATATTTTATATAGGAGAGATAAAAATGAGACACAAAAGAGTTAAAATTTACGCATTTATTATTTTAGCAATTTTTATACTATATATAACATCAGACTACAATGCTATAAATATAGAAAAAACTGCGCTTATAGTTTCGTTAGGCATAGATAAAAATCAAGAAGGGTATTCAGTAACGGCACAAATAGCAATACCACAAGCGTCAGATAAAAGCGCGCAAAATAGCGAATCGGTAATAACGGGAGAGGGAGAAACTTTATATAAGGCAGTTGCAAAAATAGGTGAGCAAACGGGGTGGTATCCTAAAATGAGTTTTTGTAATTTGATAGTTTTAGGCGAGAGCGTTTTAGAAGACGACGTAATGGCTGTCGTTGATTTTTTCGTACGCTCATATAAAGTTGAAGACTCTTCAATTCTATGTGCAACTAAGGGTAGCGCAAAAGATTTATTAGCTTCTGCTTCGCCATTAGATAATATATCGGGTTTTGCTCTTTCTAAAATTTTCGTTAGGGATTTCAATACTGCAAGTAACGTTATGACTACCACTATAAAAAATTTTTCAATAGGTTATTTTTCAAAAAGTAAAAGTAGTTATATGCCGTTAGTCGAAATGCTTCCAACTGAAGATAAAACCACAATGGCTGATTCAGGACTTAACGGGTCTAGTGGAGAAAGTAGTTCGGGTTCTTCTAGTGGCAAGCAAGAAGGCGGAAGTGGTGGCGGACAAGATAAACACGTTATATATGATGCTTCAACAAACGTTTTATTTTTAAACGGTAAAAAAGTTGGAGAAATAAAAAACGAAGAAGCGTTATTTTATTCGTTACTTTATAAGGGCGTTAACGAAGCGTCTTTTAGCATAAAATCGCACGATAGTGATGGTAAAGAGGGGACTTTTTTAATAGGCATAACAAAGGCAACTCATAGTACCAAATTAGTTTTTGAAGAAGATAAACCTATTTTTGACGTTCATTTAGACTTGTGGTTGAAAGTAATGGATTCAAACGTATCGCAATCGTTAGACGAAGTATCTAACTTAGGTAAACTTAACGACGAAACTTTATTCAAGGCTAAAGAATATGCAACGAATACGTTAGAAAGTTTATTTAGTAACGTAAAAGATAGTCAATGCGACTTATTTCAGTACGTTAATTTATTATACAAATATCATTATAATAAATACGAAGAATTCAAACACACGATAAAACAAGACGTAACGCCAAGAATTTACGTTAACACGTTTAATGCAAGTTAAATTAAAATAAGGCTTATTTAAAGTGGTTTACTTAAAAGTTTAGTTGACTTTTATGGTATACTTTAAATAAGCCTTTTTTAAAAAATATATAGTTAGTGCCGTAATTATAAATATAAAATTAACGAAAAGCAGTATTGAAAAAATATTAAATTAGCAAGTAATTTATTGTAAAAGTTTAGAAAATATAAAATAGTTAATAATAATTATAAAAGAATTTTTATTAAATATATATAAAAACAATTGACAAATCATTAAATTTTATGTATTATAATTAAGCATTAGTCATCGCGGAGTAGAGCAGCTTGGTAGCTCGTCGGGCTCATAACCCGGAGGTCGTGAGGTTCAAATCCCACCTCCGCAACCACTAGATACTCGTTTGAACTTTTTCGGTCCAAACGAGTTTTCTTTTATTTCTTCTAGGTTTTTGCCGTTTATTATTTCTAAGCACTCTTTTTTGTTAAGTCTTTTGGTTTCACGCTTGTTGGTGTTATAGAGAATAATAACCTTATCGTCAAATAAAAACACACGGTTTATAAACGAGTTAAAGAACTCGTTTTTTTCTTGCCCATTTTCATATTGTTTTCTAGCGTAGTAGTTAAGAAACGTTCTAACGTCAACAAGTTCTAACGGCTTAATTTGTTTAGCCTTTTCTACGGCAATTTTCGCTTCCAAATCTTCTTGCGTGGCTTCAAGTGATAGAAGTTTTTCTTTCGTGGATTTAGTGTAAATTCCTTCTTCTATCGCAGTTAAAATTTTATCGATAGATTTTTTTACAGTTTTTAAGTCTTTTTCAAAGGCGAGTAGTGCCGTTGGCTTTTCAATTTCAGCATTAAAGTTATCAACCACTGTTTTAGCAATTTTATCAATGACTTTTGGTGTTAAAACGTATTCAACCGTTGCGCCGAAAACTACGCTTTCAATATAGTCTTGCTTAACGTTTTTCTTACTGCAACTGTTTTTATCGGACTTTCTACCGAAACATTTATAGTAGTGGTAAACTCTTCCGTTATGGCTCGTTCCTGTTTCGGCAGTAATAGTGTTGCCACAATACCCACAGTACATTTTGCCACTTAATATGTAAGGGTTTTCGTGGTAAACTTCACGTTGCCTATGTTTATGTCCGTCCATAATCAAATTGCACTCCTTAAATAGTCTTTTGTCAACGATAGGCGGAACGACGTCGGGATAGGTTGTTCCATCAACTGTCACAATTCCTATATACTTTTCGTTACGAATCATACGGCAAATTCCCGTCATCGTGAACGCTTTTCCGTTTTTAGGCTTAATGCCTTGACTGTTTAATCTATCGACTATTGATTTTCCTTTTTCGCCGTTACGATAGCGATTGAAAACGTCTCTAACGATTTCTGCTTCTTCGGGGTTTACTACCCACTTTTTGTTTACGATATTATAACCGAGTAGGGTATAGCCACCAATAAAATGACCTTTTAATAGGCTCTCTTTAACGCCACGCTTTGTCTTTTGTGAAAGTTCGGCGGAGTAATACTCCGCCATACTCTCTAAAACGCCTTCGATTAAAATTCCGCTTGCGTCGTCTGAAATGTTTTCTTTTGCCGATAAAACCCTAACGCCGTTTTTCTTTAACTTTGCTTTATAGTTTGCGCTATCGTACCTATTACGAGCAAAACGGTCTAATTGATAAACTAACACGTACTCAAAATGTTTCTTTTTACTGTCGTCAATCATTTTAAGAAACTGCGGTCGTTTATCCGACGTGCCCGTAAGCGCACGGTCTATGTATTCGGCGATAATGGTAATATCGTTTCTCTTTGCAAAATCGTAGCACTCACGTAGTTGACCTTCAATAGATTGTTCGGTTTGTGCGTGTGAACTAAATCTTGCGTAAATTACTGCTTTCTTTTTCATAATTCCTCCTTGTTGCCGAAAAGTGTTTTCGGCGTTATGTTTTTAATATCTCCTCCGCTATTTGCAAAGTCTAAAATTTTGTTTGCAAGTATGCTTGCGGCTTTTAAAATAGTGCTTTGGTCTGCTTCAAACGGATAGTTTTCCGTTTCGTTTGTGGAAAGGTTTATTTCCACTTTGTTAATTTCGTCTAAATAATGTCTTTTCAATTCTCCTTATTTTTTTATTTGTGCGGATACAATGTTCTCTTTCCTGATGGTAGAGCACCAATAAACTACACTTTATAAAGTGCGTTGTGTTTGTTAGTAAATCTTTAACCATAAACCACAATTTTCCTCCTTAATTTTTTTGATTGGTTTTTGGCTTGCTTTACTCTTAAATTAAGGCTTTATCCCGTTCATTAGGATTTTTGGTTTTGTATCCTACCCTAAATTTTGGAATAAAGCAAGCGTTTTTGATTAGTATTTTATAAAATTATTAAATTTTTTCTTCGTGGATTTTCTTGAAAGGTTTTCACGTTGTTTAGCAACCAATTTTACTTCTTCAAGTTCGTTGGGTGCGTACTTAGATAAGAACTTCAAAAACTCCTTGTGCTGTTGTAGTTCGGGAATTTGTTTTTCGTATTTTCTTAGTTCATTAAAAAGATACTCTTTGTCCTTATCGGTGGTTTTCTTTTCTTCTTCAAGCAGTTTGTATTTGGCGATTAAGCCGACCACTTGTTTTTCAAGTCCACTCTTAAAGAAAGGCTTTTTGCCGTTAATAGCATCATCAAACGCCTTCAAATACTCTTCCAAAGGTTTTAGCTCTTTTGAAAGGGTATTTTTCTTTTCTTCAAGTTTTTTCATTTCCCACTCGTATTTAGTTGTGTGTTTTTTGTTGCTTCCAATCTTGCCACGGTCTAAGCCATAGCGACAAGCAACTTGCTCGTAAAAATCGTCTTGTAAATTTCCAAACGAAACTTGTCCGCCTCGTTGTTCCCAAAAGTCAGAAGAACATATTTTAGGGGAAGAGAGAGCGTTGTACTCGTATATTCCTTTACTATTAACGTCCTTTGCTTGAATGGGAGAACCTTTTTCGTTTCGTAAAACTTTGCCGTCACTACCTTTGGCGTAAACTTTCTTTTTGCCTTGGTCTACTATTGGAACGTAGTAAAGTTGCAAGTGCGGTGTAGTTTCGTCAAAGTGAATTACGGCAGACAAAATATTTTCGTCCGTGCCGTGATAACCGACTTCTCTAAGAACAAATTTATAACAGTCGTTAAAAAACTCTAAAACCTTTGGCGGTGGCTGTTCGCCTTGCACGTATCCAAGATTTTCAAAGAACGCTTTATCCGACGTTATTATAATTCCTTCAAAAGCAACCGACTTTTTCGTGTCCTTAAAAGTAGCGTTTGTTTTGGTGGCGATACTTTTCCATTCTGCGTTCATACCATTTGTGGATTTTTTGAAATACAAATTTAACGGAGTTCGTTTCACGTCTATATCTTGGTTTCGGTTGTTACGAGAAGTTCTTTCGGTTTCCGCACCGATTTTTCCGAGCGAATTTTTTGTAAACTTTTGAACTCTAATTACCTGATAACTAATAATTTTCACCTCCTTTGACCGTTGTCAGTTATTTGTTGAGCGTTTAGTTTTTTTGACACGGCTATTTCATAGCCATATCTCACTAAGATACAAACTTCGTTTTTGTATCCCGTTCGCTCTGCCGAGGGCTAATTTCCAACTTAAAATCCCGTTCATTAGGAAATAAAAAAGCGCAAGTGTTCATTACCTGCGCAAAATAAAAAGGAGCACCTAAATTGATGCTCCAAGGTTGGCTAAATTACCCCTCCATATATCAAGCGGTTAAAACGCCTAAATTATTCCGTAATTTTTAATTTTTTTGTAACAACTTTATTTTTATACTTTTTATCGAGTTTTTTACAATGCTCCATAAACGCTGTAAGTTGCTCTTTTATGGGTCGTGTATCGTTTTCATCAACAACCAAAACGTAATTCTCGTCAAGATATTTTTGATAGCGTTTATTGCGTTTTTCAACGTAAGGTTTTGCGATGCGTTCTTTGTAAAACTCTTCTGCTGTGCACTCAAGTCGCTTAACTATTTCGTCATACTTATCTAAAAGTTTTTGAAAGTTTACGTCAGTAGGGCGTGGTTGATTTTGCTTTTTCATTTCTTCAATGCGTTCAAAGAAAGCAATAAACAACCATTGAAAACACGGTGGCTCGTATTCATAGTATTCATAAAACCACTCACGTACTTGGCGTGGAAGTTCGTTTAGTCGGTTTCCAAGTTCTAACTCGTTATACTTTTCCCAAACTTTCATAACAAGATATTTAATTGCAAAGTAGCAGTATTCTTTATAACTGTAAAACCAAGAGCAAATATACTCTTGAAGTTGTAACGGCATTTCTACACGGAACACGTCCCACAAAATATCTTCGTCACCATCGGTAACGCCTTTATTTTTGAATTTACGCCATTGCTTTATAGCGTAAATTTCATCGCCGTCTTGGGTTTGACCTTTTAAGTCATCCGTTTCTATGGCAGAGAATATTTCAGTTAGACGTTTAGAAACTTCGCCTTGCGATAAGCCTACTTTTTTAGCAATTTCTTTTTGAGTAAACTTATCTTCATAAAGGGCATAAATGTCACGGTCAAGTTCGCTAAATTCTCTAAGTAGAAGATTTTCAATATCTTTTTTTCGCAAGAAATCATCTTCAGAGTCAAATTTTTTACTATGTAAAAACCCGTTATCCGCACCAACGGCAGGCTTAACGTTATCGGTGAGTTTAACCGAATGTTCTTTATGCCTACGATTGCCGTTATACATTTCAGTATCTAATTCTACAAGCTTTTCCCATTGCTCTTCATCTACGGCAATAGAATCCAATTTGTGGTTGTTATAAAAGTAGTAAAGGAACTTGCCGTTTTCTTCGGCAGGTTGTTTTTCGTTATTTAACTTATACGCACGATTAACTTTCATACTTTTCTCCTTTTTCTTTTATTATATCAAAGCAATGTTGACAACTTGTGTCATATTTACATATAAAATGTCGGTAGCTTTCTAATTTAATTGCATTAAATTAAATATGGTGTTATAATAAACTTGCGACTCCAACTTAATATGTCACAGAAGTATACTTATAAGGGCATAAGTGTACCTTGTTTTGCTTTACATAAAAATCTTCTGTGAAGGTAATATTTTGTTGGTGTCGCGACCGGCAAACAACGTCACTTTGCTAGTGTCGTTCTGTTTGTAGGACGGCACTTTTTATTTTTCTAGAAAAGGAGAAAGATTTATGAAAAAGAAAATCTTATCAATATTAGTAACAATTCTTGCATTATGTATTTGTATGTTTACACTTACAGCTTGCGGAGGGAATGAACCACAACATACGCACACATATGACCAACAAGTAGTAAGCGATACTTTTAAGGCAAGTGATGCAACTTGCGAAGAAAAAGCAGAATATTATTATTCTTGCTCTTGTGGAGAAAAAGGCACGGAAATGTTTAAAAGTGGCTCTGCCCTTGGTCACTCGTTTACTAACTACGAATATAATGCTGATGCAGAGTGTGAAATAGATGGCACGGAAACTGCCGTTTGTGATAATGGATGTGGAGAAGATAATACTAGAATAAAATCGGGTACAGCGTTAATACATGAATTTGGTAATTGGGTTTCAATCGGTAACGGAAAACATAAGAAAATTTGTGCTAACGATTCGACTCACGTTATAACTAAAAATTGCTCGGGAGGAACTGCTACCGAAACAGAAAAGGCGGTGTGTAGCGAATGTAATGCTGAATACGGGGCGCTACTTGAGCATATTCACTCTTTTACCGAGCAAAAAGTTGAAGATGAATATTTAAAAAATCCTGCTAAATGTGAAAGTAAAGCAGTTTATTACTATTCTTGTGTTTGTGGAGAAAAAGGCGCAGAAACTTTTAAATATGGTTCCGTACTTAACCACGAGTTTAATAACTACGTTTCAGACAACAATGCGACCTGTACGACAAATGGAACGGAAACGGCGAAATGTTCTCGACAAGGCTGTCAAAAAACGCATACGCGTATAGTGGAAAACTCTTTTCTTGTACACACATACGACCAAGAAGTGGTGGAACTTATATACTTGAAAGACGAAGCTACTTGTACAAGCAAGGCAATATATTATAAATCTTGTGTATGTGGTGCTGTTTATACAGAAACTTTTGAATATGGGAATACACTCTCGCATACGTACAATCAAGAAATTCCGAGCGAGGAACATTTAAAAGCAAGCCCTACTTGTACAAGGAAAGCAATATATTATAAGTCGTGCATATGTGGAAGAAATGGTACGGAAACTTTTTATTATGGCAGTTTTCATAATTATATAAATGGTAATTGTTCTATTTGTGGTGATTTACAAACTAAAGGGCTTTCTTATAAAAGAGAAACTTTTTATATTGGAGATAATAAATATAGGTGTGAGTATACTGTGACCGGAATAGGCAGTTGCAAAGATACACAAATATTTATTCCTGAAGAATATAATGATTGGCCTGTAACAGATATCGATAGTAGTGCTTTTTATAATTGCGATAGTTTGACGAATGTGGTAATTCCTTCCAGCGTAACAATTATAGGTGATAACGCGTTCTATAATTGTGATTCATTAACAAGTGTAACAATCGGAAACAATGTAAGAATTATAGGTGATAATGCGTTCTCTAGTTGCGGTTCGTTAAAAAGTGTAACAATAGGTAATAGTGTAGAAAGTATAGGTGGCTACGCGTTTTATAATTGCAGTTCATTAACGAAAGTTAACTATACAGGGACAATAGACAAATGGGCACAAATAAATTTCGAAGAATCCGATTCAAATCCGTTAAAATATGCGCATTATTTTTATATAAACGATGTATTGGTAACAGAAGCTAAATTGAATACGGCAACAGAAATATCCCCTTATGCATTCTATGGTTGTTATAGTTTTACAAGCGTTACGATGGGAGATTCGGTAACGACTATTGGATTTTCCGCCTTTGAATTTAATTATAATTTAACCGAATTAGTAATATCAAATAGTGTAACGAGTATTGATAGAGGTGCGTTTGATGAGTGTAGTAAAATAGCAACAAGGCACAATGGAGTTTTTTATGTAAAAGCAAATAACAATAATTTCTTTATCGTTGCGGGCGGAAGTTTATTGCAAAATCAATTTACAATTGTCGAAGGAGCAGAAGTTATAAGCAATCAAGCGTTCTATGGTGGAGATGTTACTAGTATAAGCATACCAAATAGTGTGCGAGTTATTGGTCATTATGCCTTTTATGGTTGCGATAGCTTGTCGAGTATAGAAATTCCTGACGGCGTAACAAGTATAGGTGATATGGCGTTCTATAATTGCACTTCATTAACAAGTATAGAAATACCAGATAGCGTATCAAATATGGGTATGACTGCGTTCCACAATTGCACTTCTTTAACACATGTAACCTTTGGTGATAACAGCCAGTTAACAAGTATAAGTTTTGGTGCCTTTCTAGATTGCAGTTCATTAACAAGCATAACAATACCAAATAGTGTAACAAGCATAGGTGGCTGGGCGTTCTATGGTTGTAGTTCTTTAACACATGTAACCTTTGGTGATAACAGCCAGTTAACAAGTATAGGAGAATATGCGTTCTATGGTTGTAATTCATTAACAAGCATAGAAATACCGAATAGCATTACAAGTATAGGTAATTATGCGTTCTATGGTTGTAGTTCTTTAACACATGTAACCTTTGGTGATAACAGCCAGTTAACAAGTATAGGAGAATATGCGTTCTATGGTTGTAGTTCATTAACAAGCATAGAAATACCGAATAGTGTAATAAGCATAGGTTCTAAGGCGTTTAATGGTTGCACTTTACTTCAAAGCATAAAAATCCCAGATAGTGTAACAAGTATAGGAGAAAGTGTGTTCTATGGTTGTAGTGGCTTAATAATTTATTGCGAAGCGACTGAAAAACCTATTGGTTGGGATAACGCTTGGAACTTTTCAGATTGTCCTATAGTTTGGGATTGTAATAATAATGATATTACCGATGACGGATACATTTATACTATAATAGATGGATTGAGATATGGTATTAAAGATGGCGTGGCTATAGTAGTTAAACAATTTAGAAATATTACAGTGGCTAATATTCCAACAAGCATAGAATATAAGGGCAATTACTATAGTGTAACAAGTATAGGTTATGAGGCGTTCTATTATTGCTCTTCATTAACAAGCATAGAAATACCAAACAGTGTAACAAGTATAGGTGATATGGCGTTCTATAATTGCACTTCATTTACAAGTATAGAAATACCTAATAGCGTGACAAGTATAGGTTCTTTTGCATTCGATGGTTGTAGTTCATTAACAAGCATAGAAATACCAAACAGTGTAAAAAGTATAGGTGGTAGAGCGTTCTCTGGTTGCAATTCATTAACAGGTATAACGATACCAAACAGCGTAACGAAAATAGAGCTATGGATGTTCTCTGGTTGCTCTTCTTTAACAAGCATAGTAATTCCAGATAGTGTAACAAGTATAGGCGGTAGTGCGTTCAATGGTTGTTCTTCTTTAACAAGCATAGTAATTCCAGATAGCGTAACAAGTATAGGAGCTGGGGTATTCTATGGTTGCACCTCACTTAGAAGCATAGAGGTAGTGGAAGATAATGAATATTATAAAGATATAGATGGTAACTTATATAGTAAAGACGGAACGATCTTAAATCAATACGCAGTAGGTAAAACTGCTTCTACTTTTACAATACCAAATAGCATAATGGAAATAGCAGCTCATGCGTTTTCTAGTTGTAGTGCATTAACAAGCATAGAAATTCCAAACAGTGTAATAAGTATAGGAGAAGAAGCATTCTCTCATTGCAGTTCATTAACAAGTATAACAATACCAAATAGCGTAACAAGCATAGGTGGCTGGGCGTTCTCTCATTGCAGTTCATTAACAAGTATAGAAATATCAAATAGCGTTACGAGTATAGGTGATGGTGCGTTTTCTTCTTGTAATTCATTAACAAGCATAACAATACCAAATAGCGTAACAAGTATAGGTTTTTATGCATTCGAAGACTGCAGTTCATTAACAAGAATAACTTTTAACGACACTACAACTTGGTATATTACAGGCAATGTTTATAATTTTACAAATAAAACGGGTGGCACGCAAATAAGTGTTACGAATAGTTCTACAAACGCAGTTTCTTTTAAGTCTACCTATAAATATTATTATTGGTATAAAAAATAAAAACTAAAAAATTATACAAATTGGGCGAAAACAAATCTTTCGCCCAATATTCTCGCAAAGGAGAAACGTTTATGAAAAAGAAAATCTTGTCAATTTTAATAACAATTTTAGTTTTTTGCATGTGTATGTTTACACTTACAGCTTGTGTTGGGAACGAGCCGTCGCATACACATAAATACGCAACACTAAAATACGATAACGAGAGTCATTGGTTTGAATGTGAGTGCGAAGAAAAAACTAATATAGTTGAACATAATATTAGAAATGGCGAGTGTGCTTGTGGGTATGTAGTGCCACATTCACATGAATATACTGAATTAAAACACAATGAAACCGAACATTGGTGGGAGTGTACTTGTGGTGATAAAGATGGTTTAGAAGAACACCATGGTGGAACAGCAACTTGTACTCAAAAAGCAGCTTGTGAAGATTGTGGAAACGATTATGGTTCAAAAGACAGTCACAAATATACCGAACTTAAACAATCTGCTACACAACACTGGTATGAGTGTTCTTGTGGTGCTTATGAGAGAAAAGAAAATCATATTCCAGGTGCAGAAGCAACTGAAACGACTGACCAAAAGTGTACTGAATGTGAATACGTTTTAACCCCAGCATTAGGTCACGTACATACTTTACATTTAACGAAAGTGGATGCAAAAACTCAATCTTGTACTAAAGAAGGAAATATAGAATATTATACCTGCGATTGTGAAAAGTGGTTTACCGATAATACTGCGACTACCGAAATAACCGATAAAGATAGCGTAGTAATAGGAAAAGATGCTCATAACTATAACACGCTTAAGAAAAACGAAATAGAGCACTGGATCGAATGTGTATGTGGTGATAAGAATAGCATAGAAAACCACAAAGGTGGAACAGCATCTTGCACCGAACTTGCTAAGTGTGAGGTTTGTAGCCAAAGCTATGGCGAACTTTTAGATCATAACTATAGCGAACTTAAATTCGACGCAACTAACCACTGGTATGAGTGTACTTGTGGTAAAAAAAATGGAATAGAAAATCATAATCCAGGTGCAAGTGCAACTGAAATTACAGACCAAATTTGTACGGAATGTAATTATGTTATAACCCCTGCGTTAGGTCACGTACATACTTTGCATTTGACAAAAGTAGAGGCGAAGATTCAATCATGCACTGAAGAGGGTAATATTGAATACTACACTTGCACTTGCAATAAATTGTTTACCGACAGCACTGCGATAACGGAAATAACTGACAAAGATTGTATTGTCATAGAAAAAGATGCTCATAGTTACAAAACATTAAAAAGCAATGAAACACAACATTGGTATGAATGCGTCTGTGGAGATAAAACTACACCCGAAAATCATAATGGTGGAACGGCTACTTGTACAGTAAAAGCTAGATGTTCGGTTTGTACAAGCGAATATGGCGAAGCAAAGGGACATGATTATGATGAAGTAGTAACATCGCCTACGTGTACTGAACAAGGTTATACTACATATACTTGCCATTGTAACCATAGTTATGTAGATAATTACGTAGATGCAACTGGACATACAGAAGTAATAGATGAGGCAGTAGTGCCTACTTGTACTGAAACGGGCTTAACCGAAGGTAAGCATTGTTCGGAATGCAATGAAGTACTTGTTTCACAAGAACTTGTTCAAGCAAACGGTCACGATTACAATAGCAAAATAACTACGCCAACTTGTAATGAGCAAGGCTACACGACCTATATTTGTCATTGCGGTGAAAATTACGTAGCTGATTACGTTGGCGCGTTAGGACATAGTTTTACAAATTACATATATAATGGTGATGCAACTTGTGATATAGATGGAACGGAAACGGCAACTTGTAGTAGGGATGGGTGCACAAAAACCAGTTCGCGGGTAAAGGCAAATTCAGCATTAGGGCACAATTATGGAGATTGGGAAAGTAACGGAGATAATTCTCATACCAAAACCTGTACTAACGACAATAGCCATACAATAACTGAAAATTGTAGTGGTGGCACAGCAACGTATTTGGAAAAGGCAGTATGTGACAGTTGTCATAAAGAATATGGCAACGTGCAACAAGATAAAGAAAACGTAATAGGGTTTAGATATGCAAAAAACGGCACTAAACTAGAAGCAACACTATCTTTAGGTGGCAAGGTTAAGGTTTGTGGCTTTGAGGTGATAATTACATTTAATACTGTAGGTTTAGAGTTTGATAGCGTTACGCCGTATAGTATAATTGGCGTTGACGAAGTAGAATATTCAATTTTATCAAATGGGAAAATAAAACTTTTATTTTACGAGTCTCAAATTGAAGAAATAACTACAAAATTAGATATCATAAAAATATCGTTCAAGAATGTGCAAGATAGTTATAAAGTTGATTTTACTATAGACGTTAACGTTTTCGTAGATAGTGAGTTTAAACCTCAAAACTATAATTTATTAAATAATAGTTTCGGTAATATAGAAGAAAATTTGAACAACGTGTTATCGTTCAGTTACAAAAAAGATAATACAAAAACCCAAGCAACTTTATCGTTGGAAGGCACAGTAAAAGTGTGTGGCTTTGAAGCTATTATTAAGTTCGATACGGTTGGTGCAGAATATTCAGGCATAACGGTGGGAAGTGTAGAAGGCGTAGACGATATAGAATATACCGTTCTATCTGACGGAAGCATAAAACTATTCTTCTATCAGTCACAAATAGAAGATATAACTCAAGGTTTTGATATTATAACTATTTCATTCAATAACACTGAACAAATAGTTGATATAAGTTTTGAAGTTGACGTAAGCGTGTTTGTGGATAGTGAGTTCCAAACTCAAAAATATTTGATAATAAATACAGAATACAAAGGTTAAAATTATGTTTAAGACAAAAATATATGTGTTGTTGATATTAATAATTTTTATTGCAGCATGTCCTTTTGTGGTTGCGTGTAACGACCAGGCGGAAACCGATAATTTATATACCGTGACTTTTAAGGATTACGACGGAAGAATAATTAAAGAATATGAAGTTGAAAAGGGTGGAACGGTTGAGCCACCTAACGAACCCATAAAAAAAGGCTACAAGTTTGTTAAGTGGGATAAGGATTTTTCGAACATCAAAAACGATATAACAATCTATCCTCAATACGCTACTGTAAAAAATCAATTATTTTTTGATTATAAAGCTCAAGACGATACACTTGTTGTAACTTTATCTTTGTGTGGAGACGTAGAAGTTTGTGGGTTAGAGGCAACTCTTGATTGTTCAAAAAACAATGTCAATTTAATGAACGTTGTTTCAGGGCAAAACGCAAATATAAGCGAGATTAATTTTATAGAACAGTCTAATGGTAATATAAAGTTTTTCTTCTTTCACGACCAGATAGAAAATATAAATGAAGAAATAGACATTTTGATTTTTACGTTTGATGGACTGTCTAGTCAATCGATGCTTGAATTTGACCTAAACGTTACGGTTTTTGTGGATAAAAATTTTGAACCAGTTGCGTTTAACGTTGCAAATGACGTTTATAAAAAATAATGCAAAAACAAACTTATAAAGGAAGAAAAGTTTATGAAAAACTCATTAAAAATTAAATTAATTACTATATTATCAACTTTGGTTTTGTGTTTAACTGCATTTTTGTGCGTTAATACTATAAAGAGTCCTACTGTTGTTTTTGCAGAGGAGAATTCCTTGGTTACAGTTCAAAGCGACGCAACCTTGGTAGAGTTTTGGGATATTTCTGCAACGGAGGACGATAACGTTATAGCAAATTTGTACGCAATAGACGGCGGCTATAGCTTAGAAATAACCGGCTCAGGTAAAATGAAAGATTTTACTTGGGATACTTCAGATGATGGCTATCAATATTCTCCTTGGTCTGATTTGTATGGTAACGATCTAATCTTCGTTACAATTGGGGACAACATAACAAGTATAGGCGGCAATTCGTTTGAGGAATGCTATAAACTTGTAGAAATATATAATAAATCTAGCATGAATATTTCAGCAGGAAGTTGGGATTTCAATAGGATTGCTCGTTATGCATTAAATGTTTACACTCCAACAATTGGAGAAAGTAAACTATTGGTGGCGGGTGATTATGTGATATATAATGAAGGGCAGGAAAAAATATTAGTTAATTATGTTGGGAGTAGTGAAAACGTGTCTATTCCTACATATATAACTTCTATAAATAAATATGCTTTTTATGGTGACAGTAGTATGGTTAGTCTACTTATACCCAATGGTGTTAATAGTATAGGTGACTATGCGTTTTCTGAATGTTTATTATTAAAGAGCGTGTGTGTTCCTGAAAGCATAGTGCAAATAGGTCAAGGAGCGTTTAATGGCAGTTTAGCTTTAGAAGAAATTAAATATGATGCAATAGAGTGTGCGGATTTAGATGAGTACAGTTCTGTCTTTGGCAGTGCTGGGCAAGGTGGCGAAGGAATAGTAGTAACCATAGGAAAGAGTGTTAAAAGAATTCCATCATATCTTTTCCATGATGATAATTGGAGTTTTTCGGGAGTTAGTCCTAGGGCTAAGGTAAAAAAGGTCATTTTTGAGGAGAATTCTTGTTGTGAAAGCATTGGAGAAGCGGCTTTTTATAATTGCTATTGGTTAGAAGACGTGGAATTTAGTGAAAACTTAAAAACTATAGAAACAGAAGCATTTAGTTATTGTGAGGCTTTAACAACCATAGAAATTCCAAACAGCGTAATTACTATAGGTGATTTTGCTTTTTATGCGTGTACATCATTAATGAACGTGATGATGGGTGACAGTTTGATGTCTATAGGAGAGGGAACATTTGCTGATTGCACGTCATTATCAAACGTAGCAATAGGTAAGAGTGTAGAAAGTATAGGATGTTATGCTTTTGGTGGCTGTAGTTCATTATCAAATATTACGTTTAATGGAACGGAAGAAAGTTGGAACAATATATCAAAAGGCGAAGATTGGAATTCAAATGTTCCAACAATAGAAATTAATTTTTCAGTAGATTATGCGGAAGGAATAGTTTTTACTCTTATTAATAATGGCACAGAATATTCTATAACAGATTATACAGGGAGCTCTCCAATAGTAAAGATTCCTTCAGTTTATAACGGCTTGCCTGTAACAAGTATAGGAGATTATGCGTTCTCTCAGTGTAGCAACTTAACAAATATAGTAATAAGTGATAGCGTAGAAAGCATAGGTTATAGAGCGTTCTATAATTGTACATCACTTACAAGTGTAAAAATTGGTAACAAAGTCCAGAGTATAGGTGAATATGCGTTCTTATATTGCAGTTCATTAACAAGTATAGAAATACCAAACAGTGTAACAAGTATAGGTATTTCTGCGTTCTCTAGGTGCTCTTCGCTTAAAAGTATAACATTACCTTTTGTAGGTGCAACGTTAAACGGAACGAGCAATACTCATTTTGGATGTATCTTTGGTGCAAGTAGTTATAGGTATAATGATGATTATGTTTCAACAGCGTTAAAAACAGTAGTTATAACGGGTGGAGAAAGCATAGATAATTATGCGTTCTATGGATGCAGTTCGTTAACAAGTATAGAAATACCAAACAGCGTAACAAGTATAGGTAAATATGCATTCTGTAATTGCAGTTCATTAGAAGGTGTAGGAATTCCTAATAGTGTAACAAGTATGGGTGCTGGGGTATTCTCTAGTTGCACATCATTAACAAGCATAGAAATTGGGAATGGCGTAATAAGTATAGGTGATTCTGCGTTCGAGAGTTGTAGATCGATTGAAAGAGTAGATTATTTAGGAACGATAGATAATTGGGCGAGTATAGAGTTTGTTAATTTATATTCAAGCCCTTTATGCAATGGAGCAGATTTATACATAAACTACCAATTAGTAACAGAAGCAAATATAACGACTGCAACAAAAGTATCTGATCTTGCTTTCTCTAATTGCAGTAGTTTAACAAGTGTAACTATTGGCAATAGTGTAACAAGTATAGGTAGAAGTGCGTTCTGTTTGTGTACTTCATTGGTAAATGTAACAATAGGCAATAATGTAACAACTATTGGTGTTGCAACATTCAGCTCTTGCAGTTCATTAGCAAGCGTGACGATAGGAAATGGTGTAACAAGTATAGGCGAACAGGCTTTCTATATGTGTAGTTCGTTAAAAAGTGTAATTATAGGTAATAATGTAACAACTATTGGCGAATATGCGTTCTATGATTGTCCGATAGAAAGTGCAATAATACCAACAATTGCAATATCTTATATACAAAAAACCAACCTCAAAACAGTAGTAATAAATGGTGGTGAAAGTATAGGTAATTCTGCGTTCTATAATTGTAGTTCATTAACAAGTGTAACAATAGGAGATAGCGTAACAAATATAGGTGATTATGCGTTCAAATATTGTACTTCATTAACAGAAATAAAATACAATGCGGTTAACTGTGCTGATTCAAGTTCAAGTTCTAGCATTGATGTATTTTCTTATGCGGGACAAAATGGCGAAGGCATAAAAGTAACTATAGGTAGCAATGTTAAAAAAATACCTACATATTTATTTTATGATTCTTATATAACGGAAGTAATCTTTGAAGAAGGTTCTGCTTGTGAAAATATAGGTGATTCTGCGTTCCGTAATTGCACGGCACTCACAAGCATAGAAATACCAAACAGCGTGACAAGTATAGGTTATGCTGCGTTCTATAGTTGCGATTCACTATACAGCATAGTGATAGGAAATGGTGTAACAAGTATAGGAGATTATGCGTTCTATAGTTGCGATTCACTTAAAAGTGTAGAAATACCAGATAGTGTAAAAAGCATAGGAGCAGATGCATTCGGTTATTGTTCTGCGCTTAAAAGTTTAACGATAGGAAGTTCAGTTACGAGCATAGGTGCTGGTGCGTTCTTTGATTGCAGTTTCTTAGAAAAAGTTAATTACGCTGAGACAATAGATAGTTGGGTGCAAATTGAGTTTGGCAATTGTTATTCAAATCCGATATA
The DNA here is from genome assembly GCA_045536405.1 of Christensenellaceae bacterium. Taxonomy (GTDB): domain Bacteria; phylum Bacillota; class Clostridia; order Christensenellales; family Borkfalkiaceae; genus HGM11412. The sequence goes on from JAZSNM010000039.1 coordinate 77,259, forward strand.
TTATGCTAAAAACTTATATATAAACGATAAGTTAGTAACAGAAGTAAATATAACTACTGCAACAAAAATATCCTCTTATGCGTTATATAATTGTAGTTCATTAACAAGTATAGAAATTCCTAATAGCGTAATAAGTATAGGTACTGGTTCGTTCCGTGGTTGCAGTTTATTAGAAAGTATAACTCTGCCATTCGTAGGAGCAACGTTAAACGGAACAAGTGATACTCACTTTGGTTACATATTTGGTGCAAGTAGTTATAGCAGTAACTCTTCTTACATTCCAATTTCATTAAAAACAGTAGTTGTAACGGGTGGAGAAAGCATAGGCGAGGGTGCCTTCTATGGTTGCAAGTCATTAATAAGTATAACAATTCCAGATAGCGTAACAAGTATAGGTAAAGATGCGTTCTATGGTTGTAAAATAGAAAACGCAATAATACCTACTATTGCAATACCATATATTACTAAATCAAATTTAAAGGTGGTAATTATAACTAGTGGCGAAAGTATAGGTTCTTCTGCGTTCTGGGATTGCGACTCATTAACAAGTATAGTGATATCAGATAATGTAACAAGTATAGGTAAATATGCGTTCTATACTTGCAGTTCCTTAACGAGTGTAACTATTGGAGGCGGCGTAACAAGTATAGGTGATGGTGCGTTTGAATATTGCAGTTCATTAGAAAAAGTTAATTACGCTGAGACAATAGATAGTTGGGTGCAAATTGAGTTTGGTAATTGTTATTCAAATCCGTTATATTATGCTAAAAATTTATATATAAATGATGTATTGTGTGATTTTACAAACGTAGTATTAACAACGGCAACAAAAATATCCTCTTATGCGTTTTCTAATTGTAGTAGTTTAACAAGTATAACAATACCAGATAGCATAACAAGTATAGGTGATGGTGCGTTTTCTAATTGCACATCATTAACAAGTGTTGTAATAGGTGATAATGTAACAAGTATAGGTGATGGTGCGTTTTCTAATTGTAGTTCATTAACAAGTGTTGTAATAGGTGATAACGTAACAAGTATAGGTGATTATACGTTTCATAATTGTGATTCGTTAAAAGACATAGAAATCTCAAATAGTGTAACAAGTATAGGTGTAGAGGCGTTCTATTGTTGTGCTTCACTCAAAAGTCTAACAATAGGGAAAAATGTAATAAGTATAGGCGTAAGAGCATTCTTTGGTTGCGGTAAATTGGTAAAAGTAAACTATTTAGGAACGATAGATGAATGGGTCGAGTTGGGAATTGGTTCTAATTTTGGAAACCAATACAATTTATATGTAAATAATAGTTTGCTAACAGAAGCAGTTTTAACAGATGCAATAAAAATATCAAACTCCGCTTTCAAGAATTGCAGTTCGCTAACAAGTGTAGCAATAGGAGATAGCGTAACAAGTATAGGTTCTTATGCGTTCTATAATTGCTACTCATTAACAAGTGTAACAATAGGTAGTGGTGTAACAAGTATAGGTAACGATGCTTTCTATTGGTGCAGATCATTAACAAGCGTAACTATTGGCGGTGGCGTAACAAGTATAGGGGAATATGCGTTCTATAATTGTAGTTCGCTTACAAGTGTAACTTTTGGTGAAAAGAGTCAGTTAACAAGTATAGGTGATTCTGCGTTCGGGTCTTGCGATGAATTAACAAATATTGAAATCCCTAACAGCGTAACAAGTATAGGGGATAATGCGTTTTCTTCTTGCCATTCACTTAAAAGTATAGTAATACCAAACAGCGTGACAAGTATAGGTGATAGGGCGTTCCTTAATTGCTTTTCACTTACTAGTGTAGAAATACCTAATAGCGTGACAAGTATAGGTGTTTCCACGTTTTATAATTGCAGTTCATTAACAATTATAGAAATTCCCAATAGCGTAATAGGTATAGGGGAACAGGCATTCTATCGTTGTAATTCGTTAAAGAGTGTAACCATAGGTAATAATGTAACAAGTATAGATAAAGATGCGTTCTTTGGTTGTAGCTCACTCGAAAAAGTAAACTATTTGGGAACAATAGACAGTTGGGTACAAATAGGGTTTGCTAATGGTTATTCAAATCCATTATCTTATGCTAAAAACTTATACATAAACGATAAGTTAGTGACAGAAGCAAATATAACAACTGCAACAAAAATAAATGATTATGCGTTCTATGGTTGCGCTTCATTAACAAATGTAACAATAGGCAATAGCGTAACGAGTATAGGCGAAAATGCGTTCTCTGGTTGTCTTATAGAAGAAGCAACAATGCCAACAATGGCAATACCTTATATACCTAAAGCAAAGTTAAAAACAGTTGTAATAAATGGTGGTGAAAACATAGGGTATAGAGCATTCGCTGGCTGTGAGTTGTTAAATAGTATAATAATAGGTGATAGTGTAACAAGCATAAGCGAAGATGCATTTTCAAACAGTAGCGCAAAGAATTTTTATGTGTTTAAAGATTATAATGCATTATCTGAATTTGAGTGTGTTTTAATTGATGGTTACGGAGAGATAGAAAGCGGATTTAATTTTGTTAAACTAAAAGGCAAAAACGATGCTATAGTTATTGGCGATGGCCAGTTAAATTCTAATAAGCACATAGACTTCTTAAAAAAAGACGCTGCGTTATTGATGTTTGATGAAGGGATAACTAGTATTAGCGGAAGTGTGTTTAGCGGAAATAATTCTTTAAGGCGTATCGTTTTAAGCAGTAGCGTAACCGACCTTGGACAAGGAGTGTTTACCGATTGTAGTGGGCTTTTAAGCGTTTACGTTGATGCAGACTATTCGTATGGATTTAATAAAAAATTATTAGATTTAGGACTTGAAGGGTTTACTGTTTATTACAACGGTAAAACTCTTGGATGGGATGAGATAAACTCATATAATCCTGATGCGGACAAAGAGTATTTATACTGGACAAATGACGGCAGTGGATACACAGTGTCAGAGTTTGGTGAAATAATGTATCTTGAAAGTATTGTTATTGATGGCAATACTTACTATCGTGATGCGCAAGGTATTATATACTCAAACGTTAACGGAAGTGATAAAACCATTGATATCGTTGGTTTTGAAGATATAAGTGTATATAGTGAGAATATAGTTATACCTAAAGTTATCGTTATAGGTGGAGATAATTATTCTATCGGTTCTATCACGTCAACAGCGTTTATTTCGGAAGATTCCTTAAAGATAAGAACTATTTCTCTTTATGGTAAAATTAATCAAATAGATAATGGAGCGTTTAGTGGCTGTACTAATCTTTTAGCGCTTTACGTTCGTGGCGAAAAACCAAATACTATTGCTAGCGATATTTTCAGTTCAGATAATTCCGCAAAGCGAAAGATAGCAATCGTAGTTTTAGGTGATGATAGTGCTTGGAAAAATGTATCTATAAACAATGCCACTGTTTATGAAGGAGAAGACCTTAATAAGAATAAAATAGACGGACAAGGAATTGTTTATACTTTAGATATTACCAACGGAACGGCTATTGTAGGAACTAAGTCTAATAGCGTTGGTGAAGGCAACCTTGTTAATTATAACGGCGTAAACACTAGTGGGTCTACGGCAAAAGATATTGAAATCCCAGATTTTGTTATTTACGATTATGAAATTTATATGGTCATTGGTTTTGATAGATTTGCTTTTTATAAAAGCCCTGCAACAAGCGTTGAGTTTGGAGCATTTATAGGTGCTTACGAAACGGCGAATACTCCTGCTGTTTGGGAATGTACATTCCGCGAAATGGCAAATATAAAAGGTTTTGCTGTGGATAGTCAAAATGATAAGTATTACGTTGACGAAGTAGGCGCATTATATGGTGACGGGTTTAAGGTAAAAGTTAAGGTTGCAATGGTTTATATTAATGATATCAACATTAATGTTAAACTCTATTCAAGGCTTATAAAAGCACCTGCAAACGTAGTTGACTTTACGGTTAAAGAAGGCACTACGGTTATTGAAAAATATGCTTTTTCACGCAGTAATATTCAAAGCGTTAATCTTAACGACGTTAACGTTATTGGTTCGCATGCCTTTTATGCTTGCCCATATCTTATCAAGGTTTCTGGTGGGGCAGTATATTACATAGAAGATTCTGCATTTGAAAGCACGCCGATAAGAACTTTTAATTTCGAGAATTTAACGCACATTGGCGAAAGGGCATTCTACAATACCGATATAAGTGGCAGTGTTGCAATTAGGGCAGACGTTGCTATTATCGGCGATAACGCTTTTAGTAGGTGCGAAAATATTAGCGAGTTTGCGTATAAGGTTATAGAAACTGTAAGGTTTGATCCGGAAACTCAAGAAGAAATTCTTGAGAAACAAGAAGTAAGCGATAAATATCCTATTTATGATGGGGTATTGTTCAAGTCTACGGAAAACGGGTTAAAGCTTTTACAATATCCTTTAGCAAAAACAGATGCCACGTATGATATGTCTAAAATAGACGGCAGTATTTACGAGATTTCTGCTTACGCTTTTTATGGTGCTAAGCACCTTGAAAACATAATAATGTCCAACGATACAGTTCTTGTTGGTGGATATGCTTTTGCCGATATTTCTACCTTAAAGAAAGCTACTATTGGTCAATCTTATTATGGCTCAACCTTAAATGAAGATGGGCTTTATAGTATTGGATTGTTTACAAATTCTAATCTTTCTGAAATAGTTGTAGCAGAAGGAAATAGATATTTTAAGAGTGATGCAAGTGGTGCTTTATACAGTAAAGATATGAAAGTTCTTTATTGTTATCCTGCCGGTATAGAAAGGGTTGTTTATACGGTTCCTTATCAAACTGAGGTTATTTATTCAAATGCTTTCTTTGGCAATACTCACTTAGCAAGAATAATAATTTTAAACGAAGATTTTAAGGAAGTAGGAGACCAAGCATTTGCACAATGCTCTAATCTAAAAGAAGTATTCTTCAGATTAGAAAATTTACCTAATAGTGGTGTAAAAGTATTTGATAACGATCAGGGGGTAAAAGCTAAATTCTTAAAAGCAACGAACAATAATCTTCCTGCTTACTGGGATTTTGCAGAAGTTGAAACTTATTCTGTAATAACTGAATTAGGAAATCAAACAGTAAAAACTTCTGATTATACCTTCGTTATTGTAGATACAAATGGCAATTCAATGTATAATGCAAGAATTGCTCTCTACATTGATGGAAGAGGATATTATTTATCTACTAATGAATTCGGTATAGTAGTATTTTCTGAGGCAGATGGCATTTTTGATGATGGCGTAGAAAGATTAATTTATGTTTCTAAAGACGGATATTTTACTCATAAGCAGATGTTCTATCCGGATAATGAAATGAAAATTTCATATATCACCTTATCAAAAGAACCAACAGTTATGGGTGTTAGTTGTGAAGGAAATGACATAAATAGTACAGTTTATGACCTTAACTTAGCAATGTATGGTGATTCTTATTTCGATAGTGAAACAGGAAAAACTGTAGAAGGTTATATTAAAAAAGATGTAAATGGTAACATCGTTGGCGTTGATGAAACAGTTGCTAAAGTTTCAGAAAAAATCAATATTTCAGTGGTTGCGTATTTAGATAGTGGAGTCGTACCTACAAGTTGTAGTTTAATTCAAGGTGATAAAATATTGCAAACCTTAGAAAATGGCGAGACATCGGGTTCGCAAGTAACTTATAATTTCTGGGTTGAATATACAAAATTTATAGAAGATGAAATCATATATGCACAACTTATCACAAAATATGGTGAAGATGAAAAAACTCAAAAGATCCAACTCAACGTAAACGTATTTAATTTTATAATAACTGAAGATCAAATAAATCTTAACACGGAAGATATAAGCGTAGATTTGTCAGGAAACGCTTCAATTCTTTCAACGTTAATTGGTAGTGATAAACTTGATTTTTCAATTGGTAAAAACACTAAAATTAATATTGTTCCAGATGGTGATTCTGTAACGGTTACGCTTGGTTCTAAGAAGGAAAAAAGCAAGTCATATAATAGCAATAAGGAGGGGTATAACGACAATCACGAGGCACACAATAAAAATACATATCATTTTAAGTTTATGGGAATTGTTGAAGGCAAAGACTATAGCTTTAACGTGCGTTTTGCAAAAGGAACAGAAGACCTTGGTTATTGCTACTATATGTTAAGCATATATGAAGGGTATTATGCGAAGGACAAAGTGGTTGAAAAATATGGGGTTGTAAATGGAGTAAAAGGTTTAGTCGGAAGAAATGCGTACGCCTCAAAAGCAAGTTTAATTTATGCTTCTTATTTAACTTCTGCAGTCGCAAAAGAAAATATAAAAGAAGGCCAGGTCTACTCAGAAGCAGTAGGAAGTTTTGATGAAAATAAAAACTTATCAACTAAGAGTTCATTCGAACTTTCTTTAAGTGGTTCTTTAAAATTTAAGTATGATAAAAATGAAATTAGATTGACTGAAGGTGAAATAAAGGGAGCGATAAGTGTTGGATTTAAGATGCAACAACAATATGTGGTTTGGATTATTCCTGTTGTATTAGAAGTCGACATGGGTGTAGACGGAACTGTGAATTTATCCTTAAGGGTTGACAAACAAAATGCGCCGATAACAATAGAAAGCGCTAAGGCAAAAATTGAGGCAAATCTTGACGTGTCTTTAGGCGTTGGTTGTAGCTGGGCGTCTATAGGTGTATACGGTGGAGTAGGAACTGTATTTATCCTTGAATTTGCTCCAAATATAGGTATAGATGAGTGGTCTATAAATGGCAAAGTTGGTTGGTACGTAAAAGCGTTATTCTTTGAGAAGAAAGGCGAAATTTGGTCGGGTAATTATACAATAATAGACGATTACTATTGGTATACTTGGAATGAGAGTGGTGAATATGGACAAGTTTCATTAACATCAATGTACCTTGTTGAAAATTACGAGGTTGAAGATAGAGAGAAAATGCAGGAACAAGCAAAACTAATTGTTTGTGAAGGAAAATTGTATAAAATTTTCTATGTAGATGCATTTAATCAAAATTCTAACAACTATGATAATTATAATTATAGGAAACTTGCAGTAGCAGAATGGAGCGGTAGTGAATGGATAAACGTTAAATTAATTGATGATAACGGATACAACGACCAGTCCTATAATGTGTACGAACAAAATGGCAAGTTATATGTTGCGTATTTACAACAAAGCGAAAAACTTATAGATACAACAGTTAATGATACGTATTATGTTTCAGAAAACTTATTACTAAAGAGTGCTATTATTGATTTGTCCAATTTTGACATGGAAATTTGCAAAGAAGAGATTACTAAAACTTTTGGATACAAGTATTTGCAAAATTACGCAGTGATAAATGGACAACAAGTTATGGTTTGGGTAGAAAATAGTGATAATAATATGTTTGGTGTTTCTCCTAATAACTATGTTGATGCAAATGGTAATTCTCACGTGTTTAAAACGACTGCAAACAGTATTTACACAAGCGTATTTAATGGAAAAAATTGGTCAGAGCCAATTTTACTGGCAAGTGGATTAGCGCCTGTTACAAGTTTAACTATTTCTAACGATGGAACGGTAGTTTATAATCTAGATGAGGATTGTGATTTGTCTACTTTAAGTGATAGGGTAGTTTATTATCTAGATGGTTCTGAACAAGTGAAACTTGTTCAGGTTGATGATAACGAAGAAATAATATCAATATTAGTTAAAGATGGCAAAGTGTTCTGCTACTGTAAGCGCATAGAAATTAATGGTAACGATATTACCGAAGTGTACTACTTAGAAGAGTATAACGTAGGTGCGAATACTAGCGTAATAGACGTTATAAAACATAAAGTTAATATTGCTACGGATGCTTATCAAACCGTATATGACGAAGACGGAAATTTAGTAGGCATTATTTATACTAAAAACAATAAAGACAATACTGGAACGGCTATTTACGGAAAGTTTAGTGAAGGTTCGGTTTGGGGCGAAGAAGTCCTTGTAGTAGAATCAATAATCGATTATTATATAGCAGAATATTCTGCAAGTATGATAGGAAATTATTTACATTTCACAATAGATTATATAAATGGGCAAGGGGAGTTTATACAAAGTAGTATTATTCAAAGAGAAATAACAAGTGACGTTGTTATACAAAGTTCTATTGATTATATTGCACGAAAAGCATATATAACAATAACTAACAACGGTTTAAAAGCTGCTAATGTAACTTGTCAATATTGTAATGATATAAGAGTTCTATCTGGTTGTTCGTATGTGTATGAAATTTCTTTTAATGACTTCAATAGTGACGTTGAGGAAAGCATAACCATTACCGTCGATGGAAAAGAATTAAGCAACAAGGTTGTTATACCTCTTGAATATTCAGATTTAAGGATTGTAGCAAAAGAAGTTGTATTGGGTGAAAATAGAACTTTAATAATTGGTGTAACAAACGATGGAAATGTAGTAGCCGATGCAACGTTATATGTAAGTGCAGGCATTAATGGTGGATATTTAGCAATGACTGGCAAGACTGTTGATGTAATAGGTATTGCGCCTGGTCAAACGAAATATTATAATGTAACAGTAGATTCTTCAATAATTAAGGTTGGGGAAACAATTTTGACTTTATATATAAATGTTTCCGACGGAAGTGAACTTGGCAACAGTATAGATAATAATTGCTTATATTTTTCATTGGAGGAATTAGAAGAAATTGATGTTGAATCTATGGGTATGGTCATAGAGCCTACTATAAGCGAATCACAAGTAAATATTGATAAACATACAGAAAAAATTGAAATAGAATATACTTGTGATGCGGATGCGTCTATACGAGATGTTGTTTATAATGGAAGTTCAATATTTAATTTTGTTGAAATAAATAAAGACAATAAAACAATCGTTATAAACAAGCAATTTTTAGATGTTTTAGGCAATGGCGCACATGATATTGTTATTGTTTTTGAAAATAGTAATAATGAATATAAGACAAGCAAAACATTTAATGTGATTAAAAATATGACCGTTGGAGTAGAGTGGGAAATTGCTGGCGAAACGATGAGCTTTGACAACGTAGAATATGGTGGATTAAGCATAATTCCTAAATATGTAGAAGAAACAAGTGAAAAATATTTTTGGTTTGATTTAAATGGAAATAAAAAGGTGGAAGATAGCGAAAAAATTTGTTTCAAGCTAGAGAAAGAGGGCTATGATTACTTGTTTGTTGGTTGGGACAAAAACGAAGATGGTAAAATTGATGCTATCTCACAAACGTTTGAAAATATTCGTTATGTTGCAGTGTTTAGGGAACAAGCTAAAGAATATGTTGTAACTTGGATTTTTAAGAATGCAAGTGAAGAAGATGTGTTTGTAAATGAAACCTATTTTTACGGAAATGAGCCTGTATATAAAGGTACAATATTTACTCCTATAAATAAATCATTTGTTGGGTATGATAAGGAGATTTCTACAGTTTCTTCAAATATTGTTTATACGGCTGTTTATGAAGAGAGAGGAAGCGCAATTATAAAAAACACAGAAACTGTTTCTGCGTGGGATAAGAGTTTTATGACAACGATATCTATTGAAGAAATTGCGAATTTAAAAAATATGCAAATAGAAATAGTTTATGATGCGTTGAAAGTTGAGCTTCTAGATTATGTGTGTTATCCAAATGTTAATATTATTAGCGTGAATGGGAATGTTATAATTATAGATGTAAATATTAGTGATGGAGCAATGTCAATGACCATTGTGGATTTAGTTTTTAAAGCAAAATCAAGTATTGCTTCTGGAATGAACAACTATATGACTATAACAAATAATCCAAATCTATCATCAAATATGAATGGCGTTAAAATTTATGAAATTGGTGACGCAAATATGGACGGAAACGTAGACGTTATAGATTTAATGATGATTAAATCAGCAAGTCTTGGGAAAATCACATTGACGGAAAACCAAAAAGCTTATGCTAATGCAACGGAAGATTATACTGAAGATGGTGGTGAAAATATTAACGTTTTAGACATGATGAAAATAAAGCAATTTATTCTTAACAAAACAAATACAGTTGGAGAAAGAATATCGGTTGATTTTGTTGGAGATGAACAAATTGTAGAATATTCAATGTCGATAGTAAAAGGAACAACACCTGAAGGTTTACCAGAAATAGAAGAAGGATACGTTTGGTCATTAAGTCAAGAAAGTTATGAAGAGGTTGACTTTACAAAATTCACTATTAACACGTTGATTTACAAAATTAAAGAAAATTATTTGGCTTCATAACAGATTCTATTAAGCAACTAAAAGGCGAGAAAATGATGTGAACCCAAAAGTTTAGACAAAAAATTAAATTAAATATATTGTAAATGAGTTCGGTATTTAACTGGACTCATTTTCAATTTTAAAGATATTCTTTCATTGTTGTAATAGTAAATATATTCGTGTAGTTTTTCC
>JAZSNM010000052.1:0-4112 GCA_045536405.1 Christensenellaceae bacterium
TTCACTATTTCTGTATTAGTACTTTTTGCCGCGCCCCTATCATATATTTGTCTATTTCCGTTTATGGTTTGTAAAAGTTTTTCAACTTCTGCTTGATTAAAATCTCCGATAAACGGTCTAATACAACAATCATATCTTTTATCCGCCGTGTCATAATTCCTACTATCGCCAAACAAATCTATGAAAAAAGAAATAATTTCTTCTTTTTCCCCTTGTTTACAATAATAGCCATATATATATTTTAAATGAGGCGTTTTAATAACTGGTTGACTCTTTTTTAAGTATGCCAAATGGTCTTTTAATCGTTTGTGTTTAAACCACGCTCCCCATTTTGCATTTCCATCTTCCTTAATATGTTTATCTATTAATAATTTAACATCTTTCCCTAATACTTGATAAAGAGATGGGACGCAAGACAAAAAAGCCACTAATTGAAACAAACACTCCCCGTCGTTAGCAACAATGTAAATATTTTCGTTATCTTTTAATTCTTTTTTTATAATGGTTTCGATTGGTTCTACTAAAATATTTAATGCTTGACGATTAATCCCCCTATATATTTTACAGTTTTCATCTTCTATGTTTATAAAGCAAAATTTCCATAAAGTTTGAAACACCTTTACTTTCATAGACTCGTTCATATGTTGATAATATTTGTTATTTAAATAAATAGCAAGCGCTTCTCTATTTTCTCTATATATATCACTTTTATCCTTTAAATCATCTGTTAACATATTTATAACACTTTTTATAAATATAGGTGGTTTAATAAGTACGCCATTTAAAACATTTTTTATATGTGCAATAACAGTTTCTTGATTCGGGGTATAAAGTTCAAAATCTTCGTTTACTGCAGGATGTGCAGAAAAACATCTATCATCATATAAATGAGATAAATCAGAAAATACCTTAGAATCAATTAAATTTGTTTTATCTCTTACTTTTTCCAGTAATTCTTTTTCCCAAGACGATTTACTTGTACTTTCTTTTTGCGTGCTTTCTATCTCTTTTAAAATGCTACTTGCAATGGAATCATTATACATATCCTTTAGCTCTTTTAATTTTAAAAGAATATCACAAATAACAGTTGAATAAAGCATAACTACAGCGGAACGATAATTTCCATTAGAATATGAACTCAAAACTTCATTAAAATATTCCTTTGTTTTTGCAAAATAAATTTCATTTGTTTCAGGGATATAAATCGACATTTTATTCCTCCGTAAAAAACTTTTTAATTGTTTCAATTGTTAGTACAATTCTATCTTTTTCTTCAAGCGTGTCTTCTAAATATAAAAAATCAAGGCGGTTATAACCAAACTTGTCGTTGTTTTGTTTAATGAAAGCCGACTTCATAAAGTTGCGCCTTTCTATAAATTTTGGTGCATAAATTTCGCCTTTGGTTTCCACGATTAGCGCTTTGTAAATTTTCCCATCTTTTCTCTTTATAATCAAGAAGTCAGGCGTATACATACCGATATAATTACATTTTTTACCCACTTGCTGATAACACTTAATTTTAAACTCGGTCAACGCTTTATCGCCGTTATAAAAAACTTCTAAATCGTTATCTTTTATAACGCTTTCAGTAAGCACTTCTTCTAAAAACTTTTGTTCAAAAGAACTATCCGTTTTATACGGCAAGTAGTGGAAAGACTTATCTTTCATAGGGTGCGATACCATCTGCTTTTTGAAAAAGTCTATAATCGCATCGTTGCCCGTTCGCACCGCCAAATCATACATTTTTTGATCTTTCTTATCGAGTTTTAACTTACCATTATCATCAAGAATAATCTTTTCTACCATCTCCACTTTAGGATAATAATCTGCAACATTTTTGGTATAAACTTCAGTTTTAAAACTATCAACGTGCAATAAACTTGCTTCTTCTGGGATTAACTCCTCTTGCGTTTCAAAGGTATGTTTATCATAAAAAGATTTACGGATATGAGCGTTAAGCTTAGCCAAATCATACTTTGAGCTAAAGTACAAAACTCCATCATTTTGATAAGTAATTTTTTCAAAAACTTCTTTTAATTCGGCAATGTAAGGAATTAATACATTCCTATCAAGTGAATTAAAACTTTCTTTTAATATATCGTTAATCCAAATATTAAAGTTAGAAGGTGTTGTACCCGTTTCTTTATCGTCAATCTTTGTTTCGGTAGTTTGTAAAGAATCCGACATTTCTGCAGTTTTAATGATATTTGTTCTTTTTGCTATATCGGCTGAGATTTTAATACTTTCTTTAATATCTACGTCTTCTACCTTTTGAACTACAACCGTTTTATAATTGACTTTTAATTGATAAAAATCTACTTTAGGAAGTCTTAAATAAGCGCTTCTATCATAACGTTTTACAAGCGTAAATTTATCGTCTTTGCCGTTTTGGAACTCTTGAATATTTATTCTATGTTGTTGTTCAAGTTGAATATTTAAGGTGTTTGCATTACTATTATTTAAGTAAATCATAGCAGTTTCAGGCACACCTTTTTGTACTTGACGCAAACAACGGCAAGACGTTTGCAAAACCATATTAGTAGAGCAGTCGCCTTCTTGCGATAAAATAATTCCCGTTAAACTTCTACAGTCCCAACCCTCTTTACCTATTTGAACTAACAATATAATTCTCTTTTGAGAGAAAGGCTTGTCTAATATAGAAAATTCGTACGCACTATCCACAGGAATAGGATAGTTTTCATTCCCACCGTGATATTTAAGTATTGCAATAGACGGACTAAGCCCACATTCCTCAACAATCTTTTCTACCAAAGGATATACTTGAGTTTCAAGTGTTTCAATTGTGCCACAATATACGCCCAACTTCGCACAAGTGCCGCCAAAATATAAAGTATCCTTATATGAATTCAAAAACTCTTTAACGCCGTTTTCAATTATATCTAATCTATCGTTACTGCTTGAAATAAACACTTTAGGTTTCTTCAAGAAATTACCAATACCTTCTACAAGCGGATAATAATAGACTATATTTGAAATTTCTTGAGTTGCAATACTTAAACTATCCGTTATGTTAAATTTTTCACTTATTTGTAAGTACGGCGTTCCCGAAAAACCAATAACGCTATTAACGTTTCCTCCTTGCGCCCACTTATTTACAACTGCACGCAATTTCTTTTCATCAGTTGCGGCGTGATGAACTTCGTCAATAAAAATCGACAAGTGTGGTAATTTACCTAAAAGATTTCTAAGTTCGTTTGCTTGCTTATCTTTTTCGTCATCACTTTCTTCAAACAAAGAGATTTGACCGTTCTTTTCTTTTACTCTGTCTAAAATTACTTTTTCAGCATTAGTAACGGCAACAAGCCCTATTAAATCTTTCAATGGCTGATGTATTGCAATTTTTTGAACGTTAGGATTTTTTGTTTTATTTGACTTTTTAGTGGTTTTATTTTCGTCTAACACTTCAAAAATAAGCATGCGCTTTAATTTTGAAGCAACAGGTTCAGGAATTACCCATGAAGGAACAAAGTTTTGAATTGTTCTTAAACTTGGTACAACAGAAGACTTTAAACCAGACGGAGCAAAAATAATAAAGTTGTGTGAAAAATTAGGATTGTTTGGCTCATTTATTGCAAAGTATAAATCCAAATATACAAACGCTGCCATTAAATACGTTTTGCCTGCGCCCATAGGCAAACTAAACAAATAATCCGTGTACGTTACGCCGTAAAAAACAATTTTGAAAAACTCTTTTGCATCAATACTTTCAGGATTACGTTTAATTTCCTTACATATCTTTTCTGACACTTGATTGCCGTTATCATCTTTCAAAGATGCATATTCATACAACGCTGCTAATGCAGGTTTATTTTGCAAAACAGTTCTAACAGTAGAAGATACTTCTAACTCATCCAAGTCCAATGAGTTAAAAACACCTTTTTTAAAAAGCTCAAACAACGGCTTATTATCACAAGCAATTTTAAGAAACAAATACGTTTTTATTGCATCTACTTGAGCGTCACGCATTTGATTTGTTTTCTCAATATATTCAATGAGTTCTTTTACTACACAATCGCCAGCAAACCACTCGTCTCTTTTTTTTGCTATCATTTTATAAAACATAACGTTCCTCTTTTGCTTATTCTACCACA
>JAZSNM010000054.1:0-4062 GCA_045536405.1 Christensenellaceae bacterium
AGTTAAGGCATACAAAGACTTTCTTGATGCAATGGGCAAGTTAGATTCCAACCATCAACAAGGTGTATACTATGGATGTCTTTGCGAAATTGCAAGACGCATGAATTGGCAAAGATAGTTTTTATAGAATATAATTAAAAAACTTTGTAAAAGCGCCGACATGTCCGTATTTTTGGACAGGTCGGCGTTGACTTTACTAAAATAATATAGTATAATAGTACCACAAAGCGAACATATGTTCTTATTTTACTGTCAAATAAAACGTTTGCTTTAATTAAATATCGGGCAAAGGATTCCGTTGAATGCCAATGCTAACGTTCGCTAAAGAGTTGAATTTGACTGAAGCCGTATAAAGACGTTTATACAAAACTGCGAATCATTAAGAATTCGGCGAGCAGGTGTTACTCACTTAAGGTGGGTTTTATCTGCTCGCCTTTTTTTATCCCCTGGGCCTGAAATAACTATAAGGAGGCAACTATGAATAGAACAAGAGACAAACCCTAAAATATAGGTGTAGCCCACTACACTTTCTTGTGAAAGTGGTGGGCTCTGCGAGGCTAAATTTAACCACACGGTGCGGTGCGCAATCTCAAAAAAAGTAAGCAGGTTAAGAAAACCGCACCAAATGGCAATTTCCCGCTTTTTGCAAGCAGGTAAAGAGAATTGCCAATTTGTGCAATTTTGACTTACTTAAACAATCGGGAAACCCGATTTTATTCTTCTACCGAAATTAAAAATTTTATCTCAAAACAGCTTGACTATTCCGTATTAATACGATACAATATTTATACTAACGTATAAAGGAGAAACAAGCGATGAGACAACCGAGAGCGGTAACAGACAAAAGGTATGAAGAGAAACACAAGGAAGAAAGAAAAGCGAAAAGCTTAGTTTGGGGAACGAGTGTTCCGAGACAGTTTGCGGAAGAAATAAACGAATTTCTCTCTCAATACGGTTTTACGAAAGTACAACTAATCGAAGCTGGATATAAAGCATTGCTTGAAGAAGCCGCTGAAAACGATTTAGGTTTAGCGAAAATTATGGACGGCTACGATGACTTCTTTGAAAGTGAAAAGAAATAACGTTCTCTAATATCTTTCTTCCTTATAGGACGAGTATCAATAACTGAAAGGCTACTCGACTTTCATATAAGGAGGATTATTATAGAAGAAAAAAGAAAGAACAACGATGAATTACAATTCGCAACGGGTAGAGTTTATCACCATTGCGATAAATACTTGAATTGCGTAAGAACCCGTGAGATTAAAATCGGGAATACGACTTACTGCATTATTTCAAGCCAAAAACCAAGCGCCAAGAGTTCGGCGTTTGATATAGCAAAAAGGTTAATCACTAACCAAGCGGAAAGTTTGGTAAATGACGAGCCTATCACAACAGAATCGCTTGAAGATTGCAATTCGGGAGGTAAAAAACAATGAATTTGCAATCTAATAGAAAAATAAAACATTTAGAACAGCAGTACACAGCCCTTTATTGTCGTTTAAGTTCAGACGATGACCTTGAGGGCGATAGCAACAGTATCAAAAATCAAAAGTTATTGCTTTCGGACTATGCGAAAGAAAATAAGTTTAGGAATACTCGTTTTTACATAGACGACGGTTTTAGCGGTAGTAATTTTGAACGCCCTGCGTTTAAGAGATTATTAAATGACGTGGAAAACGGCGAAATTTCAACCGTAATCGTAAAAGATATGTCAAGATTTGGGCGTGACCATATTCTCGTGGGATATTACACCAAGTATTATTTCCCCGATGCGGACGTAAGGTTTATAGCAATCTTCGACCAAATGGATACGGAAACTAACCCCGACGATGACATTATTCCGTTTAAGAACATCCTAAACGAAATGTACGCAAAAGATTGTAGCCGTAAGATTAAAGCCGTTGTGAAAGCAAAAGGTAATTCGGGCAAACATATCTCTTCTTTTCCACCTTTGGGTTACATAAAAGACCCCGAAGATAAAGAAAAATGGATAATTGACGAAGAAGCCGCTTTAATCGTAAAAGAAATCTTTAACCTTTGCGTTAAAGGTTACGGACCTTCACAAATCGCACGAATTTTAACCGAACGTGGAATAGAAACACCAACGATGTATTTTCATCGTAAAGGAATACCTACTCCCGGTAAGATAAAACAAGATTCGGACGTTTGGGCAAAGCAATCAGTGGTACATATTCTCGAAAACGAAGAGTATCTTGGACGCACAGTAAACTTTAAGACGTATAAGAAATCCTATAAGTCGAAAAAGTATATTGAAAATCCAAGAGAAAATTGGGTTATCGTAGAAAATACGCAAGAAGCAATAATAGACCAAGAAACTTTTGATATTGTGCAAAACCTTCGCAAAGCTAAAAGGAGAATTTCCGATATGGGAACACCACATATACTTTCGGGGATGCTCTATTGCGCTGACTGTGGCGAAAAGATGTATCTTTGTAGATGCACCACTATGAAACAAGCAGAATATTTTAATTGCTCTACTTATCGCAAGAAAAAGAAGAAGTATTGCACGTCGCACCAAATAACGGCTAACTCTGTTATGGCAATGGTTAAAAATGACTTGCGTTACACAATTCAATTTGCAAGCGATAATAAAGAAACTTTTATGAGTATTCTAAAAGAGCGTACCGAAGCGAAGAACAAACGTGAACTTGCTTCCGCTATTGAAGAAAAAGAAGTAGCGGAAAAACGTATTGTAGCTCTTGATAAAATAATCCAAAGCCTTTACGAAGATAAGGTGTCAGGTAAATTATCTGAAGAACGCTATATTAAAATGAGCGACAACTACGAAGCCGAACAAAAGGAATTAACCGAAAAAGTTAAAATCTTAAAGGCGGAAATAGAGAAAGCCCAAACCAAGTATGACAACATACAAAAGTTTATGGCTATCGTGAAAAGGTATAGTGACTTTGAAGAACTAACGCCTGAAATCTTGCGAGCTTTCGTGGATAAGATAATTATCTACGAAAAACAAAAGGTTGACGGACATATAAGGCATACAATAGAAATCGTTTACAACTTTGTTGAAGCGATTGAACTACCTGACTTTGACAGTTGGGACAAATTTGATTATTAAAACTGAATACGAGAAAAGGCGTGGCATCACGCCACGCCTTAACTTGTTAAATTGAAACCCTGCGGTTTACCGTAAAATCCCTATGACTATTACGGTAACGCACTGGGGATTTTTTTATTTACCTTAGATAATACGATAATTGCCGTTAACGTTAAAAGCCCCATAATAAAAGAAGGTAAGTTTAAGTTAGAAAAGTTGGTAATATAACTTGAAATTTTTTCAATAAAATTTTCGCCAGAAGCGTTAAAAGAACATAAATCGTTTAACTGCCAAACTAATAAAGTTATGCCTATGCCCGTAGTAAAACCTATAACGATAGGGTATGGAATATATTTAACTAAATTACCACATTTTAAAAAGCCTAAAATGATTAAAACTATACCAGCGCAAATTGTAGCGAGTTGTAAGCCTATTAACCCTATTGAAGAAATATATCCAACAATAATAACTACAAAAGCGGCGGTAGGTCCGCCTATTTGGAATTTGCAACCGCCAAAAGCCGAAATACAAAAGCCGGCAACAATAGCGGTTATGATACCCATTTGAATACCGTAGCCTTCGCCTCCTACCGATTGTAGACCAAGCGCAATAGATAGTGGCATAGCAATAATGGCTACGAGTAATCCGCTTAAAATATCGTTTATAATAAATTTAGGTTTGTAATGTTTAAAATTAGTTAATAAATTCATAATTTCTCCTTAGTGTAGAAAATATTATAACAAAAAACGTATAAAAAATAAAGTTTTTTAACGTGAAAATTATTAGTTTATATATTTAAGTAAAGAAAGGTTAGGTTGTTGTGCTTTTACTTACGTATTTATAGTTAAATGAATACTTTTTATATTATGGAATTTTTTATAAAAAGATTTTTATAAGTTGTTTAGAATAATTGTTTTTTTGAAAGAAAAATGATATAATATGCTTAATAATTTTTAAACGAGTGATTTAATAAAAAATATGGCAAA
>JAZSNM010000029.1:0-2094 GCA_045536405.1 Christensenellaceae bacterium
AGTTATATTAAATAAATCCTTAACTTGCCATTAGGCGAATATCACTGCCATAGGCAATATCACTTTGAAAAATATCTTGCTTTGCAAGGAAATTTTTCAAATTATCACAAATCCGTAAGCATTTATTTAGTTGCCGAACCCCTTGGAGGGCCTCGGCTTTCACCAGCAATTTTTTTAAATTATAAATTAGGAAATTTAGTTTTTAATAATTCAAAAATGTAATCGGCGGTAGTTTCACTGCCAAATCTATCGTGAATTTTTAAAGCGTTTTTACGCATTTTTAATAATTCGCTATCGTCTTTTAAACAATTTTCAATAAATTTAACAACTTTTTTAGGATTGAAAATGTTTTTCGCCGATTTTACGTAGTCAACGTAATATTCAGCATTGTGTTTTTCTATGTGAGTGGTGTGTTTTGTTATAATTTGTGGCACACCAAAAAAGCAAGGCTCAGCCATCATGCTTGCGCCACTTTTTCCGCAAAATAAATCACTTGACGCTATATACTCGAAAACGTTAGTTGTGAAAGAAAGTGGATATAGGGTAGTGTTTTTGCCAACTTTCAAGTTTGATATTTTATGGAATAATTCTTCGTTTTTACCGCACAAAAGAATAAGCGAAACGGGTAAATCTTTTTCAACTACTAACTGACAAATTTTTTCCATTTTACCTATACCGTAACCACCTTCAGCAAGTAGAATAGTAAATTTATCTTCGATAAGTCCTAATTTTTTGCGATTTTCTTTTTTGTCTAAACTTACTTCAAACGCCTCTTTTCTTATAGAGAAAGGAACTAATTTTAAGTTGTTTTCATTAAAGCGTTTTTTCTTTAAAGCCCTTTTGTAGCCTAATTTTGACGGACATAAAACTAAATCGCAATCGTAACTAAATAACGGAGTTATAAAACTGTCGGGATTATACATTACCGTTAACGGTTTAGTTTTAGATTTTATAGCGTAGTAGTTGGTTGCCCAATGCGTAGAAACGACTAAATCGGCCTTTAATTCGTCAATATGTTCAGTTCCGTAAGGAGTAGCCCCTTTAACTACAACTTCCATAGTATACCAAGTGTCTAGTTTAGGACCAAAAACTTCCATAGCAAAAGTAGAAAACATACCATACGAAGTGTGACGGTTTTGTTTTTTTACTTCATTAACTAACATTTTTTCGTATTCAATGAGTTTTGCCTTGTTGGTTTCGGAAAAAAAACTAGAATTAACGCATTCTACCTTATCACCATATTTCTTTTCAAAAGCGTCGGCAATATTTTTCATAGGCATTATATGTCCCATGCCGGCTTCCGTATATGCAAATACAACTCTTGGCTTAGTCATTTTTTACCTTCTTTGTTAAACGAATATATGAATAATAATAACACAATAATAATTTAAAATCAAGTATAAGATTTTTTTTACTTCAAAAATAATGTTTAAATTTGTAAAATGCGTTATTTTTTTATATTCTTACAGTGAATTGTCAAACTAAGTGCAACACTTTTTAAGATTTTCATTAAATAAATCTACTGGTTTTTGAAAGTGTAAAACTTTCTTAGGTCTGGCGTTAATTAACGCCAGATTCTTTTTTAGTATTTTTTCACTTATTCTTTCTAAATTTTTACCTTTTGGATAAAATTCTCTTAGTAGTCCGTTTAAGTTTTCATTTGTTCCTTTTTGCCAAGCACAATATGGGTCTGCAAAATACATATTACAATTAAGTTGTTTTTCTATCTCTCTCCACTCGGAAAATTCTGAACCCCTGTCACACGTAATAGTTTTCACTGCTCCTATAGGTAATTTAGATAACGTTTCTATTACTGCTTTTGCTAACGTCTCACCTTTTCTATTCGGTATTTTTATTGCCATATAAAAACGAGTTTTTCTTTCTGCTAGCGTTGCAAAACATGTTTTACTTTTTCCTATTCCTGAAACTACCGTATCTGCTTCCCAATGCCCAAATTCTTGCCTTTTATATACACTTTTGTCCCTTTTACGTATAGATTTACCTGTGGTAAACCTTCCTCCATTACCTATTCTTTTTCTCGTCTTTCCTTTCTTTCTTAATACTTTTACGTTACCTTTACATATATATCCTTCA